>CAZXHG010000089.1:920-34066 GCA_964639985.1 uncultured Rickettsiales bacterium
ACACGGTCAAGCAGGCCGAGACCTTCGCCGCCATCCGCGAGCTGTTCGACATCCCGAAGCAGGACGACCTCAACCTGCGCCAATACCCCACCCTGGGCTCCGTGGTCGAGTTCGTGCGATCCCATGTGGAGGACGCTCCGGACACGTCGGGTCCGTCGTCGCCGTCTGTCGACGTCGACTCTTTGACCCGACGGGGCGGCCACCCGCCTACCTCGGATGACGGCATCGCCGATCAGGTGGTCGCCCTGGTCGCGGACAAGACCGGCTACCCGGCCGACATGCTGGACCTCGACCTGGACCTCGAGGCCGACCTGGGCATCGACACGGTCAAGCAGGCCGAGACCTTCGCCGCCATCCGCGAGCTGTTCGACATCCCACGGCAGGACGAGCTCAACCTGCGCGACTACCCCACCCTGGGCGACGTGGTCGGCTTCGTGCGCGATCACATGCCCCAGGACGATCCCGATCCGGATCCCGCACCCAACCGTAGGTCGGCTCAAGCGGGCCGGCGCGGAACCATCGTTCCGCTTGGTGTCCGGCCCGGCGGAGCCGACACTCCCCAGCCGGATCCCACCCCCCTCCCCCGTCGCGTCCCCGTACCCGTGCTCCGCCCCCCGCTCGACCACTGCCAGCCCACCGGCGTGACCCTGGACGCGCACACCCGCGTCCTGCTGGTGGGCGACGCCGGCGGCGTGGGCCGCGCCCTGACCCACCGCCTGGAGAAGCGTGGGGTCAAGGTGCTGCTGCTCGAGGCGGACCCGGACCGAGACCGCTTCGCCGCCGCCCTGCAGGTGCTGCTGCTCGACGGTCCGATCCACGGGGTGTACTGGCTGCCCGCCCTCGACGCCGAGCCGCCCCTGCCGGAGCTGTCCGCCGACGCGTGGCAGCAGCTCACCGCCGCGCGGGTGAAGAACCTGTTCGGCGCACTCAAGATCCTGCTGGCTGCTGGCGAGCCCCCGTTCCTCGTGACCGGCACCCGCCTCGGCGGCCTGCACGGGTACGGTGACGAGGGGGCGACCTCCCTGATCGGCGGCGCGGTGGTCGGCCTGTGCAAGGCCTACCGCCGCGAGCAGCCCGACGCCGTGGTCAAGGTCGTGGACCTCCCGGACGGCCGCAGGACCGCGGGCCCGGCCGACCTGCTGCTCGACGAGACCCTGTCCGATCCGGGCGTGGTCGAGGTGGGCTGCCGGGGCGGCCGCCGGTTCTCGGTGGGCCTCGACGAACGTCCGCCCACGGCCACGACGCCACCCCTGGATCTCGGCCCGGACTCGGTGTTCGTGGTCACCGGCGCGGCCGGGGGGATCACCCGCGCCATCGTCGAGGACCTGGCCCGGGCCACGGGAGCGGCCTTCCACCTGCTCGACCTGACGCCCGAACCCCGACGCGACGACTTCGACGTGGCCCTGTTCCGCACAGACCGCGAGCAGCTCAAGGCCGAGCTGATCGGCAGGATGAAGGAGTCGGGCGACCGGCCGATCCCGGCCGTGATCGAGCGGCAGCTGCTGGCCGTGGAGCGCCGCGAGGCGGCCCTGGGCGCGCTGGAGGCAGTCGAGGCCGCGGGCGGCGCCGCGACGTGGCATGCGCTGGACCTGCGCGACGACGAAGCGGTCACCACCGCGATCGACGCGATCCGGGAGCGCCACGGCCGCATCGACGTGCTGGTGCACGCTGCCGGCCTCGAGATCAGCCGGCCCCTCGCCGACAAGCCCACCGAGCAGTTCGACCTTGTGTTCGACGTCAAGGCCGACGGCCTGTTCCACCTGCTGCGCGCCAGCGCGGACATGCCCCTGGGCGCGTTGGTGGCCTTCAGCTCGGTGGCGGGCCGCTTCGGCAACGCGGGCCAGACCGACTACAGCGCGGCCAACGACCTGCTGTGCAAGGCCGCGGCCGGCATCTCGCGATGGCGGCCCGGAACCCGCGGGCTGGCCATCGACTGGTCGGCGTGGGCCGACATCGGCATGGCCACCCGGGGCTCGATCCCGGCGATCATGGCGTCCGCCGGCATCGACCTGGTGCCACCGGAACACGGCGTGCCGATCGTGCGCCGCGAGCTGGTCGAGGGCGGCGACGCCCGCGAGATCGTGGTCGGCGGCAGCCTCGGTGTGCTGGTCGAGGAGCTCTGCGAGCACGGCGGCCTCGATGTCCAGCGCGCCCGCGAGCAGCTGGCCGAACTGCCGATGCTGGGAGAGATCGTCGACGCCGGGCTGCACGGCGGGCTCGAGATCCACACCACCCTCGACCCCCAGGCCGAGCCGTTCCTGTTCGACCACGAGGTGGAGCCCGGGCTGGCCTACCTGCCCGGGGTGATGGGGATCGAGGCCTTTGCCGAGCTGGCGCACCTGCTGGCGCCGGATCTCGCGTTGACCGCGATCGAGCGCGTCGCCTACCACGCGCCGTTCAAGTTCTATCGCCGCGAACCGCGCACTCTGGTCCTGTCGGCCTCGCCGCGGTGGGTCGGGGGACGGCTCACGGTCCACACCACGCTGCGTTCCCGCACCGACAGGCCGGGACTGCCATCCCAGGAGAAGGTCCACTTCACCGCCGAGGTCGTGCTGGGCGAGCTGGCCTGCGAGCCGATCGTGGTTCCCGAGACCCGTCCGGGCGTGGACCACGTCACGGTCGGCCGCGAGGCGATCTACGACACGTACTTCCACGGCCCGGCCTACCAGGTGCTGCGCGAGGTGGACGTGGACGGCGACCACGCCTGGGGCTGGGCGCCGGACTCGCTGCCCGCGGACTCCTCCGTCGAACACGGCGGCTGGCTGGCCGCGCCGCGGCTGATCGAGCTGTGCTTCCAGGCCGCGGGCCTGTGGGAGATGGCGACCCGCCAGACCATGGCGTTGCCCGCGTCCGTGGAGCGCGTGGACCTTCACCTGCCGGCGGACCATGGAGGCGGTGTGAAGCTCCGCGCCGTGGTCGAAGCCCGTGAAGACGCGTTCGACGTGCAGGTGGTGGGCGCGGACGGCCGGGTGCACGTGGATGTACGGGGCTACAGGACGGTCCCCATCGGCCAGGCGACCCTTCCCCTCACCGAGGGGGCCAACACGCGCCAGGCAGCCGCACGGCGCGTCTGAGGGGGAATCCCGTGCTCCAGTGGTGGCTGTGCTCCGAAGCGCCCGCGCCCGGTGACTGGCTCAGCCGGTCGGAGCGAGCGCACCTGCGGGGACTGACCGTGCCCAAGCGGCGCGCCGACTTGCTGTTGGGTCGCTGGACGACCAAGCAGCTGGTGGCCGCGTGGCTGCGGGACCAGGGCCACGAGTCCCCTCCCCCATCCTCGATCTCGATCGACGCCGACGCCGACGGCGCGCCCCAGCTGACCCTGCCCGCGGGCCTGCCCACGCCCCGGATCTCCATCAGCCACAGCCACGGCACGGCGTTCTGCGCACTGGCCGATGCCACTCCGATCGGGGTGGACATCGAGTGGATCGAGCCCCGGGATCGCTCGTTCGTGCAGGACTTCTTCACGCCCGACGAGATCCGCGGGATCGACGCGGCAGACGACCCCGACGAGTGGACCACGGCCACGTGGAGCGCCAAGGAGTCGGTGCTCAAGGCGGTCCGCACCGGCCTGCGCGCGGACACCCGCAGCGTGGCGTGCTTTCCAGAGAGCGGCGGTTCACCCTGGTCTCCGGTGACCGTGCAGGTCGACCCCGACATGCCCCGGATGACGGCCTGGTGGTGGCGATGCGGTGGCTATGTGCTCACCGCAGCGTGTGAAGACGCAGCGACCGCCTGAACCGCCACCCTCCTCAGGGCTCGTCGAGGTGCCTCCAGAGGACCCACCCCTCCACGCCGTCCGGGGTGACGACGTGCGCGACCCTGCCCTGGCGCTCGACCAGCCCCAGCAGCATGTCCTCGGGGAGCTCGGCGAGCACGGTGGCGTTCTTCGGGTCAGGGCCGTCGTACAGCTTCGCGTCGTCGTCGAGCTGCATCCGGGGCAGCAGGCCGAAGCGGTCGCACTCCGTGAAGGGCCCCTGTGGAACGAAGGTGAGCCCGTAGGCCCGCGCCAGGATCGCGATCTCACCCTGGCGCACGTCCATCCTGTGCAGTGCGCTGGACGCCCGCTCGCCACCGGTGAATTCCCGCACCCGTTCGTAGCGCGCCTGGGCGAGGTCGAACTGACCGAACATCTCGTGCACAAGACCCAGCCCGAACACCGGATCCATGTCGTAGGTATTCTCCGCCACCAGCGCCTGCAACGAGCAGTACACGTCCCCGAACGTAGGACTGTAGTCCCCTTCGAACGCGTCGTCCACGGCGTCGTTGTCGAACCCGCCAGTGGCGAAATCGCGGCTGACCCAGTACGGCGCGATCTCGTTGGCAACGGCGTGCGGATACCAGGCGAGCAGTTCGTTGGCCATCGCCTCGGTCGAGCGCGTGTCCACCTCCTCCATCGTCCAGCCGCAGTCCGCAGCTGCCGTGTCGCTCTCGAGGGTTCCGCCAGCCAGCACGTCCCCGGCCGCCGACGTCACCGTCCAGCGCACGACCAGACCCACGCTGTGCTGTGCGCAGTGCACGTTCACCGGAACCGTGCCGGACACCTCGGCGCTGAAGCTGCCCAGGTCCTCCACGGCGATATCCGTGGTCACCCCCGCCTGCACCACCCGCTCCTCGGTCCACCACTCCGCGCCGTCGACCACCTCGACCGATCCCCGGAGCACCGCGTCCGCGGCGTCGGGCGCGTCCACCACCTGGAACACGTCCGTCTTCAGGCCATCGTCCCAGCTGAGACCCAGCTCGGTGTAGGTCCCGCGGCCCGCCACCAGCGCTCCGCGGATGCCGACGGCCAGATCCGCACCGCCATGCCCCTCGAAGGCTGCGACGTGGAGCGTGCGCACGCCCTCGATCACGTGTGCCGGCGGCGCGATCTGGTTGACCGCGTAGGTTCGCGCGGCGCTGGCGCGTGAGCACGGCAGCGTCGCCCCGACCGCGGCGATGATCAGCAGGGTGGACGTCGTTCGAAGTGAATGGGGGATCATGGCGCTTCCTCTCACGGTTGCAGAGGATGCCACACGCAGCGGAACCCCACCCGGCAGATGATGTGGTCCGTGTCCGGGGCGTACCCCATGCCCAGGGCGTAGATGCCGTTGTTGCACGACCCATGCATGAAGTTGCCGCCTCGCATTGCCGCACCCGCATCGTGGTCCACGGCCGTGGGGTGGTAGCGGCCCAGGCGGTTGGCGTTGATCAGGCCGGTCATCTCCATGTTGAGGCTCTTGAAGCTCTCGTCCGGCATCTCGGCCGTGGCCACGCACAGGTTGATCTCGAGGAAGTCGTCGGTGACCTCGCCGTAGCTGGCCCGCTCCTCGGCCAGGGGCAGGTACCAGTCGATCCACTCCCAGACGTTGCCGGCGAAGTCCCAGATCACCTGGCCGTCGGCCAGGTAGAACGTGCGTCGGTAGGCGTTCCAGCCGTTCTCGTCCAGGGTCGGGGCCTCGACCTCGTAGTCACCCGGCACGTACCCGTACAGTCCCTCGTCGTCGTCGATGCTCGCCGGCAACCCCTCCCCGGAGTAGGGGAACTGGTCCGTGCGACAGTCCGAGCCCAGCAGCCCCTTGCGACAGGTGTGCCCCACGTTGAGCTGGGCGTCGGCGGCGCCGGCGGGGTGGGTCTGACCGTCGCTCCAGTTGCGGGCGTTGGCCTCGATGCTGCGGGCCACGGTCATCCACTCGGCGTTGGTCGGCAGGGCAAACCCCTCGCCGAGCGCCTCGCACTCGGCCCGTGCCTGGTCCTGGTTGAGCCACTGCCACGGGATCCCCGAGGGCCGGCTCTCCGCCACACCGGCCTCGTCGTACTCCACGTCGCCGTCGTCGTGGCCCAGGATCTTCATCTCGTACTTCGCGATCCAGAACGCCTCGGTGGTGCCCACCGTCGGATCGGGCGCCACCTCGACGAAGTGGGCCGGTGGCTCGACCCCGGTGGTGTCGTCGTCACCGGTATCGTCGTCACCGGGGGTGGTGTCGTCGTCCCCGCCGGTGTCGTCATCCCCGGGTGCCGTGTCGTCGTCACAGGCGACGTCGTCGTCGGACGCGCCCGAGGTGTCATCATCGTCGCAGTCCCCAGTGCAGGACGGCAGCAGGGCGAGCGCCGCGCACACCGCGGCCGCGCGGATCAGGTCGTTCGTGGTCATCTCTCCCCCGTATGGATCGATGCTCGTGGTGACATCGAGCATAGTCGATCGTCACACCACGCGGTGATGGGGACATGAGTCGGGCGGGAGCGGTCGACCGGGTCGACGGGAGGATGGTGGTCATGGCGATGCGCGTACACGTGCTGGCGTCCCTGGGGGGCGACGCCGCAGACCTGAGGCAGCGGTGCAAGGCGGAACCCGAGGCGCTGGGCGACTGGCAGGTCGCGCTGGCGTCCGTGTGGGGGCTGGGCGTGGGCGCCGCGGACTGGCAGCTCGCCGTACATTCCCGCGCGCAGCGATGCCTGGCATTGCGCGCGACGACCGTGGACGACGCTCTCGTGTCGGTGTCCGCGTTCCACGAGGGCCGACGGCTGTTCGCCTTCGAGCACCGCTTCGGTGGCCTGGACCGCGGGTACTTCGACGACCTGTACGGCGAGGCCGCGTGGACCGAGGAGGATGACGACGAGGACGACGAGTTCCACTGCCCGCCGCTGGAGCGCTCGTGGCCCCCGGACGTGCGCGGGCGCCTCGTCCGTCAGGATGACGGCGACCCGTGGCTGCTGCGGCTGCTGGCCGAAGGGCTGTGCCCGGACGCGGCCCGGACCCGGCTCGCCGAGGAGCGATCCGAGCAGATCGCCACGGCCTGCCGCGAGGCTGGCGCCACACCCGACCAGGATCTGCTCCACCGGGTGCTGGCTGGCGGGCTCGATCTGCCCGACGGTGACGAGGACACGGAGGCGTCGGCCGAGGTCCCCGAGCTGCTCGCGGGCATGGGGCTGATTGGGTTTCGCGACTGGCTCGTCGATCAGGCAACCGAGGACGAGGAGGACGAGCCGGCCGAGGACCAGTCGACGTCCGCGGGCCACGGCCCCGCCCGCCCCCCCCGCAACCGCGCCCGCATCGGTTGCGCCATCCTCACCGCCGTGCTGGTCTGCGGCGCGGTCTTCGGCGCCTGGATCGGCGCGACCGACGGCACCGTGCCCGGAGCCATCGGCGGCGGCCTGGCCGGCCTCGCGGTGTCCGTGACCCTGCTGTTGCTGCTCGTGGTCGGCCGCATCGCGCTGGGCATCATGCGCCTGAAGAAGGCCGTGGTCGGGGAACGCGACTGGGACGACGACACCGAGCCGCTGCCCCTGGAGGCGCGCACGCGCTGGGAGGGGTTGCTGGCCGACTGGCAGGACCTGGCTGCCGCGCTGGGGCGCTCGAAGAGCGGGGGTCTGTTCGGAGCACTGGCCGGAGAGGGCGACCTGCCGCAGGACGAGGCCGGGCGGCGCCTGGTGGAGCGCATCCGGACCGGCGAGGACATGACGGTCCTGGCGGAACAGGTCGGCGCGCTGCGTGCCGAGGTGCTGGACGCAGCCGTGGGCGGACGATCGCTGGGGCGATTCGGGGAACGATTCGACACCCTGACCTGATCGCTCAGTGGATCTCGGCTCCGGGGAGGATCTCGACCAGGTGGCCGGTGATCAGCTCGGCGTCCCCCCTCCCCTCGAACCCGGCCACGTACAGGCTCAGGCGATCCCGGAAGCTCGTCGCGGTCATGATCGGCGTGCGCATGGAATGGACCCAGGGGCCGATGATGGTGGCGTGGCGTACCCGGGTCCCCAGCGGCGCGAGGTGACGGTCCAGCGGACCGATGTTGGTCACCAGCAGGCCCCGGTTGACCAGCGCGGCGGCCCAGCGCGCCCACAGCCGGACCACGAGCCGCAGCGCGGCGTGGGGCACCACGGCCATCAGGGTGAAGTTGAACACCAGCGTCGGCAGCCCCGGGAAGCGGGCCTTGCGCCGGACCGTGCGACGGTGGACCGCGGTGGCCGCCTGTTCGAACGAGCCGGCCATCGTCCGCGGCAGCACCACGTCCTCCATGCCGCTGAGGTTGGCGAGGCGCGGCTGCTCGTCGCGCAGCAGACGTCGCATGTCCACGGTGAAGAGGATGCCGAGCAGGCCCGGGCCGCTGATGCGGTCCAGCAGCAGGGCGAGGGTGGCCACCAGCCCGTCGTTGACCGTGCATCCCAGGGCGCGGCAGCGCTCCCGGAACGGCGATCCCTCGTCCACGGCCACCGTCACGCCGCCGAAGGTCTGGGTGGCGGCGGTGCCTGCGGCGCCGTCCCCCCCCAGCTGGTGGCCGGCCATGCGCAGGATGTGCACGAACACCCGCGCCGCGCCCAGCGTCTCCCAGGCCAGCGCCGGCCAGCCGCGCGGGCCGATGGCCGCCACCAGCTGCAGCAGGCCACGCCGGGGCCGGGATGGCCCCGGGCCGTCCTGGCCGGCGATCTGGGCGCACAGCTCGCGCACCACGGCCAGCGCACCGGCCGCGTCCACCAGCATGTGCAGCACGCTCACCACCAGCCGGCACTCGCCCGCCCTCACCAGCTGGATCACCCGCCAGGGCGGCGAGGTCACGGGATCGATCTCGTCGGTCAGCAGCGACCGCGTGGCTGCCTCGATCCCCTCCGGCGCGTCCCGCTGCTCCACGGGCGGACGCCACTGCTCGCCGTCCGGGACCCAGCGGTCGCGCCACCATCGCGGACGGTAGCGGCAGCGCAGCTCGGGCAGCACCTCGGCCGTGCGCGCAGCGGCCGCGGTCAGGTCATCGAGGTCGAACGGCTCGTCGAGGTCGACGATCACCTGCAGGATCGGGTGGCCGAACACCGGTCCGGCACCGAAGAACCCCGCGTCGATCAGCGGAGCGGTGAGCCTGCGGGCATCGAGCGTCGTCACGTCCCCTCCTCCAGCTGCCTCGCGGCCAACCGGCCGAGGATCTCCATCGCCCCCTCCACCCGGTCGTCGTACACCACCCCCAGGTTGAGCCGCATGCAGTGGCCATAGCGGCCGCTGGCCGAGAACAGCACCCCCGGGGCGATGGAGATGCGGTGCTCGGCCACCGCCGTGTACAGGCGTACCGAGTCCACGCCCCGCGGCATCTCCACCCACAGCAGCTGGCCTCCGGTGGGGCGGGTGGCGCGGGTGCCGGCCGGGAAGTGCCGGGCCACGGCCGCGATGGCGCGGGCGTGGTTGTCCCGATAGACCCGGCGCAGCCGCCGCAGCTGTCGGTCGTGGCCACCGTCCCGCAGGTACGCGGCCAGCGCGAGCTGCGGCAGGGCGGGCGCGCAGATGGAGGACATGTTCTTCAGCCACATCACGTCCTGCCGGTGGGCGCCGGCCACGGTCCAGCCCACGCGGAAGCCGGGGGAGACGGTCTTGGAGAACGAGCTGCTGTACAGCACAGTGCCGGCCCGGTCGAAGGCCTTGACCGCGCGCGGCCGCGGACCGTCGTGGGACAGCTCGCCGTAGATGTCGTCCTCCACCACGGGCACGCGGTAGTGGGCCGACAGCTCGGCCAGCGCTGCCTTGCGCTCGTCGTCCAGGCAGCACCCCATCGGGTTGGAGTAGCTGGGCACCAGGCTGCAGGCGGCCACGTCACCGCGTTCGAAGACCTCCTCCAGCGCCTCGAGATCGATGCCGTGACGCGGGTGGGTCGGGATCTCGACCGCTCTGAGGTCCAGCGTCTCCAGGATCTCCAACAACCCGAAGTAGCCAGGCGACTCCACGGCCACACCGTCGCCGGCCTTGGTCAACACCTTCAGACAGAGGAACAGCGCCTCCTGCGCGCCGCTGGTGACCACCACCTCGTCCGGGGTCACCGCGCAGCCCGCGTCCACCATGCGGCGGGCGATCTCGCGCCGCAACGGCTCGTACCCCTGGCCCGGGAGGTAGGCGTGGCACAGCGCCTCGTGGCGTCGCGTCACCTCCGCGACCTTGCGGGCCAGCACCCGCTGGGGCAGCAGGTCCGGGTCGGGCGCGGCGGAGCCCAGCCGCACCACGCCCGGGTCGTTGATCTCCGCGTGCATGCGCATCACCACGTCGGTCCGCACCGGTCGCGGCCGCGACGAGGGTGTGCTGACCGTGGGTTCACCCACCAGGGCGCGGGGATCGGGCTTCACGTAGTAGCCGGACCGGGGCCTCGCCTCCACCACGCCCCGGTCCTCGAGCAGCCGGTAGGCCTCCATCACGGTGGACACGCTCACCGCCCATTGGCGGTGCAGCCGCCGGACCGAGGGTATCCGGTCCCCCGGCCGCAGCGCTCCCTCGGCGATCATCGCCTGCACCCGGCTGGCCACGTCCTCGTACAGCGTGCCCTGCATGGTCACCACCCTATCCCCGGCGTTGCCCGATCGGCAGGTACAGATCCGGCCGTCGACGACCATAACAGTACTCATTCTACCCCATCTGTATCCGATACAAATCGCGATTCCTGAATCTGTTATGGATACGCACCCGCGCCTAGCCTGGAAGCATGACGCTCGAGAGACGCTCCCAGGCCCTGCTCATCTCCCTCGCCTTCGCGGTGATCTACCTGGTGTGGGGCTCGACCTATGCTGCCATCCGCGTGGCGGTCGAGGTCCTCCCTCCCCTGCTGCTGTCATCGCTACGCGTGGCCATCGCGGGCAGCCTGCTGTACGCGGTCCTGCGCCTCCGCGGCTGCCCCCGACCGACCGCGGCCCACTGGCGCACCGGGACCCTGCTCGGCGTGGTGATGGTGGCCGCGGGCAACGGCGCGGTGTTCTGGGCCGAGCTGTACGTCAGCTCCGGGGCGGCCGCGCTGCTGCGCAGCACCGTGCCCCTGTGGCTGCTGGCGGCGAATTGGGCCGCGTTCGAGCGGCGACGGCCGGGCGCCCTCCCCCTGGTGGGCATGGCCCTGGGCCTGGCCGGCGTGTACCTGCTGGCCGGCGACGGCCTGGTCGGCGGACACCCGATGGCCGTGTGGGGCGTGGTCGTCCTGCTGGCCTCCTCCATGGCGTGGTCCGTGGGCTCCCTGCTGCTGCCCCGTCTCCCCCAGCCGGCGTCATCGTTCATGGGGGCCGCCCAGCAGATGATGTGCGGCAGCGTGGTACTGGCCGCGGCGGGCCTGGTCCGGGGCGAGCACCGGATGCTCGACCTCGACGGGATCGGGATGGCTCCCCTGGCCGCGCTGGCCTACCTGATCGTGTTCGGCTCGATCGTCGGCTTCGGCGCCTACACCTGGCTGCTGCAGCGGGTCAGGGCCTCGTCCGTGGCCACGCACACCTTCGTCAACCCCGTGGTGGCGATCCTGCTGGGACACGTGGTCCTGCACGAGCCGCTCTCCGGCCGCATGCTCGCGGGCGCAGCCCTGGTGGTCCTGGCGATCGCCCTGGTGGTCGGTGGGGCGACCTGGAGCCGCCGGCTGCTCTCAATCGCGCAGGTAGTGGCAGGTGTACCCGCCCGGGTTCTTGCGCAGGTAGTCCTGGTGATACCCCTCGGCCGCAAAGAACGCGGACGCGTGCACGATCTCGGTGACGATCGGCAGCGACCAGCGGCCTGACGCGCCCGCCCGCTCGACCGCGGCCTCGGCCTGCTGCCGCTGGTGGTCGTCCGCCACGAAGATGGCCGAGCGGTACTGCGAGCCCACGTCGTTGCCCTGCCGGTCGCGGGTGGTGGGGTCGTGCATGCGGAAGAACCAGTCCAGCAGGTCGGCGTAGCTCAGCCGCGCCGGGTCGAACACCACCCGGATGGCCTCGGCGTGGCCACTGCGGCCGGTGCGCACCACCGCGTAGTCCGGGTCTTCGACATCTCCGCCGGTGTACCCCACGTCCGTATCCAGCACGCCGGGGATGTCGCGGACGATCTCCTCCATGCCCCAGAAGCAGCCACCGGCCAGGATCGCCACCTGCTCGTCCACCTCGGTCTCCTCTCCTCGTCGCCCGTCGAACAGGGCGAGGTACTCACCGTAGCCCCGCTCCGCCAGTTCTTCCACCGGCACGAAGTGCAGGGACGCCGAGTTGATGCAGTAGCGCAGGCCCGAGGAGCCTGGCCCGTCCTCGAACACGTGGCCGAGGTGGGAGTCGGCGCTGGCGGAACGCACCTCCACCCGCTGCATGCCCAGCGAGTCGTCGCCGTGCAGGGTCACCGCCTCGACGCGCAGGGGCCGGGTGAAGCTGGGCCAGCCGGATCCCGAGTCGAACTTGTCCGCGGACGTGAACAGGGGCTGCCCGGAGACCACGTCCACGTAGATGCCGTCCTGATGCTCGTCCCAGTAGGCGTTGCGGAACGGTGGCTCCGTGCCGCATTCCTGGGTCACGTGGTACTGCAGGGGGGTCAGTGACTCGCGCAGGTCGTCCGCGGGCTGGGTGCCGGAAGGCATCGGCTCGGTCTCCACGGCGGTCCCCACGCCCAGGGCCAGCGCGGCAAAGGAGAGCAGCACGACCAGGGTCGCGGGGGTCCGTCCGGTCATGGACCTACCCTCAGGTCGATGGGGGCGAGCGACCACCCCCGCCCGGGAGCCGATTCAGTCCGACGAGACGATGGCGTACGTGTCGCGGGCGATCAGCCGCTCCTCGTCGGTGGGTACGACCAGGATGCGCGTGGACGAGGTGGCGGCGGAGATGTCGGCCTCGACACCGATGGCGCGGCGGTTCGATCCCTCGTCGAGCTCGAACCCGAGGGGCGCCAGACCGGCGAGCACCCGCTGGCGGATGCGCGGTGCGTTCTCCCCCACCCCGGCGGTGAACACCAGGCCGTGCACCCGCCCCAGAACCGCGGTGTACGCGCCCACGGTCTTGCGGATGCGGTGGGCGTACACGTCCAGGGCCAGGGTCGCGCGTTCGTTGCCCGTCTCCTCCGCGGCGAGCAGGTCCCGCACGTCGTTGCTCAGCCCGGACAACCCCAGCAGCCCGCTGACGTTGTTCAGCATGGCCTCAACCCGCGCGGGGGGCAGGTTGCGCTCGCGGGCGAGGAAGGCGGGGATGGCCGGGTCGAGGTCGCCGCAGCGCGTGCCCATCACCAGGCCCTCCAGCGGCGTCAGGCCCATGGTGGTGTCCACGGACCGCCCCCCCTGCACGGCGGCCATGCTGCAGCCGTTGCCCAGGTGGCAGGTGATGAGGTTCAGGTCACCCACCGGGCGGCCCAGCAGCTCCGCGGCGCGGCCCGCCACGAAGCGGTGGGAGGTGCCGTGGAATCCGTACCGACGCACGCCGAGTTCGCGGTACAGGTCATCGGGGATGGCGTAGCGGTAGGCGTGCGGGGGGAGCGACTGGTGGAAGGCGGTGTCGAACACGGCCACCTGCGGCACGCCCGGCAGCGCGGACGCGGCGGCCCGGATCCCCGCCAGGTTGGCCGGATTGTGCAGCGGCGCCAGCCGCGCGTGCTGCTCGATGGCCCCCTCCACGGCCGCGTCGACGACCAACGACGCGGCGTAGCGCTCACCCCCGTGCACCACCCGGTGGCCGACCGCGTCGACCGTGTCGATCCCCTGCTCGGCGAAGCCGTCCAGGATCGCCTCGAGCGCGGCGCGGTGATCGGCCACGCGCTGCAGCTGGCCCCGCACCAGCACGCGCTCGTCGGGCATCATGAAGAGCTCGAACTTCACAGACGAACTACCTGAATTTATTACGAGAATTCTCATTGGCAGTCGTCGGATATCCGGCTTCGCCTCTTTCTGGATCACGCCCAACGACGCCGAATCAGTGGAATGCTACCATCGCGCCATGCGGGTGTGGGTGGTCGTCCTTCTGACAGTCCTGGTGGCGTGCGCCGAGCCCGAGATCCATGTGGAGGAGCCGGGCGATGAGCCGGAGGCGGGCATCTCGCCGCTCGGCGAATCCGATCCGTCCTACCCCTGCAGCGTGGACGTCGACACCGGAGCGCTGTCCAGCGTGGTGGAGGGCGAGTTCATCGGCCAGGAGACCACCCACTCCTCGCAACGCGGCCGCTGCGTCGCGGCCGAGCACGCCATCGCGGGCGCGGCCGGCTCTTCCCTGCGCGTCGAGCTCGCTGACTGGTCCGGCCCGGGCGAGGCCCGCTTCGAGGTGCGCGACCTGCTCGGACAGCCCCTGGCCACGGTCGACGGCGCCGAGGCTGGCTCCTCCATCACCTTCACCCCCGAGCGCAGCGGCGAGCACCTGGTCCACCTCGAGCCCCTCGACCCCCGGCAGGACGCGGACTCCTACACCCTCGGCGTCACCTGCGAGCAGGCCTGTGACCTGGAGTACACCCGCCACCCGATCGTGCTGATGCACGGCATGGGCGGCACCGACGCCTACCTCGAGTTGCTGGACTACTTCTGGCAGGTCCCCCAGCACCTCGAGGGCCACGGCTACCAGGTACACCAGCCCGCCGTGCTGCCCTTCGATCCCATCGAGGAGCGCGCCGCGCAATGGGTCGAGCACCTCGACTGGATGGTGGACCAGGGCCAGGGCCGGCGGTTCAACCTGATCGGCCACTCCCAGGGCGGCCTGGACGCCCGCCTGCTCATCTGGGACCACGGCTACGCCGACCGGGTGGTCTCGCTGACCACCATCTCCTCGCCCCACCACGGCACGCCCACCGCGGACGTGGTGCACGGCCTGGTGGACGTGTCTCCCCTGGACGGCGCCATCATCGACGCCGCCATGACCGCGCTGTACGACCTGATGGGCCTGGGCGAGCAGGACGCGGCCGCGGCGCTGGCGTCGATCACCACCGAGGCGATGGTCGAGTTCAACGACACCTATCCCGACCACCCGGACGTGGCTTACTACTCGTGGGCCGGCCACTCCTGCGGGATCCTCGAGTGGGAGTGCATCGAGGAGCAGAACGGCGAAATCGTGGACGTGCTGCTCGGCCCCACCTACACCCTGATCTGGGCCTTCGGCATGGCCAACGACGGCCAAGTGCCCACCGAGTCCGGGGTCTGGGGGGAGTGGCTGGGCGAGCTGCCCGCGGACCACGCCGACGAGGTGGGCCACATCATGGACGAGGACAACCCCTCGTTCGACCACCTCGACTTCTACCTGGAAGAAGCGCGGAGGTTGGCAGGAGCTGGATACTAGCGCCTGAACTTCGCCTTGATCTCGCGATCGCCCGCCAGGGCGTCCAGATCCCAGCGCCAGCGCAGCACCTTGCTCTCACGCTCGTGTGCGTTGTTGGCCTTGATCTTCCAGTCCGGTGCCTCGATCTCGTACACGATGACCAGGCCCTCGAGCAGGGGCCGCATCATCTCGAGGTCCTCGGGGCTCACCGCCTCGGTGCCGGGCTCGCCGATGGGATCGCCGCTGACGAGCACCACCTTGCCCTTCTCGGTCACCTCGAGGCCACCGAGCAGGGAGCCGCCCTCACCCACCGGCACGCCCAGGTTGGCGGCGGTCTGCGGGTTCACGGGCTGGCGCAGCGAATCCAACGAGTCGAATCCCAGTACGATCCGCACCACGTCCAGGTCGTCGTCCATGCCGGTGGTGACATCCGCCACTTCCATTCCCTCCGGCAGATCGCTGGTGTCGAGCTTGGGCTGCATCCCCCCCGAGGTCAGATCCGCCCGCATCTCCTCGACCAGTTGCTGCAGTTCCTCCTCCGACTTGGGCTCCTCCCCCATGGAGACAGCGAGCTGTGCACCCTGACGGACCATCGACTCCAGGTCCACGCGGAACTCCATCACGAACTGGCCGGCGCCCCCGTCGAACAGTCTCAGCCGCAGCCGCAGCTCCATGCAGCCCAGAAGCAGCGAAGGCAGCAGCAGCAGGGCAAGCGCGCGCAAGATGGTGTGGGACTGGATTCGCACCGTGGTCGGCCTCCCCGTGTCGGACCGGTAGGCCCGATCGTGTGTGCGGAGTATACTCGCAGCGACGCCGAGTTCAGGGAGGCGAGAAACCATGTCGAAGATCCTGAAGATGGTGGGGATGATCGCGGTCAGCCTGACGGTCCTGCTGATGGTGAGCGTGACCGGCTGCGGTGACGAAGATCCCGACAAGCTGTGCTGCACCTGCCTGCGCGAGGCGCACTGCCTGTACGACACCCCCGATGACAAGGAGTACATCGTCAACTGGTGCCGGGGCATCCTCGAGGACGGCGACGAGCTGCCCTACGACGACGACTGCTTCACCGAGTACTGCGTGGACGAGTGCGAGGGCATCATCTGGTAGCCCGCGCCCGCCAACGGACCGCGGTCATCGCCGCGGGAGCCCGATGACCAGCGACCCGACCCCCACCTGGCTCGAGATTCATGTCCGCGACGAGGACCTCCGTGGTCCTGGCCGCTCGCTGCCACTGCTGCGTGCAACCCTGGACCGCACCGCACGCGCCGCCGAGGAGCGCGGCGCGCGCCTGTCCTTCCGCTACGGCGAACGGGCCGCGGCTGACCGCACGTCGATCGAGCTGGCGCGCGACCTCGTCCGCCGCGGCCACGAGGTGGGGGCCTGCGCCCCCGGCAGCGGCCTGGAGCAGGTGGTGGCCAGCCTGCGCAAGGCCGGTGTGGCGCCCGAGGTGGCTGCTCCAGGGCTGGGCCACGGTGGCCGCGGTGGGCGCCCTCCGCTGCTGCGGCAGGTGGCGACCCTGGGCGTGGGCGTGGCCTGCGACCACGGCCTGGAGCGCGCCTGGGCCTACGAGGGCCTGCTGGCTCGGCGGGAGGCCGGCCTGCTGGTGCTCGCGCCCACCGTCCGCCGGGCCCAGTGGCTGACCGGCGGCAGGCCCGTCGCGCACGCGTTCGAGCGCCTGACCCCGCTGCACCGGGCCGCGGCCGGTCATGGCGCGGACTGGTTCGGCGCGGTGCTCACGGCCGGGGACCTGCTCGAGGCCGGCACGGGCCAGCCGGCGCCGGACGTCATCGAGGCCATGGCCGCGTGGGTGGACCGCAGCACGGTGACCGTAGGGACCGTCGCTGCCCGCTGCGGCGCACGCCCGGTGTCGGGTCCGCCGCGGCCGATCTCCGACCGCAAGGCCGCGCTGGCGGGGCTGGCCGGCGGTGTGGTCGATGCGGCACGCCGCACCTGGCCCGACCGGCTCCGCCGACCCCGCCTGGACGCAGAGGCACTGCCGGACGACGGCGATGCCGTGGAGGTGGACGACCGCCGGATCACGGTGCGACGGGTCGGTCCGGCCTCCCCCGGCGCGGCGATCGCCTGCAGCATCTCCGGACCGGCCGGTGGCAGGGCTGCGGACCTCGCATTCCTGGGCCTGGTCCCCGACGACCTCGTCCGCGAGGGCTGGGCCGTGTGGCTGTTCGACCGCTCGTCCGCGGGCGACACCCGGCCGCGTCCGGAGCTGGGGGACGTGCCCGGCAGCCCCGAACACGTGGCCGACTGGCGCGCGGTGCTCGACCGCGCCCGCGGCGAGGGCGTGCCGGTGGTCGCGCTGACCTGGTCCGCGGGCATCGTGCCCGTCCTGCTGGCCGCGAGCGCCGGGGACCGACCCGACGCCCTGGTCGACGCCGAGGCCCCGGTGGATCGCTGGTCCCTGTTCCACCCCCGCGGCAAGGGGCCCGTGGATCTGGACCGCTGGCAGGACGCCCACTGGGAGGGGATCGAGGCCATCCGGCTGCTGGGTGACCTGCGCCGACCGTACGCCCGGCTGCAGGGCACGCACGACCACGTGCACGGCCCGATGACGATCCACGCCGAGCGGATGGTGCGCCGTGCCAGGGAGGTCGGCACCCCCGCCATCGAGACCGTGTCGATCGACGGACGCCTGCACGAGGGGCCCGACGCGGTGCTGGAGGGGATTCGCTGGGCTGTCGCCCAGGCGGGAGGCTAGGGGATCTCGAAGCTGAGCGTGTAGGTGTGGTTGCAGTCGATCCAGGTCCCCATCGGCTCGACGACCACCTCGTAGTCGATGTCGAACAGGTCCCACAGCGACAGGTTGAAGTTGACGCTGCCGCTGTACCCGGTCTGGGAGTAGGGCATGCCGTCCACGTACACCGTCATCATCGTCTGGTGGTTGGACGTGAACGACACCGTGCCCGAGGTACACGACGCGGGCAGGGTCTGGCCGCTGGCGAGGAACGCGGCCCACTCGGCGAGGTTGGTCGTCAGATCGGTGTTGAAGGTGTAGATGTCCCACTGGTCGTCGGGACTGTGGAAGTTGCCCGACACCGAGCCCGTACCCGGCAACAGGTTGAACGTCCACGGGATGATCAGCACCACGGTGAAGCTGCAAGAGCCGCCGCCCAGCCCCAGCGTGGGGTTGATCGAGCTGAGCTCGTAGCCGGTGTCGGACGGCCCGGTCTCCCACATCTCGTAGCTGTCGGCCCAGTCCTCGTTGACCAGGCCGTCGCAGTCGTTGTCGAGCTCGTCGCAGACCTCGGTGGCGCCGGGGTAGACGGTGGGATCACCGTCGTCACAGTCGCCGGCGCAGGTGGTGTACCCGTCCGCGTCGAGGTCGAAACCCTCGTCCACGTTGCCGTTGCAGTTGTTGTCCACGCCGTCGCAGACCTCGGTCTGGGCGGGATTGACGTCCGGGTTGGTGTCGTCGCAGTCCTGGGGGTTGTTGCAGGTGTCGGCCGGCTGGAAGCACTCGGTGTAGGACACGGTCGGGTCGCCGAAGCCGTCGCCGTCCGCGTCCTGGTACCAGGTCTGCTGCCCGACCACGCCGGGGTCGTCGTCGTCCACCAGCTCGTCGCAGTCGTTGTCCATGCCGTCGCAGATCTCGGCGTTGCCCGTGTAGTTGGCCGGGTTGGCGTCGTCGCAATCGCCGCCGCAGGGGCTCTGGCCGTCGCCGTCCTGGTCCATCTCGTCCACGTCCATGTGGCCGTCGCAGTCCGTGTCCTGGCCGTCGCAGATCTCCGGGGCGCCCGGGTACACGGCGGGATCGAAGTCGTTGCAGTCCTGGCTGCCCGCGCCGGTCAGCTCCTTGCTGTCGCACTCGCCGTCGCCGTCGAGGTCGATGCCGTCGGGGCAGTAGCCGTCCCCGTCCTGGTCGAGCTCGCCGGGGGGCTGCTCGCCGATCTGCACGGTCACCGAGGCGTAGCCCACGCCGATGTCCGGGTCGAAATCGTAGCCGGCGGCCAGCTGGATGACGTGGATGCCGGGGCTGAGGTAGCCCTCGAACTGGGTGATCCCGTCGGTATCGGACTGGTTGGTGTACAGGGTGCCGTCGATGCCCGACGACCACTCCACGAACAGCACGCGGTCGCCGTGGGCGCCCGTGACCTCGCCGCTGAACAGGATCGGGTCGAGGTAGTAGTAGATGTACGCGGGCTGCGGCTCGTTGATCACCACGGTCGCCGGACCCACCGGGTAGTCGTCGACCTCCACGGTGATGAAGTCCGAGGCGGTGTTGCCCCAGGTGTCGGTGGCCTCCAGGGTGACGATGTGGATGCCCGCGCCGAGGATGGCGGCGGTCTCGGTCAGCCCCTCGGAGTCGGGGTTGCCCTCGTAGAACGGTTCGTCGAGGGTATCGGCCGACCAGGTGATCGAGATCTCGTCGCCTACGTCCTGCTGGTCCACCACCACGCCGACGAACTCGATGGCATCGTCCGGGCCCTCGATCACGGAGCCGTCGGACGGAGACTGGATCTCGACGGTCGGTGGCGTGTCGTAGGCGACGATGTTCTCGTCGGGACAGCCGGTGACCATCAGCGCCAGCGCGGCGAGCACGAGCCCTGCACGTCTCATCGTTCCCTCCCGGGTCCTGGGGCGGCCGGAGCATACACGAATGCCGTCCGGGCCGGAGCCCCGAGTGGAGGATACCAGCGCCCTCCCCCGAGTCCCAAGGGTTGCTTGTGCTGTTCCGTATGGGGGTCCTTGATTGCGGTCCGCACGCACACCTGCCACGCTGCAATCATGAGCCTCGAGTCCGAGATACGCTGGGCGATCCACGGCGCAGCTGCCGGCCAACCGCTCACGCCGGCGCTCGAGCGCGACGTGGGCATGGCCGTGCGCTCGCGGCTCGAGCAGCTGGGCGTGCGGGGCTGTCAGGTGACGGTCCGGCGGGCTGGTGCCGACCTTGAGGTCACCATCGACCCGCCGCCCCAGTCGCCCCACGTGGAACGGATCGTCGTTCGCGTTGGCCCGGGCTGAATCCAGGACTTCCCGAGGTCAGCCGACGACGACCAGGGCCAGCGCCAGCGCGCCCACGAGCACCGTGGCGCCCGCGGCCACCGCGATCCAGTCCTGCAACGTCTCGGTGATGTTCGTGGTCCGCCAAGGCATGTCGACGGCTCCCTTCTCCCCTGATCACGCCTTCAGCGTACCCGGCGATCCGATCGCTGCCGATTACCGGGGCATTACACGGTGGGAGCGAGGTACTCCAGCAGCGGGGTCAGCACCGCGCCGACCTCTCGCAGGGGATCGCGCGGGTTGTACCAGCAGAAGGGGGTGGCCCAGGTCCGGGGGTCGAACGGCCGGACCCCTCCCCACGAGCACTCCACCAGCAGCGCGCGAGCTCGGTAGTGCTCGTGCAGGTGGTCGATCTCGATGCCGTGGGCGAACGCACCCGGGACCCACCGCGAGCACTGGGTGGCCGTGTAGCGGGTGGCCATGCCGCTACGGATGCGGTTGACGGCCGTGCGGTAGTCCCCGAACCGGTGGGGCCGCCGCCAGCGGCCACCGTAGGGCATCAGCACCTTGCGCCCGATGGAGTGCAGCGACAGCGCCCGGTCCACGACCACGCCCTGGTCCACGAACTGGTCCAGCCAGCGGCACACCGAGCGGGTCTCGGGCTCGCTCAACGGTGTCGGGCCAGCGGTCCCCAGTGGCGGCACGATCATGCCCGGGAGGTAGGGTGTGCGGTGGAAGGTCGGCCAGTTGCGGTTGAGGTCCACCCCCTGGCGGTTGCCGCGACGGTAGGCCCACCAGCGGCCTTGACGCAGGTCGTCCTCCACCGTGCGGTAGCCATCCACGTTGACCAGCGGCACGTACAGCAGCCGTCGGCCGGGGACCCGCCGGTTGGCGTGGGAGCGCAGGAAGCGGCGCGCCAGGGCCATGCCGATCTCCACACCGACCCACTCCATCGCATGCACGCCGGCCAGCAGCACGGACGCGCGCCGGGCGTCCGGGTCGCCGATGTCCAGGCCGGTGAGCGGGATCCCGGCCACGCTCAGCCCGATCTCCGTGCGCCGCGCGCCGTCGGCCACGAGCGAGCCCCACGCATCGGCGAGCTCGGCGAAGCCGCGGTAGCGGCCGCCGCGCCACGCGGGCGCCACGTCCCGCAGGGGCGGCACCGGCATGGAGGTCACGCTGAAGTCGGCCAGGCCGGTCATGAGTGGAAGGTAGCACGTGCACCCCTGGCACAGCCTCGCCCCACCCCGGTGTCACACCCTGTCACACCCGATCGTACGAGCCGCCGGGGTGCCAGCCACCTCGCAACATGCCGAGATCCCAGGACAAACAGCACATCGACGTTCTTTCTTCGTTTTTTGGAATTGATGGCTCGGGTCTTGCTTGAAAGGGGGGTGGTGCCACAGGCGGCACACGGGAGATCGAAACCATGACCAGGACGACCAAGGCCCTTCTGATGATGCTCGGCGGATCGATCACGTTCGGCGGCTGCGCCGTGACGCAGTCCGACGACGACCGCGCTCCACGCGAGGAGTGGGGCAGCAACGACGACCCGGTCCGCTTCGACCCGGACCTGGAGTACGAGTTCGACGCGCTGCCCCTGGAGGGCGAGGCCGATCCCATCCCCTGGGCCGGCTCGTACTGGCCCACAGCCGAGGACAGCATCAACGTGCTGTGGGCCGGTGAGGGCACGCAGTCACCGGCCGCCAAGTACGGCGAGGCGTTCGGCATCAGCGGCGTCGAGGACGCGGTCTCGCAGTACCACGGCATCGACAAGTACACCTCGCGCACCGAGTGCACCGAGGACAGCCAGTGCGACAGCGACATCGGCGAGTCCTGTGCCAAGCGTATCGGCGAGGACAGCGGCTACTGCATCCCCACCTGGTGGGGGCTGTGCCACGGCTGGGCGCCGGCCGCGATCCTGGAGCCCGAGGCGATCAATCCGGTCACCCACAACGGCGTGACCTTCGAGGTCAACGACATCAAGGCGCTGATGACCCTGATGTACACCTCCGTCTCGACCGATTTCCTCTCCAGCCGCAACAACGACTCGGAGAGCGCCGGTGACATCGAGTTCGACGAGAACGGCCGGCCCGAGGACATCGGCGTCCGCGACACCAACCCGGGCACCTTCCACGTGATCGCGGCCAACTACCTGGGCATCCGCCACCAGTCGTTCGCCGAGGATCGCACCTACGACCTCGAGGTGTGGAACCAGCCGATCCGCGGCTTCGAGGTGACCCAGAAGAAGGACGTCACCCCCATCGAGGCCAACGCGCTGGTGGGCGTGACCACGGTCGGCGGCGAGACCGTCGAGCACGCGGGCACCGTGGCCAAGGACGAGTGGCTGCACTTCGACCCGGTCGAGGTCGAGGCCGGTCAGAGCGTGAAGGTGAGCATGACCGGCACGGGCGACGGCGACCTGCACGTGCGGTTCGACGAGCAGCCCACCGCCTCGGACTACGACTGCCGGCCCTACGACGGCGGCAGCAACGAGACCTGCGAGATCCAGGTGCCCGAGGGCAAGTCCAAGGTGTTCGCCTCGGTCAAGGGCTACGCCGAGACCTCGGACGTCGAGCTGACCATCAACTACGGCGGCGAGGTGGCCACCGAGTACGCCTTCAACGCCAACGCCGATCGCCTGATCCACATCAAGGCCACCCTGCAGTACATCACCGAGTCCGCCTCCAACGTGGACGGCAACCTCGCCGACACCATCGGCACCTACACGCGCAGCGACCACTACGAGTACGTGCTGGAGTTGGACCACCAGGGCTGGATCATCGGCGGCGAGTGGGTGGGCGACAGCGTGCGCGAGCACCCCGACTTCCTGTGGCTGCCCCTGTCCCAGACCGGCGCGTCCAAGGCCGGCGGCAAGATCACCTACGACAAGGTCAAGCTGCTGCTGGACATGTCCGTGGCCGAGGTGGATCCCAACGAGGACGACGACGATGACGACGGCAACACCTCCGACGACACGGTCAGCGGCACGGTGGCCCAGGGCGAGTGGAAGCACTACGGCCCCTACACCGTGGACTTCAACCAGAACCTGACCGCCGCCATGACCGGCACGGGCGACGCCGACCTGTACGTGAAGTTGGGCGCCCAGCCCGACGAGAACGACTATGACTGCCGCCCCTACGAGAACGGCTCGTCCGAGACCTGCACCGTGGGCGGCCCCGGCGACGCGTACGTCTCGGTCTACGGTTACGACACCAGCTCCGACTACACCGTGGTCATCACCTGGGAGACCGGCGAGGACGGCGGGGACGAGGGTAACGACGACGGCGGTGACGACGGCGGCGACGACGACGGCGGCAACGGCGGCGACGCCGAGGTCGAGCAGAACGGCACGGTCGCAGCCGAGGACTGGCTGCACTACGGGCCGTTCGACGTGGCCGAGGGCGGCCACCTGCTGGCCGAGATGACCGGCACGGGCGACGCCGACCTGTACGTGAAGGTGGGCTCCCAGCCGACCGCCGACTCCTACGACTGCCGGCCGTACGCCAGCGGCTCCGAGGAGAGCTGTGACGTCGACGGCCCGGGCGCGGTCTACGTGTCGGTCAACGGCTACGCCGAGACCAGCGACTTCGAGCTGTACATCATCTACAGCGCCAGCTGAGCCCGCCCCGCGCTCCTAGCGCACGCCCACGACCTCTCCCTCCCGCTCCGTGACCCAGCTGCTATTACGGTCGGGATCCGTCTCGTCGGCCAGGCTCGCCTCCATCAACCGGGCCGCATTCTCCTCTCGCGCCTCGGCCATGGCCGCCTCCATGGCCGCCATCACCTCGGCCTTCGCGGCCTCGTCCGTGACCACCAGGCCATCACCCGGCGTCGGCTCCAGCGCAGCCGGCGGTGGGGCCGGGGCCAGGGGAAGCGGTGCGATCACCGGGGAGGGAGGAGGCGTGGCCGCGTCGAGGACCGACTCCTCCAGCTGCGGATCGACCACGAGAGGCGGCAGGTCGTCGAACGAGCCCTCGGCAGGCGCGGGCGCGGCCGGGATCGGCGGCGCGGCCGGCGCTTGCGGGGCGGAATGGTGAGCGGCCTCGATCGAGACCTCGATGCCGTCCACCCCGGCGAGGTCCAGGACCGCGTCGCTGGCGTCGGGCAGGGCCTGCACCTGGACGACCAGCACGTCGCCGGCCATGGCCACCTGGTGCATGGGCCGCGCGCCCCGGCAGTGGATCTCCAGTTCGATGCGCCCGTCCCCGCCGTCCAGCATGCCCAGCTGCTCGAAGTCCAGGTCGACCCTCACCCGCTCGACCGGATCCTCCCCGGCCACCGCCGGCAGGGTCGTCATCGTCAGTGCCAGGCTGGCCAGCAGATACGTGAAGCGCCCATCGAACATGTCATCACCTCCGCGGTCCAAGGTATCCGGCCCAGGCGACCCGCCCTAGTACCGCCGGATTACCGCGTGACAGGGCCTCCCCGGGCCGCTTGAATAGGAACGCGACCCACACCCTGGAGGCCGGATGCCACGCACCTGTACCGCCATGTCCATCCTGCTGCTGACGTGGATCGCGGCCTGCGGCACGCCGACCGAGGCGGTGGTGCCGGGGCTGCCGGTCGAGGCCCCCACCGCGGCCGAACCGGTCACCGCCTCTCGCATCCCCGAGGGCACGATGGAACAGCTGCAGCGGCTCGTGCCGTCCGTGGACGAAGCCGCCCTGGTGGTGGAGCAGCGGGATCGGGCCCTCGCCCAGATCGAGATGGCCACCTACTGCGCCCCGGGCGTGGACCCGGCCACGGCACGCTACTCCAGCTACAACCCGGGCATGGCCGAGGTCATGGCAGGCGACTCGTGCTTCCTGCCATGGGCCCGCAGCAGGGCGCTGCAGCCGGAGTCCAGCGAGGAGGGCTGGGTGGACCTCAACCTGGCCGGGATCACGTGTGGAGAGTCCCAGCCGCTCGACCTCGAACGCGCGGTACGGCGACCCGACACGTTCTACGTGCGCCTGCCCGAGGGCACGGCCTCGGCCACGCTCCGCGCGCGCACCATGCGCGGCGTGCCCTCGGAGGGCGACTTCCTGCGCGAGGGGTGGGGCGAATGGCGGCCGGTGTTCGACGGTGTGGCGCCCGCGACCCGTGTGCTGGCGCTGCCCCTGGCGGACGTGGTCGGTGACGCCAACCACTGGGTCCAGCTCGAGGTGGCGCTCGGTGACGGCTCGGCGCGAACCGTCGAGCTGCTGTGGCCGGTGAGTTGCTGACGGGATCGGCTACTGGACGGTGTAGTCCACGCACCCCGTGGCCATGTTGGTGGCCTGGATGTTGACCGGGTCCTCGATCAGGCGGGCGCCATCCCAGCGCTCCTCGTACTGGTCGGCCCAGTTCATGAACACGAACAGGCAGACCTTGCCCGTGTAGGGCAGGGAAGCGCCCTCGGCCTTGGCGATGGCCCGGATGCGCTTCTCGGGATCCATGCAGCCGTTGGTGCCGAGGTCGGAGTCGTCCTTGCCCGGACAGTGGCCGGAGTTCACGGACATGGGGAAGCGCTGCTGGTCCCACTCGGCCGACGAGTCGCTCATGCGCAGCTGGCCGACGTACTCCCACTGGATGGTGTCGTTGGCGTCCGCGACCACGGTGTGCACGTTGTAGCGGCCGTACTCGTCGCGGATGGAGTTGAACGAGGCGCCGATGCCCATGAACTCCCGGACCAGCTGGGGGTAGTAGCACCGCGCCTCGAACACCTCGTCCGGCGCGGTGATCGCGGTGGCCACGTTGTAGGTGTCCTCCTGCTGGTAGGGCAGCCCCGCGGTGCTGAAGATGCAGTTGCCGGTCCCATCGGGCTTGAGCTTGCGGTACTTCGCGTCGGGTGTGTTGAGCGTGGCAGCCGCGGTCCCGACGAACACGCAAACGACGGCCACGCTGACGAGCTTCAGCTTCCAGTCCATGGATCTTCCCTCCGGATGATTCGCTCCCCCACGACGCGGCGCGCCGGGTGGTCCATTTTACACCACCTCGGTGTCCGGGGTTTCCCCACTCAGCTGCCGGGCTGCCTGCTCCGCGCGGCGCCGCCCTCCCCCTTCGCGAGCCAGCAGCACCAGGTCCCGACCGGTCTCCGCTGCGCTCCCCAGCGCGGCGCTGTCCACCCGGTAGCGCGCGGCCTCCAGCCGCAGGATCCGCCGGGCATCGATCGCGGCCGCGGCCAGCCGGTCCCCGGCCGCGCCACCCACGGCTATGCCCAGGCGCTGGAGGAGCTCCGGCGCCGCAGGGTGGCAGCAGGGCACCAGGGCCAGCCGCCGGGCCCGGCTGCCCAGCGCGAGGTCGATCACCTGGTCGGAGGCCTCGCCACACGCGTGCAGCCCGACCACCAGGTCCGGGCGCCCGTCCAGGGCCAGGTCGGCCACCGACCCCGCCACGGCCTCGACGTCCTCGATGCCGCACTCGCGCATGCGCCGCACCGACCTCGACAGCCGCTCGGGCTCCCACTCGCAGGCCACGATCCGCGCCCGCATCCCCAGCGCGGGCAGCAACAGGGCAGACAGGGCTGCAGCCACGTGACCGCGGCCCGCAGCAGCGTCCACCACCAGCAGCTCGCGCTGCCGGGAAGCCCCCGTCAGCAGCGGCCCGAGGTGCCCCAGCAGCGCGGTCACCTCGGTGGCCTTCTTGCGCTCCCGTTCCCCGAGGCGCGCGGCGTCGCCGAGATGCAGCCGCCCCAGCAGGGCCTCGACCTCCTGGCGTGGGATGGACGTGCACACGCCGAGACCATACACCGACCTTCTCACCTGGTGCCCCTGTCATGTGAGAAGCGCCCCCCGCCACCCTGGAAGACGAACCCCCAGCGAAGGGATGGCACGGTGAGACTGCTGACGAGGCTCGCCTGGCGCAACATCTGGCGACAGCGCCGACGCACGCTGATCACGGCCGGCGCGATGGCCATCGGCGTGGCGTTCTGCATGGCCATGATGGCGCTGATCGACGGCGTGTATGCCGACCTGTTCGACCTGGCCGTGGGCGAGAACCTGGGCCACGCCCAGGTGCACGACCCCGACTACCCAGGCAAGCGCGCCATCTGGGAGAGCATGCCCGACGCCGGCTCCCTGCTGGCGCAGCTCGACGCCGAACCCACGGTGGTCTCCGTGACCCCACGGGTGTACGGCCACGGTCTGATTGCGTTCACGGACGAGGCATACGGTGCGCAGCTGATCGGCGTCGATCCCAGCCGGGAGGATGCGCTCACCAGGGCCGTGGACAAGATCGTGGCGGGCCGCTACCTCGCCGAGGCTCCCGCCAACGAGGTGGTGCTCGGGGTGGGGCTGGCCGAGCGGCTGGAGGTGCAGCCCGGCGGCGAGGTGGTGGTGGTGACCCAGGCCGCGGACGGGTCCACGGGCAACGACCTGTTCACCGTGGTCGGCCTGCTGGAGAGCGGCTCGGTGATCCAGGACCGGGGGGGCGCGTGGCTGCACCTGGCCGACTCGCAGGACCTGCTGGTGATGCCCGACCAGGTGCACGAGATCGCGCTACAGGCCGAGGACAGGGCGTCCATCGCTCCGATGCTCTCGGCCCTGGAGCCCACAACGGGAGAGCACGGCCTGCTGCTGCGGTCCTGGCGCGAGATCAACCCGCAGCTGGCGCAGATGATGGAGATGGCCGGCGCCAGCTCCGGCATCTTCCTGTTCATCGTGTTCGGCATCGCCGCGCTGGGGGTGCTCAACACCATGCTCATGTCGGTCTTCGAGCGGACCCGCGAGCTCGGCGTGATCCAGGCCCTGGGCCTCCGGCCACGGCAGCTGGTGGCGCTGGTGATCCTCGAGACGTTCGCCCTCACGGCCGTGGCCGCGGCCGTGGGCGTGCCCATCGGCCTGGGCCTGGACGCCTGGCTGGTGCTGTACGGCCTGGACCTGACCGCGGTGCTCGACGAGTACAGCGTGATCGGCGTGGCCTACGACCCGGTGATGATGGGCGAGTTCCACGCCGACAAGGTCGTACAGACGGTGTTCGGGCTGTTCGTCATCTCCGGGCTGGCCGCCATCTGGCCCGCCATCCGCGCCGCCCGGCTGAGGCCGGTCGAGGCGATGAGACAGGAGTAGGACCATGGGACTGCTGATCAAGATGGCGGCGCGCAACCTGTGGCGGAACCGGCGCCGATCCCTGATCACCGCCTCGGCCATCGCCCTGGGCCTTGGCCTGCTCATGTTCTCGTCGGGGGGCACCGACGGCATGACCAATTCCATGATCGCCAAGGGGGTGGGCTCGGCCGCTGGACACGTGGTGATCCAGGGCGAGGGATGGCAGGAGGACCGGGAGGCGGACATCGTCGTGCCGGACACCCCGGCGGTGGCAGCGCGGCTCGCCGAGGCCGTACCCGATGCGCTGATCGTGCAGCGTGTGTTCATGGAGGGCCTGCTCACGTCCCCGAGCGGTGCGATGGGCGTGGCGGTCACCGGGGCCGAACCGGACCGGGAGGCGCAGGTCAACGGCATCGCGGACCGCCTGGTCGACGGCATGTACCTGGACGAGGATCCCACGGGCATCGTGCTGGGCTCGATCCTGGCCGAGACCCTGGACGTGGACCTGGGCGACAAGGTCGTGCTGATGGCCCAGGGGGAGGAGGAGATCGAGAGCCGCCTGTTCCGGGTCAAGGGGGTGTTCTCGATGGGCATCGAGGAGATCGACGGGTTCTACGCCCAGGTCCCGCTGGCGTCGGCCCAGGATCTGCTGGGCCTGGGCGCGGACGTGACCCAGATCACCGCCCACCTGGACTCGGCCCGTGACGCGGAGGATGCCGTGACCGCGGCCCGGACCGCCTTCGCCGGCGAGGCGCTGGAGGTGCTGGGCTGGGCCGAGGCGCTGCCCGATCTGGCCCAGTACGTGGCCGCCGAGCAGGGGGAGATCGTGGTGTTCTACGTGATCATCTTCGCCATGGTCGCGCTGGGCATCGTCAACACCGTGCTGATGTCCGTGCTGGAGCGGATGAAGGAGTTCGGCGTGATGCTGTCGCTGGGCGCCAGCCCGCGTCGCCTGGCCAGCCTCGTGCTGACCGAGGCGGGTCTGCTGGGCGCATTCGCGGCGGGGGTGGGGGTGCTGCTGGGCCTGGTACCCAACCTGTACTTCGCGAAGCACGGCCTGGACATGAGCCAGCTGGTGGGGGGAACGGTCGAGGTGTCGGGCTTCGCCCTGGACATGATCATCTACACCGACCTGGACCCGGCCAAGGTCGCCGGCTACGTGCTGGCCGTGTGGCTGATGACCATGGCCGCCGCCCTGTACCCCGCCTTCAAGGCTGCCACCCTGCGGCCGGTGGAATGCCTGCAGCACCAGTAGGCGCTTCCCGCCCCTGAACCCACATGGAATGATCCTGGAGCCGCCCCGTAGGTACCGGGGCTGCACGCGGGAGGATCGATGAAGTACGTACTGGCCGTGACGCTGGCGCTGATCGCGGGGGTGCTGGTGGGCACCATGTCGCAGCGCCCGGAGTTGCGGCGCGCCGAGCAGCGGATCGCCGAATTGGAGGACCGGGACTGCTCGCGCCGGGGCATCGGGCGGGGGCTGGCCGCGGCCATGCAGGGGCAACCACGGGGGATGATCGAGCCCGATGACGTGCACGAGGAGGAAGCGGACGAGCCGGACGCGACCGCCGACCAGGGGGAGGACGAGGAGGACGCCGAGGAGATCACCTTCGAGTTCGACTTCGGCGAGGACGGCGAGGAATTCGACGAGGAGGACCTCGCCGAGCAGATCGACCTGCTGGTGACGGCCCAGGACCTGCGGCGGGCCCAGGCCCGCGCCGCGCTGATCGAGCAGGCCGATCCCACCGACGCCGAGCTGGTCTCCTTCGACGGCGCGATCACGCAGATGAACACCGACCTGAAAGCCCTGACCACGGAGTTCGTGGAGCAGGTCAATACCGACGAGGACATCAGCCGTCACGACATGATGACCTACGCTGCGGACATGCTCGACATCATGATCGAGGCGGACGAGGCCGTGGTGGCCTCCCTGAGCGAGGAGGTGGTCTACGACATCGAGGACGAGGCCGTGGATCCCTTCTCCCACATCGACCCGGATGTCATCGAGATGATCGGGAGTCTCGACCTTTGAGGGTGCTGACGTCCCTGCGCGACACCGCGCTGGTCGCGCGCTACGAGCTGCTGCGCAACCTGCGCACTTGGCGGGCGATCGCGCTGTGTGCGCTGTACCTGGCGGGCACGGCGGGCGGGGCCTACATCTTCACCCGGGGCCTGCACGCGATGGAGACGGCCGCGGCCATGGCGCTGAAGGTGCCGGCCACGGACAAGCCGGGCGTGATGACCGAGACGCTGCGGGAGCGGGGAGACCTCGAGCGGCTCGTCTCGGAGATGGTGTCCGACGACGACGTGGTGGTCGCCCGGATCCTGGAGTGGCCGCTGCTGACCTGGTTCCACCTGTGGCTGGCCATGCTGCTGATCCCCTTCCTGGCCGTGACCACGGCCGCCGAGTGCATCGCCGTGGACCTGCACAGCCGTGCCCTGCGCTACGAGTGCGTGCGCACGGGCAGGCTCGAATTCGTCTTCGGGCGATTCCTCGGTCAGGCCCTGCTGATGACCGCGGCGTCCCTGCTGGCCGTGGGCGGCACGTGGGCCGTGGGCATGACCTGCATGGTGGGCAACGAGCCGATCGGGTTGCTGCTGAGCCTGCTGTCGATCACCCCGCTGGTGCTGGGCCTGACCCTGCCCTTCCTGGGCATCGGCGCGGCCTTCTCCCAGCTCACCGGCTCGGCCAACGTGGCCCGGGTGATGGGGCTGATCACCGTGGTCGCGAGCTGGATCCTGATGGGCATCGCCGAGAGCTTCGACGACGGGGACTGGTGGTGGTTCTGGGGCACGTTCGAGATGGCGCTGCCCCAGGAGTGGATGTGGAAGCTCTGGCAGCCCCTGCCGATCTGGCCGATGGGGGTGGGGGTGCTCGTGCTCCTGGGGGTGACGTTCGCGGCCGCGGGCCTGCCCCTGTTCGCCCGGAGGGACCTGTGATGCCGGCGCTGGTCCTCGACGGGGTGACCAAGCACTACGGGCTGCTGCGCCGCTCGCGCGCCCTGGACGGCCTGAGCTTCGAGGTGCCCACCGGCTCGATCTGCGGCCTGATCGGGCCCAACGGCGCGGGCAAGACCACGGCGTTCGCCGCCATCTGCGGCCTGCTGCAGATCGACGCCGGCCGCATCGACATCCTGGGCGAGGGCTCGTTCACGCCCGAGCGGTTCAAGGGCCGGCTCGGCCTGCTGCCCCAGGACGCGCAGCTCGGCCTGGCCCACACCCCGCAGGAGATGCTCGTGCACCTGGGGCTGTTGCAGGGCATGGGCTGGGGCGAGGCCCAGCGTGAGGCCCGCCAGGTGCTGGCCGACCTGGACCTGGGCGACCGGGCGCTGAAGCGGATCGGGTCGCTGTCCCACGGCATGCGACGGCGGCTGGCCGCGGCCACCGCGCTGCTGGGCAACCCGGAGCTGGTGCTGCTCGACGAGCCCATGAGCGGCCTCGACCCCAAGCAGGTGCGGGGGCTGCGCGAGCTGCTGGCGCGCCAGCGGGGGCAACGCACGCTGGTCATCTCGAGCCACAACCTCGCGGAGCTGGAGATGATCTGCGACCACGTGGTGATCGTGGACCAGGGCCGCTGCACCCACGCCGGCACGGTCGCGGAGGTGACCAGCCGGGCCCAGGCGATCGTGTGGACCCTGGGGCCGGGCGCAGCCGACCTGGCACTGCTGTACGAGCAGCTGCCCGACCACCAGCTGCAGGTCGAGGGCGCCACGCTGACCGCGACCTGTCCCCCTGGCACGGACCTGGACGCCACCTCGATCGTGGTGGCGCGGCACCTCGCGGGCGCAGGCATCGCGGTGCGCGAGCTGCGGCGGGGCCTGAGCCTGGAGCACAGCTTCCTGGAGCGGGTCGACGGCCCGACACCGGACGGTCACGAGGAGGAGTGATGGGCGAGAACAAGCGATCCGGATGCGCTATCGCGCTGTACGTGATGGGGGGGCTGGGCCTGCTCGTGCTGCTGATCGGGGTGATCGTGCTGATCGTGGGGGGGATCAAGGTCGCGAGCTTCGTGTCCAGCGACCAGGGCCAGAAGCTGATCGAGGGCATGGGCCAGGCCATCGAGATGGCCCAGGAGGCGGAGAACGCCCCGGGCGCGGCCGAGCTGCGGGAGGCGGGCTGCGACTCGGCCATGGTCACCACCACCGACGCGATGCTGGGCATCATCGGCGCGTTCGCCGACGAGGAGGACATGGCCGAGATCGAGGCGATCGCGCCGCCGGGCACCCCGTGGATCATCTGCCAGTCCACCTTCGGCAGCGAGCCCATGGATTGCGGTGAGGTGGCCCGGATCTACGGCGAGGCCGTACCCTCGGCCGAGGGGGAGATCCTGATCCAGGCGGAGGCCGCGGGGAGGCCGAATTCGCGGTGCTTCGGGTTCTATGCGCCAGACGGGACCCTCATCCGCGAGGCGGACGACAGCGCGCTGGAGTGATCAGTACAGGAACTCGTCCTCGCCGTCGGACACGGTCAGCACGATGATCGTGCGGTCCTGCACCGCCGGATCGAGCTGTGTGAACGCGGTCTCCACCGAGTCGGCGTACTGGTGGTCGTAGGCCACCACGTGCAGCACCGAGCGCTCCCAGGCGTTGGACGGGTCGGCGTTGGCCTCGCTGAGGATCACGTCCGAGAGCTTGTCGTCGAGCAGCTCCTCGGCCTCCTCCACGGTGTAGGGATCGCTCGGCGGCCAGTGGTATGCGCGGGTGACGCTCACACCGATCGAGCGGCCGTCGATGTCCACCAGGATGTCGGTCTTCTTGCCCCCGTCATCCAGGTACACGATCTCGGTCTCGGTGGCGACCAGGGCCGCGAGCTCGCAGCGGTCCAGCACCTCGAAGGCGATCGCCTCGGAGTAGATGGAGCTGCCCCCGAGGTTGCCCTCGTCGATGATCTCCTGGGCACCGGCGGTCAGCAGCGTCTCGTCGAGCTCCTCGCTGCCGAAGTCGATGGCGTTGCGGAACAGGAAAGGATCGTCCACGAGCCACTCGTCGTCGTCGAGTTCGCCGCAGTCGCCGCTGATCTCGCCGAACCCGTCCAGCGGCACCTCGGTGTCGTCATCGTCGTCGCCCGAGTCGTCATCGCCCGTGTCGTCGTCCCCAGTGTCGTCGTCCCCTGTGTCGTCGTCCCCTGTGTCGTCGTCGCCTGTGTCGTCGTCGCCTGTGTCGTCGTCACCGGTGTCGTCGTCGCCGTCGTCGTCGTCCACGGTGTCGTCGTCGCCGGTGTCGTCGTCGGCGGCGGGCTCTAGGC
>CAZXHG010000090.1:0-33674 GCA_964639985.1 uncultured Rickettsiales bacterium
GTCGCAGTCGCCACCACACTCGTCGTAGCCGTCCTCGTCGTCGTCCACCTCCTCGCCGTGCAGGTCGCCGTCGCAGTCGTTGTCCACGTAGTCGCAGGCCGCCTCGGCCGCATCGGGATTGACGGCCGCGTCCGCGTCGTCGCAGTCGTCCTGGCACTCGTCGAACCCGTCGCCGTCGTCGTCCACCTCCTCGGGGTGCAGTGCACCGTCGCAGTCGTCGTCGATGCCGTCGCACGCCACCTCGACCGCGCCCGGGTTCACGGCCGCGTCCGCCTCGTCGCAGTCACCGTCGCAGTTGCCATACCCGTCGCCGTCGAGGTCGGCCACGTTCCAGGCGGGATCGGTGTCGTCGCAGTCGCCATCGCACTCGGTGGCGCCGTCGCCGTCGTCGTCGATCTCCTCGGCGTGCAGCAGCCCGTCGCAGTCGTCGTCCACGCCGGTGCAGGCGGTCTCGGTCATGCCCGGGTTGACGGCCGGATCCGTGTCGTCGCAGTCCGTGCCGCCGCAGGCCGGGGTGAGGTAGCCGTCGCCGTCACCATCGATGCAGTAGACGTTGAGCAGGTAGTCGATGGCGTTGGGACCGATGTCCGAGTGGGCCATGGAATTGCCCCACTCCAGGGTGATCGAGGCGACGAACCACGCGCCCGCTCCGGTGGCGGCGAAGTAGCCGGTGATGTACCCGTCGGAGTTCTCCAGCAGCTCGTCGGCAACCCCATAGCCGTACAGGCGGCCATGGGAATCCAGGTCGGGCAGCGCCGTGGGGATGCCGGCCATGATCGGGTGGCTGGGGTAGATGTTGGTGTGTCCGTAGGCGAGCGTGCCCACGTTGTGTTCGTGCCAGGCGCCGTAGGGCAGGTTGGTGATGGGCGAATAGGCCGTGTACGTGGCCAGCATCAGGATCAGCCGCCCACCCTGGTCGAGGTAGTCCTCGAATCGGCCGATGTTGGCGTCGAAGGTGGTGTTGAAGTCGCTGGGCTGCTGGCTGGGGATGATGACCAGGTCGTACAGGGTCAGGTCGACCGTGGCGATATGGGTGGAATCGAGCTGCGTGTAGCCGTTGCCCAGCGATGCGAGGGCGTCGTACCAGTACGTGTACCCCCAGGGCGTGTTGTCCTGCAGGATCAGCGTGGACTGGGCGCGGGCGGTGCTCGCCGACGCGAGCACGACCGAGGCCACCAGGGCGGCCGTGAACAGATGATGGCGGTGGCTCCCCATGACACCCTCCCGCCTGTGATCCTACGCCATCACAGCCCCTGCGGCCGGCCAAAAGTGCCGCCGTTCCAGCCCCAGTCGTCGCGCTCCAGGTTGACGAAGTTGAGGAACACGCGGTCCATCGGCACTCCGGCCACGTCGTGCATCATCTCGCACAGGCGCAGCGACAGCGCGGCGTTGGTCTCTTGATCCAGCCCGCCCAGGCTCCTCAGTTCGAGGAACGCGCACTCGTCCGTGCTGCCGCCGAAGGCCATGTCCTCGCGTTCCACCAGCACCATCACGAACCGCTCGGGCTTGCCCATCACCTCGACCACGGCGCGGGTGCCCTCGTCGAGCAGCTTGGTACGCTCGGCTGGGAACTCCTCGAACTTGGTGTACGCGATCTTCAACAGCGGCATCTCAGCCTCCCTCGGCGGCGCGCTTCGCCAGCGCGATCCCGCCCAGCACCCCGGCGCGCCCCCCGAGCGCCGGCGGCACGATGTACTCGTCCATGCGGTCCAGGATGGCCGGGGACTGCACGTACCCGGCGAGCATCTCACCCACCCGCCGGTGCAGCCGCGGCAGCAGCTGGCCCTGCTCCATCACCCCGCCCCCCACGATCACCCGCTGGGGCGACAGCACGCACGCCAGGTCGCTGATCCCCTGGGCCAGGTACTCCACCTCCAGCTCCCACGCCTGGTGGTCCGGTGGCAGGTCCTCGGCCCGCGCGCCCCACCGCTCCTCGATGGCCGGCCCACAGGCCAGCCCCTCCAGGCAGTCGCCGTGGTACGGACAGCAGCCGTCGTACGGATCCCGCGCGTCCCGCCGCACCCGGATGTGCCCCATCTCCGGGTGCACCAGCCCGTGCATCAGCCGGCCGCGCACCATGCCGCCGCCGCCGATGCCCGTGCCCACGGTCAGGTACAGGAAGGTGTCCAGCCCCCGGGCCGCGCCCCAGGTCCCCTCCCCCAGCGCAGCGGCATTCACATCCGTGTCGAACCCGACCGGTACGCCCAGCGCGCGCTGCACGGCCCCGGCCACGTCCACCCCGGCCCAGCCGGGCTTGGGCGTGGTGGTCACGTACCCCCAGGTCTCCGACGCGCGGTCCAGGTCCACCGGCCCGAAGCAGCCGATCCCCACCGCCTCGACCTCGTGGCCCGAGAGCCACTGCACCACCCGCCCCAGGGTCTCCTCCGGGTCGGTGGTCGGGATCCGCGTCTGGTGGGTCAGCTGTTCCGGCCCCCGCCCCACGGCGCAGACCACCTTGGTCCCCCCGGCCTCGATCCCTCCGTACATGCCCCTCACTCCCACTCGACCGTGCCGGGCGGCTTGGACGTCAGGTCCACGGCCACGCCCGAGATCCCCTCGAGCGCGCCGATGGACGCGGCCAGCTCCTCCAGCAGCGCCTTCGGCAGCTGCCCGGCCGTGGCGGTCATGGCACGCTCGGACTTCACCGGCCGGATCACGCACAGCTCGGAGCCCCGGCCGTCGATGCGCAGCGGCAGCAGCACCACCGGGCACTGCCACACGTCGTCGTACAGGCCGCGATCCCGCAGCCCCTGCATCACCAGGTGGTCCGCCTCCCGCAGCAGGTCCAGCCGCGGCCGGGTCATGGTCGCGGCCAGGGGCTCGAAGGTCGACGCGGTCTGCGGGGAGAGGCTCCACACGCAGCGGTTGATGCCCTCCACGGTCTCGAGCAGCTCGCCCGCGGCCTCGGTGACCGCGTCGTGGTCCGCGTCGCCGAACAGCATCACCGGGTGCTCGTAGGAGCGCAGGTCGGCCTTCACGCCCACGGACCGCACGGGCAGCACCCGCGCGGTCAGGCCGCGCGCCTCGGCCAGGGGGGCCAGCTGCGCGTCCATGGCCACCAGGTCCTCGTCGGGCTGCTCCCCCTTCGAGCACAGCAGACGCACGCCCAGGCCCGGGCCGGGGAACGGGTGACGCCACAGTGCGTCGTGGGGAATGCCGAGCGCGGCGCCCAGCTCCCGCACCTCCACCTTGTACAGCTCCGCGATCGGCTCGACCACGCGCCCCTCGGCGATCATCTGCTCGATGATCGGCACGCGGTTGTGGTGGGTCTTGATCGTGTGGGCCCGCTTCGTGCCGCCGGTCTCGATGGTGTCCGGGTAGATCGTTCCCTGGCCCAGCAGGTGGTCGCCGATGCCCAGCGCGGCAGCCTGCTGGTCGAACACGTCGATGAAGGTGTTGCCGATGATGCGGCGCTTGACCTCGGGCTCGGTGGCGTCGCCCAGGGCATCGAGGAAGGTGTCGGACGCGTCCACGAAGTGCAGGTTGCGGTCCAGGCCCCACTCGGCGAACCGCTGCAGCACGCGCGCACTCTCCTCCTTGCGCATCAGGCCGTTGTCGATGTGCAGCAGGTGCAGCCGGTCCGGGCCCAGGGCCACGCCGAACAGCTTCGCGCACACCGTGGAGTCCACGCCGCCGGACACCAGCAGGAACACCGAGCCGTCACCCACCTGCGCGCGGATCGCCTCGGCCTGCTGCTCCACGTACCGCTCCATCGTCCACGACGGCTCGCACCCGCAGATGCCCAGCACGAAGTTGGCGATCATCTCGTCGCCGTGCAGGGTGTCGTCCACCTCCGGGTGGAACTGGAAGCCGTAGCGCCGCAGGGAGTCCGAACCGATGGCGGCCAGCCGGTGGGGCGCGGCGTCCGTTCCCAGGGTGGACCAGCCCAGCTCCTCGAACTCCGGCCCGATCGAAGCCACGGTGTCGAAGTGGCTCATCCACACCTGCTCCACCGGCTGCAGCCCGGCGAACAGGGGGTGCTCGCGAACGATGTGCAGGTCGGCGTGGCCCCACTCACGGCCCCCGTGGATCACGGTGCCGCCGTAGCGCTTGGCGATCTCCTGGTGGCCGAAGCAGAAACCGAGGAGCGGCACGTCGAGGTCGAAGATGGCCTTGGTGTAGGCCGAGTCCTCGCCATGGGACGACAGGGACGGACTACCCGACAGGATGATGCCCTTGTAGGGCGCGAACGCCTCGATCGGGTCCTCGGGCTGGCGGATCTCGGCCAGCACCCGGCTGCGGCGGACCTTGGTCGCGATCAGGTGGGCGTACTGGCCGCCGAAGTCGACCACGGCGATGGTGTCGTGCTGGGGCATGCGACGTTCTCCCGGCCCTCGTGATACCGCAGAACCGACCCGGAGGGAACGGGCCGTGTGTGGGCCGTGTGTCCCGGCCGGCGTGACCCCGCGGCGCACCCCGCAGACGACCCCCACGACCGCGACGTTGGCGGCGATCGGGAGCGATGACGATGGGACGACGATCATGCGTACTCAGATCCTGTACTTCCTGGCCATCTCCACCTGGGCCCTGAGCCCGACCGCGGCGCTGGCCGACACCCTCGAGGTGGGGGTGGACACCGACACCATCCAGCAGGCCCTGGACCTCGCCGAGCCGGGCGACACGGTGGTCGTGGGTGCGGACAGCTGCGGCGAGACGTTCCTCTTCCCGCCGGTGCACGACCTCACCCTCGAGATCGACACGCGCGGGGAATGCGTGCTGTTCGGGGACACGCCGGACGCGGCGCGCCGGCTCGGCGCAGCCACCGGCCTGGCCCGCTACGAGGCGGACGGCGTGTGGATGGGCCTGGGTCGGCCCGAGGGCAACGGCTTCTGCGATCCGGGCGGCGGCGAGTTCATCGTGGTGGTGGGCTTCGAGGATCCCGACGGCGGCGAGTGGTTCGAGGATCCCGACGGCGGCGAGTTCGTCGTCGGTGAGGACTTCGTCGATCCCGAGGGCGGCGACTACCTGGTGGAGCACGCCTGGCTGGCCGCGGGCGAGGTGACCGTCACCTCGTTCCTGCAGGATCCCGAGGGCGGGGACTTCCTGGTCGAGGCCGACCGGCTGGCCGTGGCCGACCTGGCCGTGCGCACGGGCTGGAGGGATCCGGGCGGCGGCGACTTCAACCACTGACGACCGGGATCAGACCACCCACAGCGTGGCCAGTGCAGCGGCGACCGCGGCCACCAGCACGGCCCTCACCTTCCAAGGACTGGCCGCCACCGGATCCCAGAAGCTCAGGGCAGCCCCCACCACCAGCACCACGTCCATGGCCCAGCTGAAGTCCTGGTCCAGCAACGCCAGGCAGAACCGCCCGTCGCCGAAGGGCCACGCCAGGGGCACGGGCCAGATCCCGACCAGGTCCGCGCACAAGTGAAGAAGTGCGCCCGCGTACGCGGCAGCGAGCATCACGGGCCAGCGGACCACCGTGAACCGACTGGCGACCACCCCCACGACCAGCGGGAACAGGGACATCACCAGCAGGTTGTGCGTGTACCGCTGGTGCATGGCCAGGAACAGGTCGGCGCCACCCAGGTAGCTGACCGCGTCGATGTCGGGCAGCAGGCCCGCGGTCAGGGCCACCGCCGTGGTCGCCCGGCGCTCCGCGGGCTCCCGCGCCACGGCCCGGCCGGCGAGCAGCGACAGCGCGGCGTGGCCGAACAGGTCCATGGACCCATGCTACCGGTGGGGTCCCCTCGGGGCACGGTCGGGCGGCACGGATCTTGCGGAAGGCCCGGATCATCCATTGGTCTGGAGGAGGCAATGATGAGCACTCGCACGATGATCCTGGCACTGACGACGATGACCCTGCTGCTGGCCGGCCCGGCCGGCGCGGCCGACCTCGGCACCCCGCAGGCGAAGAGCGCGGGCACCGCCCTGGTGATAACCGGCGTGGCCGTCCAGCTCGGCGGCCTGGGCATGGCCACGGCCAGCCTGTTCGACGAGGACGTCTCGGCGAGCACCCCCCGCATCATCTACCACCTGGCCACCATCCCGTTCTCGGTGCTGACCGTGGTGGGCTTCGAACACATGATGTCCGACGGCAACGAGCGCAGCCGCCACCGGGCGCTGGCCCTGGGGTTCTTCCAGGGCATGGCCTACGCGGGCATGGTGTCCCTGCTGGCCGGCCTGGAGATGATCGCCGGGCCGGGCCGCGACCCTGGCTCCGAGGCCGTTGACGTGGGCTCGATCCTGTCCCTGGGGTTCCTCCTGGCCCACCTGCCCGTGGCCCTCGCCTTCATGGCACCGGCCATCGGCCACTCCGCCCGTTCCCGCGAGGGCGAGACCACGGCCCGCCGCAACCCGGTGCTGATCACCCCGTTCAGCCAGGGGGACGCCAAGGGCCTGGCCATCGTCGGCCGGTTCTGACCGCACGGGAAACATCGGGAAAGCCCCGGTCGCCGGGGAGGCCCGATGAACCCACGCCCCAGATTCCTCAGAGTCCTCGTCGTCGAGGACACCGACGCCCGCGTCGACACCTTCCGCTCCTGGCTGCCCACCGACATCCGGCTGGTGCACGCCCGCTCAGCGGGCGCGGCCATCGGCATCCTGCGCCGGGACGATGGCCGCACCTACGCCGGCATCATGCTGGACCACGACCTGCAGGAGCAGGCGGTCACCCGCATGGAGGAGCACCTCAGTGGCAAGGACGTGGTCCGGGCCATCATCCGCGGCGTGCACCGGGACGTGCCGGTGCTGGTGCACTCGATGAACTCCAGCGGCGGGCCGGCCATGGTCGACTTGCTGCGCGGCGCCCACTTCGAGGTCACCCGCATCCCCATGGCCTCGATGACCCGGGAGCGGCTGCTCGACTGGCTCGAGGATGTCCGGAACATGGTGGAGTGAGTCGGGGAACATCCGCCCCCACCCGGGGTTCCTGCAGATAGCGCCCGCGGGGACCCGCACCCATGACCGAGATCGACCGACGCCAGTTCATGCGCCGCGTGGGCGCCGTGCTGATCGCCTCCGCCGGGGCCGGCCTGCTGGTGGAGGTGGTCACGCCCCGCTCGGTCCGCTGGCACCGGGTGCGGCGCTGCTGGTGCAACCTCGACGACCTGGTCTTCCAGCTCCCCCCGACCCGCGCATTCCCCACCCCCCTTCGCAGCCTGAAGTGGGACCTGGACCAGTCCGCGGCCTGGCTGGAGCACCGCCGCCTCGTGGCCGAACACGAGCACCTGATCGCCGACCTCGTCCGAGGTCAGGTGATCCGTGAAGCCGTGGGCCGGGAACTGCACGCAGCGTTCGACGGCGCGGCCAACCACCGCTGGCGATCGACCTATGCGCCCGGTTGTTACGTAGCCCCCTGGTCCGCCAGCAGCGATGCCCTGCTGGGCGAGGACCTGCTGAACCAGCGACAGGCGCTGGAGTCCCTGGGCGGGGTCACCTCGTCCGCCACCCTCGACCGGGCACGCGAGGCCATCGAACGGGACCTGGCGCTGCTGACCACGAGGGAACACGACGAGCAGGTCCGCCAGCTGCTGTGGACCGCGGTCAGCGCCCGCACCCTCCCGCCGCGCGCCGACCTGCCGGATGTCCCCGAGGCCACGGTCGAGGCGGCCCACCTGCTCGTGGCCCTGTTCGCGGGGGAGCTGTGAACGGGCTGGTCCTGCCCCTGGGCGGCTGGCGGCTGGTGCCGATCCCGCTCGGTCTCGCCGTGGGCGTGGGCGCCGGGGCGCTGCTGGATGCGGCCGGCGTGACCGACGGGCCGATGTGCACGGCCGCGGCCATGGCCCTGTTCGCTCAGGCGTGCGTGTTCACGGTGGTCCCACCGTTTCGTTCCGCCGATCCCCGACGCGCCGTTCTCGACTACCGCTCCCGGCGAGCTTTATGGCTGTACGCGCTGCCCTTGTGCACGACCGGCCTGGCAGCCTTCTGGGCGCTCGCCGGGCGGTTCACCGGCTCCGTCCACCTGGAACAGGGCATGCTCGGCCTGATGCTGTTCGCTCCCTCGCTGGGCGTGGCCTGGGCCGTGGCAGAGGTGAGCGACCGGCTGCCCCGGCGCCTGGCCCACCCCCGCCGGGACGTCGTCGTCACGGTGGTCCTGGCCATCATCGCCGCGGCGGGTACGGCGATCGTGCTGATCACCGGAGTGCCCGTGGTGCTGCACCTGCACCTGTTCGACTCCAGCACCTCGCTGGTCGACCTGCTGTGGGTCACGCTCTTCCCCGCGGACGTGACCGTGTCGCTCATGCTGGCCTGCTCGCAGGTCGTACTGCTCGGACTGCTCGTACCTACCTGCGAGGCCGCGTGGGGTGTACGCCACCCGGCCCCGGCCCATCCCCGGCCCTGGGCCCTGTGGCTGGTCGTGCCCCAGGCCGCGTTCCTGATCGTCGTCCTGGCGGTGACCGGCAGCTGAGCGGGTCGCATCCTTCCCGCGCGGCTGGCCCGGATCTTGGATCTCTTCTCTGCCGTGGGTACGCGTGAAGGGTGGTCCATGCGAGGCGCGTGTTTGTGCAGCCTGGTGGCCGCTGGCCTGCTGGCCGCGGTGCCGGGGTGCTACTCGGGGGAGTCCGGTGTGTACGGCGAGGGCTGGTTCTCGACCGACCTGGCCGGGGGCGGCACGTCGTGGCCGGTGGTGGCCGAGGGCAGCGATTTCGAGATCGAGGTGGACATCGCCGAGTGCTTCGACGCGTCGGAGGAGCTGGCCGTGGTGTCCACCGATCCCGAGGTGGTCGAGATCCTGTCGTACGAGTCCACGGTCAGCGTGTGGGGCTGGTGCGACTCGCACGTCCGGGCCCAGGCCCGGGCCGTGGCCGAGGGTTGGACCGCCATCGAGGTCCAGGACGGTGACGGACTGCTGGTCGACGAGCTGTCCGTGGACGTGAAGCAGACCCACGAGATCGTGGTGCGCTATGACGACATCGAGATCACGGACGCGATCGCGGCCATGGTGGGCGGCGCGGTCCGGCTGGACGCGGACGTGTACGCCCGGGATGGACGGCTCCTCGGCCACGACGGCGTGGACGCGGTCTGGAACGGACACGGGTCGGACGTGGACGTGGTGCTGGACGAACAGGCCACGGGCGCGACCGTGTCCGCGCAGCGCGAGGGCGAGGCCGACCAGCTCACGTTCTCGCTGCACGGCGTGGACAGCCACGTGCTGCTGCACCCGGTGGACGACGTGGCCTCTGTGCACACCGCGGTGGAGCGCATGGCGGCCGACCGCTTCGCCGTGTACGTGGTGGCCTGGACCCACGACGGCGAGCTGGTGCTGAATCCGCCCTACGAGGTGGAGGTCGAGCTGGGTCCGGTGGACCAGGTGACCGAGGGCGACGACCGCTTCGTGGTGGAGACCCGGGACCGCATCTCTCCCGTGCACGTCCGCGTACAGGTGGGCACGGCCAGCCACGGCGTGGGCCTGCGCAACGCGGCCATCGACGGCGGCAGCTGGGAGGAGCTGATCGAGCAGGGGCCTCCCGAGGTGCAGGCCGGCTGCTCGGTGGGCGGGACGGGCGCGCGGCCGGCCGCAGCCGCGCTGCTGCTGGTGGCGCTCCTGGCCATCCGCAGGCGCCGCTGATCGGCTGGCACGGCCCGCGGCTGATCCCCTCCCCCGCCGAAACCGAAGCGCTCCCCGGCCGTTCCTCCGTTGGGTGGATCGTGGCGGCGTGCGGGAGTGGACGATGGTTCCTCGCACGTGTGGATGGGTACTGGTTCTCCTGGTCGCGCTGACGGACACGGCAGCCGCGGCCGACCGCGCCGAGGCCGTGGTCGATCGGCGGGCTGCGACCGTGCAGCAACAGCAGCAGCACTACGACGAGCTCGCCCGCGAGGCCCTGCTTGCCGAGATCCGGCAGGCCAAGCAGATGCTGCGCGACGAGCAGCTCTCGTTCGAGCCCGGCGTCCGGGCCGCGCTGCTGCACCGGCTGGGCTCGGCCTACGAACAGATGGCCCGCACGGAGCGCATACGCGCGGTCGAGGAGGCGCTCACGATCCAGGAGCGCTGCTGGGACGAGGGCCGCGACGACTGCGACCAGCTCGACCTGGACATGGAGGGGGACGGCCCCCGCTACGACCGCATGGCCCTGCAGACCTATGACCGGCTGCTCGCCGATCACCCCGACCACCCCGGTCTCGACGAGGTGCGCTTCCACGTGGCCCTGGTGCACGAGACCCTGGGGGACACGGACGCCGCCCTGGAGGGCTACGCCGCGGTGGTCGAGCGGCACCCCCGCAGCGCGCTGGCACCGGACGCCTGGCTGGCGCTGGGGGAACTCCGGTTCGACGCCGGCTGGGTGTACAAGGCGCTGCAGGCCTACCGTCGGGCTGCGAAAGCCCATGACTGGCCCTGCCGGACGTATGCGCTCTACCGGGTGGGCTGGTGCGAGTACAACCTCGGCGAGTACGACGCGGCCATCGAGGCCCTGGAGGCGGTGATCCGGGAGGAGGAGCGGCTGGCCGAGGCAGACATGGCACCTCCGATCCCGGTGCGGGACGAGGCCCTGAGGGACCTGGTGCGGTTCCTGGCCGAGGCGTACGACGTGCGCGGTGCCATGGAACGGCTCGGCCGGCACGGGGACGGCCCCGAGGGCGCGCGGCTACTGGAGCGCATGGCCGCGGTGTACACCGACCAGGGCCGCAACGACCAGGCCGTGATCGCCCACCGGATGCTCGTCGGCCGCGACCCGATGGCGCCGAACAGCCCGACGCACCGGGCGTCGGTCGTGCAGCTGCTGTGGTCGCACGACGACTTCGGCGAGGCCGCGAACGAGCTGCTGCAGCTGCTGGACGACACCGGAGCCGACGCGGCCTGGACCCGGTCCAACGTCGACGACGAGCCCGCCCTGGCCGAGGCCGACGCCGCGGTCGAGTGCACCCTGCGAACCCTGGCCGTGGACGCCTACCGCCAGGCCCGTGCCCGGCGTTCCACGGATCTGCTGGTGCTCGCCGAGACCCTGTACGACCGCTACCTGCGGCGCTGGGGCAGCGGCCAGCACGGCTACGAGATGCGCTACTGGCACGCCGAGCTGCTGTTCGATCTCGGCCGCTACGAGCAGGCCGCGGACGAGTACGCGCGGGTGGTGGAACTGGATCCCGAGGGCAAGTACGTCAAGAAGGCGGCCATGAACACCATCTTCGCCATCGAGAAGGTGCTGGGGGCGATGTGAGAGCCCTGGTCTTCGGGATCGGGCTCGCGCTGGCGGGTCCGGCCACGGCCTGCACCGCCTTCCACGCGGTGCGGGGCGGCCAGCACGTGGTGGGCAAGAGCTACGACTGGCACACGGGCGAGGCCCTGGTGGTGATCAACCCCCGCGGGGTGGCCAAGACCGCCTTCCTGGGTCACCTGGCCGACGAGCCCGCCTCGTGGGTGTCGCGGTACGGCAGCGTCACGTTCGACCAGTATGGCCCGGAGATGCCGTCCGGTGGCATCAACGAGGCCGGGCTGGTGGTGGAGGTGCTGGTGCGGTACCCCGAGCAACTTGCGTGCACCGAGACGGATCCCTAGATCTCCGCCACCTCCTCCAGCGCGCTGGCCCGCGCGCGCAGCTCCCTGAGCTTGTCCACCACCGGCACGGTCTCGCCGGCCAGGGCCATCAGGCCGACCTGGATACGCAGCTGGGCGACCTCGGCCAGCACGGCCTCGATCTCGGAGGCGGCGCGGGCGCGAGCCCGGCGCAGGGTCTCGACGCTGCGCGCGACCGGCTCACTGGTGGACTCCCCCTCCTGCACCAGCAGGCGGTCCACCAGCGCCAGCCGCTGGTCCACCCGCGACAGGGCCTCGCGCAGATCGTCCACGTCCTCTTCGAACGGCACGTCTGCGGCGGCCGGGTCGGCCAGCGTGTCCAGCAACGCGTCGAACGCCTCGTCGATGCGGCGGGCCATGGGGCCCTCGCCGGCAGCCCGCCGGTCGGTGCCCAGCAGCGGCAGCAGCAGCGGCCAGGCCACCACCGCGCCCGCGGCAGTGGCCGCGTCCCGGCCCCGCCGGGCCAGGGCCAGGCCCACCACCGCGCCGGCCAGCAGGTAGACCGTGGCCACGATCGCAGCGCCCGAGGTCCCCTGGATCACGCCCAGCATCAGCGGGCCCTCCGCGTGCGTTGCAGCTCCTGCCACTCGCCGACCGCGCCCGCGGGCTCGGCCTCCCAGTTCTGGTACACGCCTGCCGCAGCCGAGGCCGTGGCCGCCAGCGACGAGAACACGTCCTCCTCCACCGGGCGGAGGAACGCGACCTCGACGGTCGGCCGCGCCACGAACGGCCGCAGCAGCCAGCCGGTCTGCATGGTGACCACGCCGATCACGCCGATCGCCACCACGGACGCCAGCAGCCGGCGCGGCCCCTTGCCCGGGATGGCCTGCACCAGCACGGACAGACCCGGGATCATCAGCGCCATCAGGGCGCCCGCCAGGATCAGCACGGTCAGGTGGTAGTCCAGCGGCATGGAGAACATCAGCCACAGCACCGGGCTGGCCGCGGCGGCCAGGACCGCGCCACGGGCCAGGCCGATCAGCGCGGCCAGGGCCAGCCGGGACCAGCGGATCTCCAGCTCGCTGGCCACCAGCAGCCCGTGGATCGCGGGTAGTCCGACCAGCACGGGCAGCAGCAGCAGCAGGGGCATCTTCACGCCCGCGTACAGCAGCTGGATCCCGCCGCGGTACGAGCCCACGACCATGCCGAAGAGGAACGCACCGGACGCGGCGATGGCCAGCAGCCGCGGCGCAAGGTGGGCGAACTGCTCGCTGCTGTCGTCAGCGTCGAGCAGGCTGCGGGGATTGCGCAGGGTCTGCGCGGTGATCGTCAGGATTCCAGGGTTCTTCATGATTGCCTCCTCACAGCCCGACCACGAACTGGCCCACGTCCCAGGTGATGCGCAGCGCCACGAGGAAACTGAGCGTCGCCCAGCCCATCACCACCAGCGTCATCACGCCCACGCGGCGGCGCTCCAGCTCGGCGTCGCCGATGCCGCGCTCCACCTCGCGCAGCTCGCGGTCGGCGCGGGACAGGCCGGCCAGCCCGGCGATGAACAGGGACCCGCACAGGGCCACGGCCCACAGGCTGGAGGTGGCCGCGAAGAACAGGGCGAACGGCGCCAGGCCGAGGGCGACCACGCCACAACGCACGAATCCCCACGACAGGGCGCGCAGCAGGTCCTCGGGCCTCGCCTTGAGGCCCAGGAACTGGTGGGCGACCACCAGCGCGGGTGCGGTCAGCAGGACCGTGCCCAGGAAGATGGCCAGCCCCGCGGGCAGGGCGCGCGCCGCGACCTGAGGGTCGCCCGCGCCCAGGGCGGCGGCCCCGTCCAGGGCCAGGCAGCCGCCGGCAGCCAGCAGCAGCTGGCGGGGGGTGGCGCTGGCCGGGGGCGCGCGGTCCGGCGCCTCGGTCTGCACCGAGGACGAGGATTCACCGAGGATGTCCGGCGGAGTCAGCCGCCTCTCCAACAGGGCCGATACACTGCTCATCACGTCTCCCTTCGTCGCTGATCAGCGTGACCGGGGGACGTTGCGTGGACGTGGATACGGCGCCGAAGAACGGCGCAACGATCGTGCAGGGGTCGTGCAGGGGGGTCCAGTTGCGCCCTGTCACCGCGCCGGATGGCTCGCTAGGCTGGAGATGGGTGGAGGACGCCTTGAAGCGACGTACTCGAGAACACTACGACCACACGACGTACCCCACGATCCGGACCCTGCCGGACCGCCGGACCGTCGTGCGCGGCCTGCTGGCCGGCGCCGCCACCATTCCGGCGACGTGGCTGATCGGGTGCCCCGGCGGGATCGACGATGGAGACTGGGGTATGGACACGGTCCAGCTGCCGCCCGCCCCGAGCGCTCACTCGGTGACCCTCGCAGACGGCGGCACCCTCGAGTACCGGGTGGTAGCCACGGTCCGCGGGGACGTGGCGTACTACTGTCTGGAGACGAACGACCCCTTTGACCAGCAACACCTGTTGTCGGTGATCGACGAGGTCCTGTCCCCGCACGCGACAGGTGATTTCGCCGACGGTCAGTCCCTGGCGAACATCGAAGCCGAGATCGTGCTGCGGCTACACGAGGAGTGTGACGGCTACGAAGAACCACACGAGCTGTTCCTGGCGCTCGATCTGGTGATCGAGGATCTCGAGGCGGGCAGCCGCTGAACCAGGGGTAGGAGGCCCGATGCTGGAGCGTCGGGCCCGCACGGGGACCGGGGGGGGGCGGGGTGCGGCTACGGGTACTCCCGGTACTCGATCAGCCAGCTGCTCATCAGGATGCTGGCGCCGTCCAGGACGAAGGGCTGGCCGTTGGTGTAGGCCTCGTACTCGACCACGGCGATGCCCTGGCTGTAGCCGATGCTGTCGCTGACGTCGATGGTGACCATCTGCACCTCCTTGCCCGGGCACCAGCCGTTGCGGCCGTACCACCAGGTGCCGTACTGATTGGGGATGGTGCCGTCGACCACCTGGTCCATGCAGCCCTGGACGTTGTCCGGATCGTCGAACTCGACCACGTACAGATCGTCCTCGACGATGAAGTGGTGCTCCGTGGGGCAGAACTCCGCGCAGTTGGCCAGCCCCACGCCGCCGTGACCCGTGATCAGCGCGGCGATCTCGATCCTGTCGGAGTAGATGGACAGGATGACCTGCTGACCGCTGTAGCCGAAATTGTAGGTGGCGTTGAACTCCCCACCGGAGAAGAGGTACTCGATGTCCGTGGGCCGCATCTCCCGCCCGCTGTTGGACAACCTCAGGTCCAGGTCCACCTCGTACTCCTGCTGGGTATAGAACTCGAACCTCCGCTCCCCACCGTTGGCCAGCAACGGCAGCAGCGGGGTCACGTCGTGCACCCAGCGGCCCTCGCGGTGGTAGGTGGTGATCCAGCGGCCGAACTCGGTGTCGCAGGTGTCGGGATCGTCTTCGTCGCACAGGTACAGGTGGACCAGGTAGTCCCAGTCCGGGCAGGTGCCGAACTCCCCGTCCCCCACGCAGCCGAGGTACAGGTCCAGTTCCATGGTGTCGAAGGTCTCCATGGTCTCGGCGTCGGGCAGGGTCACGTCCACGGATCCGCGCACGCCGGCCCAGCCCGGATCCTCGATCACCTCGCCGTTGAACAGGGGGATCACGGTGGCGTCCTGCGCGGCCAGCCGCACCTCGCGCTGCGACTCGAAGTTGTAGAGCACGGGCTCGTTGGCGGCCATGGACAGGTTGGGCTCGAACCAGCCCTGGGCCGCGCTGTAGCGCTCGTGGTCCGCGAAGCTGCCGATGTAGCGGATGCGTTGCTGGCCGTCGATGCCCAGGCCCCAGCCCGGGCTGCCCAGCAGCGAGCCGAGGTACCCCTCGATCTGGTCCGAGGCGTCGGTCACGTAGTGGATGCGCGACCGCCAGTGCTCGGCGTCGTCGTCGTCCATCTCGCCCAGCGCGTCCTCGACCATCGCCTCGATCCCGTCCAGCGCCTCCTCGCGGGAGTCGCCGTTCCAGGAATCCGAGGAGAAGAACACGTGCACGTTGCGCGGCAGCCGGTCCAGCAGCGTGTCCACGTCCCGGTCCCACAGGGGCGTGGGCCAGCCCTGGGCCTGGTTGGGGTCGTCCGGGATGAACAGGTAGGTGTCGCAGCCGGTCCAGTTCTCCGACAGGGTCCAGTCACCGGCGCGAGTCGACACGGTGAAGTCCGCGGCGGTGTCGTACAGGTCCGTGCCCTCCTCCGCGTCCACGAAGTCCCGCGGCGGCAGGTCCGTCTCGGGGCACATCTCATCCGGCGTGTCGTCGTCGTCCGCGGCGCTGTCGTCATCCGGGACCCCGGTGTCGTCGTCGGCCGTGTCGTCGTCGTCGTTGCGATCACAGCCGAGGGTGAAGGCGAACAGGAGGGCGAACAGGAGGATGGGGTGACGCATGGGTCCCTCTTCAGCGGCCGAGCCGCGCCCTGAGCATCGTCCAGCCGATGCCGGGCACCAGCCGACGGGCGAGACGGTCGAAGTCCGGAGACGGCCGACGGTAGCGCCGGTTGGGCTCCAGGATGATGGCTTTCTGTGGACAGGTTTGCAGGCAGTTGCCACAGCCGATGCAACGGTCGCGTTGATACGTGTGCACCTTCTTGCGCACCTCGTGGGCCCGCGTGCCGCACGCGGGCCGGCACAGGCCGCAGTGGTCACAGAGCTCATCGTCCACCGCCGCGAGGTAGCGCGGCGCGGCCAGCCAGTTGTGGCCACCCCACTCGTTCACCGTCTGCAACAGGTGGCAGCAGCACTCGCAGCAGGTGCAGATCACGTTGGGGCTGTCCGCGGACACGTTGCCCGCGAGGAACACGAGCTTCTGCTCGCGGCGCTGCGCGACCAGGTCCCGCATCTCGTGGCGATCGAGCCGTCGGCCACGGCCGCGGTCGATGGACTTGTGGGCGAAGCTGCCGAAGATCAGGCAACCGTCCTCCACGCCGGCCTTGCGGCAGCGCTTGTCGGTGAAGTGGCGGGACTGGCGGCACTGGCACACGTTGAGCATGCCGAACAGCTCGTGCTCGGCCAGCATCTCCTCCATCAGATCCGCATCCACCACCGCGCTGCGGGAGTCCAGCGTCTGGCCGACGGGGATCTCACGCACGTCCGGCACGTTGCGCACCGCCGGGATGCTGGACTGGGTGTAGGCCGAGGCGTACCCGCTGTGGATCACCTCCTCGAACAGCTCGGAATAGCGGCGGTGCCACGCCGTGTTCTCCCCGCCCATCAGCACGTACTCGAACATGCCCGGCACGATGGGCAGCAGGCCGTAGCCGCGGCGCCCGCCCATGATCACGAAGCGGTACGAGAGGCTGTCGAGTAGCGGCTGGACCTCGTCCACCGGCCGGCCCGCTCGGCGGGCCACCTCGTCCACGGGCCTGCGGCGATAGAACGGCAGGTACCGCGCGACCTCGGCCTCGTCGGGGCTGAACAGGTGCACGACCAGGCGCTCGACCGCGGGCGTGCGAGGCGGGCCGAGCAGCCACACGCTGCACATCAGCCGGACCATCTCCTCCTGGGCCGGGTGGAGGTCGGTCACCGATCGGGTCACTCGGTGGCGGCGGTGGGGCGGGTGACCGGTCTGAAGCGCTTGGTGACCTTGAGCAGTCCGTCGATCGTGACCTCGGACGCGGACGGGGTGTCCTCCCAGCCGAGGCGCGCAGCCGCGGCCAGGGACCAGCCCTTGCCGAACCAGACGCTGGCGAACACGTCCCCGTAGATGCCGATCGTGGCCCTCGACTCGTCGTCGATGGCGGGCGATCCCGAGAACAGCAGGTAGGTGCCGAGATCCAGCCGACGCTTGAACGCCGGGGTCTCCAGGCCGATCTCGGCCTGGCCCATGTCCCGGCCGCTGGCGTGGATGAAGCGGCCCCGGGCGATGACGTCGGCACCACCCTTGCCCAGTTCCACGATCCCGCCGTTGAGCTCGGCGAGCAGGTAGTGGTCGTCGGGATCCGGCGCGAAGCGGTAGCGGTAGCGGGCACCGACCGCGCCGTGGCGAGCGCCGTCGCGCAGGGCCACGTCCGCACCCAGGGAGTGGTAGAAGGTGCCATCGAGCACGTCGTTGGGGAGCTCGGTCAGCAGGTCCATGGTCTCGGCCCGCGAGGCGAACCGCGACAGGGTGGGATCCCGCTCGACCAGGTCCACGTAGCGCTCCGACGAGTAGCCGCTGTAGTAGCCGCGGATACGCAGGATCTTGAACGGCTTCACGGTCACACCGGCGAACGCATCGGCCACGCCCACGCCCGGCCGGTCGCCCGAGCCGGTGATCTTGAAGCGGCCGAACATGGACAGCGGCTTCGCGGGCATGCCCATCAGCGACAGGTGGGCGAAGCCGTGGTCCAGGCCGCTGGCGCGGGCCGAGAACCCGACCACGGACTCGGCGCGGAAGCGGGCTGCCTCGAATCCGATGACCGCTCCGGCGCCGCCGGTGCTCACCGACAGCAACGTGTCGAAGGGATCGGGGGAGAGGCCGCCGTAGCCGCCCAGGGCGAAGCCCTTGCCCAGGTCCACTCGCACGCCCACGCCGTCCACCAGCTCCTCGGTGGTGTCGGCCGCCCGCTGGCGGCCCAGCTTCAGACGCAGCCGGCCCGGGGCCAGGCGCAGGTTCAGGTCCAGCACGCGGTAGGTCTGGAACGTCAGGTCGTCGATGTCGAAGTACAGGTCGCCGTCCACGGCGACGCCGATGGGCTTGCCGCCGAGGCCGTCCACGTCCAGCCGCAGGTCGGCGTTGAGGCGCGCGTCGTAGGCGCCGCTGGGGTAGGCGCCGGGGAAGGAGTAGCTACCCAGGGCCCCGAGCCCGAAGCGGCCGTCGACCTCGACGGCCGCCGCAGCTGGGGCGAGGCAGATCAGGCCTGCGAGCAGGCCGAGCAGGCTGCGGAGGCGACACCACTCAGTGCGGGAAACGTACATGGTCCCACCCGTGCGTGTTGTGGCACATGTCGCAGCTCATCAGGTCGACGTCGTCGTGCTCGTCCCCCGCGCGGCGGAAGTCGGACTCGTGGCAGTACACGCAGTCCGTAGGCACCACCGGGAAGCCGGTGGCGTGGCACTGGGTGCAGTTGGCCGCCCGGTGCGCGCCGGTCAGGGGGAAGCCGGTACTCACGTGGCGGAAGCGGTTGGGGAGCCAGCCGCGCGGGTCGTGGCACTGACCGCAGTCGTTGCCCACCAGCCGCAGGTGAGCGTCCCGGGCCGTGTGGCAGGCCGTGCACTCGGTGGACAGGTTGGTGAAGCCCAGCTTCGTGTCGTGACAGGCCTTGCACGGCAGCTGGCCGTGCTCGCCCCGGAGCGGAAACGCGCCATCCGTGTGCACCTTGTCGGCGCGGATCAGCGTGAAGTCCTCGCTGTCATGGCACTGGTTGCAGTCCGCGTCCGTGGGCAGGCCGTGCACGCCGCCCCCGAGGCTACGGGTAGCCGGGAGCGTCACCGCGATCGCTACGACGGCGAGGGTGAGTGCCGCGACGGCCCGTCCCCTCCCGAGCTGGGTCCGCTTCATGGTCAGTCGTCCTCGTCTTCGTGGTCGTCGTCCTCGTCGTCGTCCTCGTGGTCGTCGTCCTCGTCGTCGTCCTCGTGGTCGTCGTCCTCGTCGTCGTCCTCGTGGTCGTCATCGTCATCGTCATCGGCCACGTCGTCGTCGGCCACGTCGTCGTCGGCCACGTCGTCGTCGGCCGTCGCCGCGCTGTCGTCGTCGGTGGGATCGTCCTCGTAGTCCCAGTAGCAGCCGGTACCCAGCAGGGCCAGGGTCCACAGGATGCACAGCGCGATCGTCATCGGGGTCCTCATGATTTCTCCTTCCGGGTCTCACGTTCGAACCCGCGCCGCCGACCAATGTAGACGAAAGTCCTCGAAAAACCGAGCGTGCGCTCGCCCACGTGCACACGCATAGGCCATGGACAACCGGCGCCAGTCGTGCGATCCGGGGGGTGAGGATCGAGGCCATGAACCACGACACCGAGTACTTCACCGGCGCGCTCGACACCGACCTGGACGAGCTGATCCCGATCATGACCTGGGCGTTCGCCGTGGACAGCGAACCGCGCACCCGCCAGTGGTTCGAACGAGCCGGGCCCGAGAACCTGCGCATCCTGCGGGTGGGCGGGCGGCTGGCCGCTGGCCTGGCGCTGGTGCCGATGGGCCAGTGGTTCGGTGGTCGCAGCGTGTCGATCGCCGGCATCGCCGGGGTGATGGTCGACGGCGCCCACCGCAACGCCGGCCTGGGCCGCGCGCTGATGACCCATGCGATGCGCGAGCTGCACCAGCGCCGCATCCCGCTGGCCACGCTGTACCCGGCGACGCCGGCGTTCTACCGGGCGGTGGGATTCGAGACCGCAGGGCTGCGTCACCGCTTCCGAGTACCCACGACCATGGACCTGGCGGCGAAGAGCGGCGCGGCCGTACGCCCGCTGACCCCGGACGACGAGCCCGCGGTGGAGCAGACGTACCGTCGCCGCGCCCGCCTGACCTCGGGCTGGCTCGACCGGGGCGACTACATCTGGTACCGGGTGCGCAGCCCGGCGGGCCGGCCCGCCCGCGGCTTCGGCGTGGAGGTGGATGGCGCGCTCGAGGGCTACGCCTACGGTGTGGAGACGCGCGTCGACCCGCGCTCGGACTTCTTCGAGCTGCACCTGTCCGACCTCGTGGCCACCACGCGGCAATCCGCGCTGGCGCTGCTGGGGTGGCTGCGTGGCCACCGCTCCATGGCGGACACGTACCAGTGGCACGGCGAGCTGGCCGGCCCGGTGCCGGGCCTGCTGCCGGACCGCCGCGTCGAGGCAACGGTCACGGATCAGTGGATGATCCGGGTGACGGACGTGGAGGCTGCCCTGGCCGACCGCGGCTACCCCCGCGGGATCGAGGCCGAGCTACACCTCGAGGTGCAGGACGACCTGCTGGCCGGCAACCGGGGCCGGTGGCTGCTGCGGGTGGCGGACGGTCGGGGCACCATGGAACGGGGCGGTGAGGGCGACCTTCGTATCCACGCGCCCGCGCTGGCGTCCCTGTACACGGGCTTCCGCTCGGCCGAGGTGCTGGCGGTCATGGGCGAGGCGGACGGGACCCCGGCCTCCCTGGCCACGGCGTCGGCGCTGTTCGCCGGACCCGCGCCATCGATGCCAGACAGCTACTGAGCTGGACCTGGTGGGGTTCGACGAGTGCTGGGACGGGCCGGGCGGGAGCGCAGAGGGATCGTCGGCTCCGTCGGCTTCGCCTCCTTGAGCCGACCGACAACGCCTCCTACTCGACCGCCTCCCAGTACCAGATGGCCTCGTCATGGGGCAGGTAGGCCGCGGCCTCGGCCACGCCCTGCTGGGCCAGCAGGTGCGCCAGCGTGAGCGTCTGCGTGTCGTGCAGCACCTCCTCGTAGGGCCGGAAGTCCTCTCCGCAGCCGTTGTTCATGCTGCCCGGCAGCAGGTCGCAGAAGTCGGTGAACGAGTAGTGGCCCGTGTCGCCGAGCCCGGCGAGATAGCGGGGGGTGGTGGTCAGCTCCCGGAACGACGGCTCCACGGCCGACTCCCAGGAGGTGAGGGTGTCGCGATCGCCGCCGATGACCATCACCGGCACCTCAATCTCCGCGATGGTGCCTGCGAACACCTCGTGCCACGCCGGCGCCCACGGCACGGCAGCCCACGCGCGGGGATCGGAGCGGTCGGCGAACCGCTCGCCCGGGTTGGCCGCCACCCACTCGTCCACCGCGTCGCAGCCCTCGACCGGGTCCTGCGCGCACTCGGTGGCCATCAGCTCCATGTCGATGGACGCCCCGGCCACGCCGTAGGAGGTGTAACCGCCGAACGAGTGGCCGCTGACCGCGTACCCGGCGGCGGGGTCGATGCAGCCGAAGAGGTCCGATCCCTCGTCCGCGGCCTCGGCCGCCAGCCAGTCGAACGCATCGGCGATGTCCCACGGCCGACGCATGGCGATGCGGGGCCACAGGTCCATGTCGAAGTCGAGGTAGGTGTTGTCCACGTGATCCGGCGCCACCACGATCCAGCCGTGGCCGGCGAGGAATTCCATCACCGACCAGGTCTGGTAGCGGATCCCGCTGTTGCCGTGGCTGAACACCAGCACCTGTCGCACCACGGAGCAGTCCGGCTCGGCCGAGACCGACGCATCCCCCTCCAGGATCCCGTCGTAGAGGTAGGTCTCCTCCCCCGCCTCCGAGGCCGGGAACCACACCTGCACCGGCAGGGTGATGCCGGTCCGCGAGTCGGCGTCGTGTTGCTCGGTACCCACGGCGAAGGGGCCGGGCTCGTCCGGGGGCACGAACGGCTCCTCGGCCCCGGTGGTGTCATCATCGTCGTCGTCATCGGCCGGTTCGCCGCTGTCGCAGCCCATGGCCAGCGCCAGGCCGACCAGCACCACCCACGGCCAGGAGAACGGGGATCGCTCGTACATCGCGTGCCTCCACCGATACAATCGTCGAGTCCGGCCCGCACCGCAACGGTGCAGCCGAGGGGGAGCCGCCTTGAGGGTGACCGCGCTGCTGCTGGTGACGATGCTGCCGCACATCGCGACAGGGCAGGAGCGCACCGTCGACGAGGTGGCCGTGGCCGCGGCCGAGGTCCATCAGCAACACTGCGCCGACATCTACACCGGAGACATCGACCTCGCGGCCGAGGGATACGCCGCTGTGGCGCCGATCTGGCAGCAGGTCAGCGAGGTGTACGAGGGGGCGCAGGAACCCCTCCTGCTGTACTGGCGCGGCCTGCTCGCCCAGTGCCTCGGCCAGCGCGAGCAGGGCCTGGCCGATCTCGACGCCTTCGTGGCGGCCGAGGGCGAGAACCGGGATCTGGCCGCCATGGTCCGCGATGCGAATCGGCGCATCCGCCGGCTGCGGGTCGAGCTGGACGTGGACGAGGCCCGCCAGGATCTGGGCGCCTACGAGTTGCGACGATACCGACGGTCGGGCCTGTCCCTCGGCGACTGGTACGGCCGGCGCCACGCCATGGGTCAGCGACTCGTGCTGCTGGCGGGCGTGGGCATGGTCCACGGGCCCTACCGGACCCGACACGTGCAGGCCGTGACCGTCGGCGGGGACGAGTGGATCGCCGTCGACTGGCTGGAATCCGGTCCATTCTTCCGGTTCCGGATCGGTCTCGAGGTGTGGCCCGCAGGGGCGATTGGCGTGGGAGTGGCCACCGACCTGGCCGCAGGTGAACTCGCCTACGCCGCCGTGGAGGTGCCGGACCTGGAATCCGCGGCTGCTCCGGTCGACGAAGACGGCACCAAATCCATCTTCTGGCTCGTGGGTTCGGTGTGGGCCGTGACCACCCCCCTCCCCCGCAAGCCGTTCAAGCCCCTGTTCCGGGTGGGTCCGTGGTTCCGGTACGTGTCCGACGAGGCTGTCGGCGAACACGACATCCGATCCGCGGCGTGGGAGATGCTCTCCCTCGGCGTGTTCGCGGGCGTGGCGTATCACCCACGCACGGTCGCCGGTGTGGAGATCGGTGTGTGGTTCGTCGGAGACCTCACGCCGGGCTCGAAGGTCTCGGGGGACGCAGACCAGGCTCCGCTGATCAGCACGGCGGGCAACAAGTACGGGCGGATGTCGATCTACCCCGCGGTCCTGTTTCGCACCGGCCTGTGATCAGCCGTCGAGCAGCTCTCGCACCCGCTCGACCAGCCGGTCACGTGGCACCTGCTCCTGCTTGTCCGGGTGGTCCATGGGCAGGTCGAGTCGCCGCAGGGAGACCTCGCCCGCGGCCAGCTCGTCGCCGCCGACGAGCAGCCCGACACGGAAGCCCTGGCGATCCGAGTAGCGCATCTGCGCCTTGAGCGCCTTCTTGCCCACGTAGACCTCGGTGGGGATACCGGCCGCGCGTAGCTCGGCCGCCATGCACCGGTACTCGCCGTAGAGGCCCACGTCCAGGACCATCACCAGCACCTCGGTCACGCTGGGGCGCTGGTCGATCAGGCCGAGCTTCTCCAGCGCAGAATAGGCCCGATCGATGCCGATGGACGTGCCGGTGGCCGCCACCGGGTTGGGCATGAAGCGGCCGATCAGGCCGTCGTAGCGGCCGCCCGAGCAGATGGAGCCGATCTGGGGCAGGTCCAGCAGCGCGGTCTCGAAGATCGGGCCGGTGTAGTAGGCCAGCCCGCGGGCGATCGACAGGTCGAAGCGCCACCGTTCGGGCGGCACATCGAGGGCCACGAGCGCGTCGCGAATCGCCTGCAGGTCGTCGAGGCCGCGCCGTGCGGGTTCGTAGTCGCCGAAGTACTCGCGCAGGGCAGCGAGCACGTCGTCGGGGTCGCCGTCGATCTCCACGAACGCCTTCAGTCGCTCCACCGAGGCCGCGGGTAGCCCCAACGGGACCGCGTCGATGCCCTCGAGCATCTGGTCGGGCGGGTTGGACAGCAGCCTGACCACCGTCTGCCAGCCGAGCCGCTCGATCTTGTCCAGGGAGCGCAGCACGTCGTCGGTCCGGGTCGCGTCGATGTCCGCGGACTGGATCATGGCCGACAGCAGCTGCCGGTGGTTGATGCGCAGCTGGAACCGCTCCAGGCCCAGCGCGGCCAGGGTCTCGTGCATCACCGACAGGATCTCGATGTCGGCCTGCACGGACGGCACGCCCACGATGTCCACGTCGCACTGCATGAACTCGCGGAACCGCCCGGGCTTGGGCTTGTCCTCGCGCCACACCTTGTCGATGTGGTAGCGCCGGAACGGTCGGGGTACGTGCTGGCCGTGCTCACCGACCACCCGCGCCAGGGGCACGGTCAGGTCGAAGCGCATGGCCACGTGGCGATCGTCCTGGTCGCGGAGGCGGAAGATCTCCTTGTCGCTCTCGAGCTGGCCGGTGAGGACTTCCTCGTACTCCATCGCGGGTGTGTCCAGGGGCGCGAACCCGTGGGACTCGTACACGCGGCGGATGGTGTCGATCATGCGCTGGCGCGGCAGCGCGCGGCCGGGCAGGAAGTCCTGGAAGCCCGGGAGCGTGCGGGGCTGTATGCGTGGCTTTCCCATGGCACCGTGTCTACGCCATGCTCACGGACCGGGCAAGGGGCTGCCCCGTTTTCACGCGGGCCACGGGGCGGCGGGGGGGTGGTAGGGACGCCAGGAATTGAACCTGGGACCTCTTGGGCCACAACCAAGCGCTCTATCCAACTGAGCTACGTCCCCACAGGGCGGGCGGAATCTAGCGATGGTCCGCCCGGGTGTCAAGAACATAGGAAGGCCCGCGTGAGCCCCTGTAATGCGCGCGGGTGGTAGGCTGTGCGCTCGCGCAGGGCAGCGCGCGGAGGGCACACCACCATGCTGGAAGGGCGCAACTTCGGGGACTCCCTCGTGACAGTCACCGTCGGTCTGGTCACCGGCCAGAGTCACACCGGGCAGATCCGGGCGTTCCACCCGGACTCACCGGAGCTGTTGCTGACCACCACCACCCGCACGGCGACCGGCACCATCGACAGCACGGCGATCCAGCTTCCGACCGGGGGGATCTCCTACGTGGCCTTCTACCGGGAGACCGCCACGGCCCTCGACGAACAGCGCGCCAGCTTGCACGAGTACAACATCTACGTGCCGGGCGGGAACCGCTTCGCCGTGCTGACCGATCCCGAACAGCTCGGTCATTCCATCGGTTTCTACGCGGTCCCGCTGTCCGCGGTCAGCCTGTACGGGGAGCTGTTCTTCTTCGACGAGCGCATCAACGCCAAGGAGGACCGGCAGCCCCTCGGCGCGTTGTTGATCGACAGTGGCGCCCTGGGCGAGGCCGACGTCGAGGAGGGGTTCGCCGCGCAGGTGGCGGACCGTGCGGCGCCGATCGGGCAGATCCTGGTGGAGCAGGAGGCCGTGGGCGAGCGAGCCATCGAGAAGGCCGTGGAGCAACAGGGCCAACAGCGCACCACGGGCAGGCCGATCCGGCTGGGTGAGATCCTGGTCGAGGCCGGCCTGGCCGCGCCCGAGGACATCGAGGCCGCCCTCTCCGAACAGAAGAACCGGCGCGGACGCCGGCTCGGTGAGGTGCTGGTGGCGATGGGCATCGTCAGCGAGGACGTGATCGCCACCACCCTGGCGCGCAAGTTCCACATCCCGTACATCGACCTCGACGTGGAAGGGGTGGACCCCGAGGCCGTGGCCGAGATCCCCCCCGGGCTGATCGACCGCTACCACATCCTGCCGTACCGCACCGACGAGCGCTCCCTGCACATCGCCATGGCCGATCCGCTGGCCGTGGAAGCCCTGGACATGCTGCGCTTCTCCCTGGGCAAGCAGCTGCGCGAGGTGATGGTGCGGCCCAGCCAGCTCGAGGAGCACCTGCTGCCGTACCTGGCCGAGGCCACCGAGGAGGAGCAACAGTTCGAGGCCGACCTCGAGGAGCTGCTGCTGGCCGGCACCATGGAGACCTCGTTGGAGGAGACGGGCGAGGGCACGGCCGACGAGTTCAGCGAGGACGAGACCGCCTCCCGGCTGGCCTACCGCATCATCCTGGCCGGGTTGCGCGCCGACGCGTCCGACATCCACGTCGAACCCAACGGACCGGAACGACCCACGATCGTGCGCTTCCGCGTGGACGGGCAATGCTACGAGTACCGCAAGGTGCCAGCCACCCAGCGCTCGTCGCTGACGGCCCGGATCAAGATCCTCGCCGACCTGGACATCACGGAACGGCGCAAGCCGCAGGACGGCAAGATCAAGCTCCGGCTGGGTGATCGCAAGATCGAGCTGCGGGTGGCCACCCTGCCCACGGTCAACGGCAACGAGGACGTGGTCATGCGTATCCTGGCCGCGGGCGAACCCATGCCCGTGGACGCACTCGGCCTGGACGAGCGCAACCTACGCGAGGCCTCGCGGATCGTGCAGCAGCCCTACGGCCTGGTGCTGGTGGTGGGCCCGACCGGATCGGGCAAGACGACCACTCTCCATTCACTGCTGGGATCCATCAACACGGTGGACCGCAAGATCTGGACGGCGGAGGACCCGGTCGAGATCACGCAGGCCGGATTGCGCCAGGTCCAGGTCCACCCGCGCATCGGGTTCGACTTCGCCGCGGCCATGCGCGCTTTCCTGCGCGCGGACCCGGACGTGATCATGGTCGGCGAGATGCGTGACGAGGAGACCGCGGCCACGGGCGTCGAGGCCTCGCTCACCGGCCACCTGGTGTTCTCCACCCTGCACACCAACAGCGCGCCCGAGACGATCACGCGGCTGCTGGACATGGGGCTCGATCCGTTCACCTTCTCCGACGCGCTGCTGGGCGTGCTCGCCCAGCGGCTGGCGCGGCGCCTGTGCATCCACTGCCGCCGCGAGCGGGACGCCAACCCGGCCGAGGGCGAGGAGCTGGCCGCACACTACGGCGCCGAGGCCCTGCAGGCGCTGGTGGGTGAGCGGGTGCTGACCCTGTGGACGGCCGACGGCTGCGAGCACTGCGGCGGCACGGGCTACAAGGGCCGGCTGGCGGTCCACGAGCTGCTGGTGAACAGCGACGACATCCGCGAGCGGATCCAGCAGCGCGCGCCGGTCGGCGAGATCCGGGAGCTGTCGATGGCGGGCGGCATGACCACCCTGCTGCAGGACGGCATCGCCAAGTGCCTGCAGGGTCACACCGACCTGCGGCAGGTGCTGGCCGTGTGCTCCCGGTGAGTCCTCGGCCGATGGGTGGTATCCTGCCGGCATAGCCGCGACGGAGGTCCCATGAGACAGCCTGTGTTCGTGTACCTGCTGGGAGCCCTGTTCGTCCTGTGGGGGGTCGGCTGCGCCGGGGGGTACGACCCCGACGACGACACCACCACGGACGACGACACCGGCGACGACGACTCGGCCGGCGACGACGACACCGGCGACGACGACTCCGCGGCCGACGACGACGACACCGTGCCCGACGACGGCGACGGCGACGGCTGGACCGTGGACGACGGCGACTGCGACGACACCAACGCGGACGTGCACCCCGGTGCCACCGAGAACTGCGCGGACGGCACGGACAACGACTGCGACGGCTGGGTCGACACCGACTGCTGGGCCCAGGTGGCCACCGGCGCCTACCACAGCTGCGGGGTCAAGCTCGACGGCTCCGTGCAGTGCTGGGGCTCCGACGAGGAGGGACAGTCGTCCACGCCGGGCGGCGCCTTCGCCGAGGTCAGCGCGGGCACGTGGCACACCTGCGGGGTCAAGACCGACGGAACACTGGAGTGCTGGGGCTGCGGCGGCGCGGGCGACTACGACCAGTGCGATGCCCCGACCGGCACCTTCAACCGGGTGACTGCGGGCTATTACCACAACTGTGCCAAGGAGATCAGCGGCGCGGTCCAGTGCTGGGGCCAGGATACGTACGGCCAGTCCACCGCCCCGGGGGGCACGTTCACCCAGATCTCGGCCCACTGGTACAGCACCTGCGGCGTCGCCGGCGGCTCGGCCACCTGCTGGGGCATGAGCGACCACGGCCAGACCGAGGTCCCGGCCGGGGACTACGAGCAGCTCGATCCCGGCAACTACCACGCGTGTGGGTTGCAGACCGACGGCACCATCCAGTGCTGGGGCTGCGACGGCGGCCAGGACCAGGGCCAGTGCACGGTGCCGGCCAACACCTACAGCTACGTGAGCGCCGGCGGCCTGCACACGTGCGCGGTGAAGGACGACGACTTCATCGCCTGCTGGGGCAGCAACTCCGACAACCAGGCCGCGCCGCCGCCCGGGGAGTTCACCCAGCTGAGCTCGGGCCACTTCCACTCCTGCGGCGTGATGGCCGACGGCACGGTCTCGTGCTGGGGCAGTGACCTGTTCGGCCAGTCCTCTCCCCCCTGATCCGGAACACCGTTCCACGAGAGATCCCCCGATGAGCACCGATTTCGATCCGTCACGTGACCTGGTCGTCGTCATCATGGCCGGGGGCAGCGGCACCCGGTTCTGGCCACTGAGCACCGACACGAAGCCCAAGCAGTTCCTGCGCCTGTTCGGCGATCGGACCATGCTGCAGCTCACCTGGGACCGGCTGGTCGGGCTCGTGCCTCCCGAGCGCGTGCTGGTGTTGACCAACGCCCGGTTCTCCGACCTGGTCGCCGAGCAGCTACCCGAACTGCCCGCCGAGAACATCGTGGGCGAACCCCTGCCACGCGACACGGCCGGCGCCATCGGCCTGGCTGCCGTGATCTGCCGCGCCCGGTTCGGCGATCCGGTGATGTCCGTGCTGACCGCGGACCACCTGATCCAGCCGGTGGCCGACTTCCAGGCCACGCTCCTGTCCGCTGCCCGCGCCGCCCGCCAGGGGGAGGCCCTGTACACCTTCGGCATCGTGCCCACCTTCGCCTCCACCGCCTACGGCTACCTGGAGGCCGGCGAGATGGTGCTGGACGACGACGGCATCGAGCACTTCGAGCTGCGTGCATTCCGCGAGAAGCCCGACGCGAACATCGCCCATCTCTTCGTCACGTCCGGCCGGCACAGCTGGAACAGCGGCATGTTCGTGTGGAACACCCGCACCATCTGGGGTGCCATCGAGCGGCTGCTGCCCGTGCACGCGCGCCTGCTGCGGCCCCTGCAGGCCGCGGACCGCACCGACCGCTGGACCGAGGCGCTGACCCGCGCCTTCGAGCCGATGCCGAAGATCTCCATCGACTTCGGCGTGATGGAGAAGGCCGAACAGGTCCGCATGGTGCGGGCCCGCTTCGAGTGGAGCGACGTGGGCGGCTGGCTCGCCCTGGAGCAGTTCCACCCCATGGGCCCGGCCGACAACCGCGGCCGGGGCCGGATGCACTGCCTGCAGTCGACCAACAACTTCGTGTTCTGCGACGACGACGACGAGTCGATCGCCCTGGTCGGCGTTCGCGACCTGATCGTGGTCCGCTCCGAGGGCCGCACCCTCGTCTGCCACCGTGCCGCAGTCGAGAGCGTCAAGGACGCGGTCAAGCTGATGGCCGACGAGGACTGATCCGCAGCCCCGAACCCGCCTCGACGACCAACTCCGCATCTGCTACACCTCCCCTTCCCTCGAGAGGAGCCATCGCATGCACCCCTATTTCAAGAACATGGACAGCCTGGGCAAGCCGCTCAGTGACAAGCAGATCGCCAAGGCCGAGCCCAGCGTGGAGCAGATCCGCGAGGTCGAGGCTGGCGTCGCCGCCGAGGTCGAGCGTGTGCGGACCGCCGGGATACCGGCCGAGAAGATCAATGCGCGTGGCCAGATGACGGTCCACCAGCGCATCGACTACCTGGTCGACGAGGGCACGTGGCACCCGCTGCACACCCTGTTCGACCCGATGGACGAGGCGTCCGGGACCACCGGGGTGGTGGACGGCATCGCCCGCATCTCCGGTCGCTGGGCCGTGGTGATCGGATTCGACAACAAGGTGATGGCTGGAGCCTGGATCGCGGGTCAGGCCGAGAACATCCTGCGGGTGACCGACATCGCCAAGCGGCTGCACGTGCCGCTGCTGTGGCTGGTCAACTGCAGCGGCGTGAAGCTGCCGGAGCAGGAGAAAGTCTATCCCAATCGCCGGGGCAACGGGACCACGTTCTATCGACATGCCGAGCTCGAGCAGGAGGGCGTGCCGGTGCTGGCCGGTATCTACGGGACCAATCCTGCGGGCGGCGGCTACCAGGGGATCAGTCCCACCTACCTCGTGGCGCACCAGAAGGCCAACATCGCGGTGGGTGGCGGCGGCATCGTGGGGGGCATGAGCCCCAAGGGTCACTTCGACCTCGAGGGTGCGGAGTCGCTCATCGAGGCGACCCGGCACTACAAGGCCGTGCCGCCAGGGCGGACCGCGATCCACCACGACGAGACCGGGTTCTTCCGGCGGGTCGGCGAGACCGAGGAGGAGGTGCTCGACGAGCTCAAGCGGCTGATGGCGGGCATGCCGGCGTACGACCCCGATTTCTTCCGGGTCGACGAGCCCAGGGAACCTGCGCTGCCGCCCGAGGACGTCGAGCGCATCGTGCCGTTCCAGCAGAAGATGGCGTACTCCATGGACGACGTCATCGCGCGGCTGGTGGACGGCAGCGAGCACCTGGAGTTCCGTCCGGACTACGGTCCGGAGGTGTACTGCGGGCTGGCCAAGGTGGACGGGTTCCTGGTGGGCGTGCTGGGCAACCGTACCCACGGCTTCCTGGGCGCGGGCTACCCGAAGTACGCCGACGGCAAGTACTTCGGCGTCGGCAGCAAGCTGTACCGCGAGGGACTGATCAAGCTCAACGAATTCGTCACCCTGTGCGGCCGCGACCGCATCCCCATGATCTGGATGCAGGACACCTCGGGCATCGACGTGGGCGACATCGCCGAGAAGGCCGAGCTGCTGGGCCTGGGCCAGTCGCTGATCTACTCCATCCAGCAGACCGACGTGCCGCTGATGATGGTGGTGGTCCGCAAGGGCACGGCCGCGGCCCACTACATCATGGGCGGCCCCAACGCCAACCGGCACAACGTGTTCACCCTGGGCACGCCGACCACCGAGATCTACGTGATGCACGGCGAGACCGCAGCCGCGGCATCGTACTCGCGCCGGCTGGTCAAGGAGCAGGACGCCGGGCGGCCCCTCGAGCCGGTGATCGACAAGATGAACCAGATGGTGCAGGACTACCACGACAAGTCACGACCGGCGTACTGCGCCAGGACCGGGCTGGTGGACGAGGTGGTGGCCTACGCCGACCTGCGGCGCTACATGGTGGCGTTCGCCAACTGCTGCTACCAGAACCCCACCGCCATCTGTCCGCCCCACCAGATGATCACGCCGCGCATCATCAAGGGCTGACCCGGGTCCGGGCTACAATGGCCGCGTGACCCGCGGCGCACTCCCCTCCCTGCTGATCGCGCTGTTGGCCACCGCACCGGCTGCGGGGGCCTCGGCTCCCATCCTGCAGACCGAGGCCTCCTTCGGCACGCTCCGCGTGGTCCACCTCGAGGACTTCGACCCGACCGCCCCTGGCGACGTGGTGCCGCCGGTCATCCCCTACCACGACCACGACATCGACCCGCCACTCGAGGTGGTGCGGCCGGGCCCCACCACCGAGGAGCTGTTGCGGCGCCTGCCTGGCGATCCCGCGACGATGAGCGGCCGGGAGCTGGTGCTCGCCGTGGTCGAGCTGACCCGCGACACCGTGGCCGTGCCGCTACTGGCGCCGGGGCTGGACGAGGCCCCGCTGGAGGACCTGCTGACCTCCGGGCGCGGCATCTGTCGCCACCAGGCGCGCTTCGCCGAGGCCGCCTTCGCCCTGCTCCAGCCGCACTGCCCGGCGGCCAGGGACGTGCGCTTGAGTGCGTTCGGCGACCGGTTCACGCACTCGTGGCTGCGGGCGACCGCGGCCGTGCCCGAGGGAGACGACTGGACCGTCGTGGAGACCCACGTGGACGTGGCCGCGCCCCGCGCCGCCCACGGACGACCTGCGCTGGACCTGGCCTCCGGTGACCTGGCGGAGAGCTTCCCGCTGGTGGGCATGATCCTGCTGCGCGCCGGCCTGGTCGAACGGGCCCGGTGGGCCTGGCTGGCCTACGCGGACGAGCCGGATTGCCCGCGCCGGGGAGCAGCCCTGGTGGGCCTGCTGGAAGCGCTGGTCGAGCGTGGAGAGCACGCCCAGGCGGCCTCGATCGTCGACGAGACCCTGGGCGCCCTGGGCACCGACGAGGGCGCGCTACGTGCTCGGGACAGCGGCGTGACGCCCGAGCAGCACGCCGAGTTGCTGCACGCGACGTACTTGTCGCTCCAGCGCCTGCACGAGGCCGGCGCACCGCTGCCGGCCTCCATCCCGGATCCGCGGCGCTGCGAACAGGCCCGGACCGAGGCCCGGCAACTCCGGGACGCCCTGGTGGCGTTCGGACTGGCCGCCGACGACGCCATCGCCCGGGGGGACGTGGCTGCGGCGACCGCGGCGTGGGAGGCAGGCCGCGCCCAGGCGGGAGACAACGCGTGGGCGTGGGACGCGGCCCTGGCCGACGCGCTGCGGCGAGGAGGGATCGCCTGCCGACGCGCAGGCCACGACGACCTCGCCCTGCAACTGTGCATGCAGCGGCGGACCTTGCGGCCCGAGGAGCCGGGGATCGGCGACGAGCTGGCCAACGCGGCCCTGCTGCGACTGCAGGCCCTCGAACGAGGCGAGGCCGTGGCCCTGCAGACCGTACGTGAGGCCGAACCGCTGCTGCCCGCAAGATCGCCCGAGACGTTCCTGGTGCGGGCACGCCTGGCCGAGCTGGACGGCCAGCCCGACCGGGCCGCCGAGCATCACCGGGCCCTGATCGACGCCTGCGACGCCCTGCCCGGGGCAGGGGGTCGCGAACAGCTGTTCGCCCTGCACGGCCTGGTCAGCCTCCAGCACCGGGCGCGGGAGCTCGGCGATGCCGACGACGTACGGGCCATGGCCGAGGCAGCCCTGCCCCGACTCGTGGCGGCCTCCGCCGAGGAGCTGTCCGGGGAGCAGCACGAGAACCTGGCCGTGCTGTGGTGGGACACGGGCATCACCCTGACCATCGTGGACCGGGATCCGGACCTGGCCGTACAGGTCTGGGAGGCGTTCGTGGCGTGGGCCCCGGCCGACCACCGCGCCCGCTACGGCCTGGCCCGCGGTCTGGTCCAGCGAGCTCACCTCGAGGTGACACGGGCCCGAACCGACGGTGACAGGGAGCGCGCGACCAGGACCGCGCGGGCCGCGCTGGCCGCGCTGCGGCACGCAGTCACCCTCGATGTCCCGATCCCGGACGCCCAGCGCTACCTCCGCCTCGCCTGGTTCAACCTCGCCACCGTGTTCGAGTCCGCGGGGCTGCTGGTCGACGCGCTGGCCATCGCGCGTGCCCTGGACGAGGCGCTCCCCGAGGAGCATGGGGGCGCCGTGCTCACCGCGCGCACGCTCGGCCTGATGGCTGCGGACGCACACCGCCACGACACCTGTGGGGAGACCGGGGGCTTGCTGGACGAGGGCGAGGCGCTGCTGTCACGGACCGCGGGCGCGGATCTACCCGAGCACCTCCACGCGTCAACCGCGGTCGCCCACCACTCCCTGGCCGTGGGCGCGGCGAGCTGCGGGGATGTGCCCCGTGCGCTGGAGCTGGTCGAGGTGGGGCTGTCGCGGTTCCCGGATGACGCGAGGCTGATGCAGCTGCAGGGGCAGCTGTCAGCGCTGACGCCGTAGCACCACCGCGAGGGCGAGCAGGCCGGCGGCCAGCCCTGCGCCGGGGCCCGACCGGCGCGAACCCTGTCCGCACTGGCAGTGGAAGCCGGCCGGCCGGCCGTCGTCGTCATCGTCCACCGAGGCGCTCGTGTCGTCGTCATCGTCGCCCGTGTCGTCGTCGTCCGCCGCGTCGTCGTCGTCCGCCGAGTCGTCGTCGTCTGCCGTGTCGTCGTCGTCCGCCGTGTCGTCGTCGTCCGC
>CAZXHG010000091.1:0-33660 GCA_964639985.1 uncultured Rickettsiales bacterium
CCACCACGACCGACGACGACGACACCACCACGACCGACGACGACGACGACACCGCCACGACCGACGACGATGACGACGACGACACCGCGCCGGACGAGCGCATCGGGCTGGTGTACTTCCTCGACCTGTCCGACGAGTCGTTCACGTTCGTCGAACCGGCCGGGCTCGGGCTGCTGCTGCAGACGCAGATCCCGGACGACGACGGCGCCGTGTTCGCCGCAGACTCGTTGGTGGGCGGGACCGTGAACATGATGTTCGGCGCGGCCATGGTGTTGAACCCGGCCGGCAACCCGGCCCACTGGATCTGGGAGCAGACCGAGCACGACACGAGCTACGCCAGCGGCACGTGGAACGATCCCCAGTTCCAGGTGGGACCGTTCGCCATGTACATCACCATCGACGCGGTCGACGTGTGGTTCGGTGACGCGTGGCTCAGCGGCTCGTACGCGGCCGACGCCAGCGAGGTAACCGGGGCGGAGGTGTCGTTCCTGGTGGACACCACCCCGCTGGACGACCTCGTGGGCATGGACATCTGCTCGCTGGCCACCTGCACCACCTGCCCGGCCGGGTGCCCCAACCCCGGCGACGAGTGCGTGCAGGTCACCGCGACCGGCGGCACCTGCCCGCTGCTCGACGGCCTGCAGCTCGTCGAGTTGCCCTGACCGGAGATCCGGGGGAGGACGGGCGCGCCGTGCCTGATTCCAAGGACACCACGATGGAGTTCGGTAGCGGGGACACCGCCACCACGGATCCGTCGACCGACCCGGCGGGGCTGCCCGGGTTCGATTTCCAGCTACCCCACCCCCTGGGGCGCTACACGCTGCTGGAGCGGGTGGGCGAGGGCGGCATGGGCGTGGTCTACCTGGCCGCGGACGAGGAGCGGGACCGCACCGTCGCGATCAAGACCCTGCCGGAGATGAGCGCGCCGGCCATGGTGCGCCTCAAGCGGGAGTTCCGCACGGTCTCCGACCTCAGCCACCGCAACCTGGTCACCCTGTACGAGCTGGTCAACGAGGACCGGGTGTGGTTCTACGCCATGGAGTACGTGGACGGCCGCGACTTCCTCGCGCACATCGAGGCCCAGCCCCCGGGGGACCGCCACGGCGAGCTTCGCACTTGCCTGACCCAGCTGGTCAACGGCGTTGACACCCTGCACGAGGCCGGGCTGCTGCACCTGGACCTCAAGCCGGGCAACGTGCTGGTCGACGACCACGGCCGGGTGGTGGTGCTCGATTTCGGGCTCACCCGGCCGCCCCGCCGGGACAGCGATCCAGCCCGCGGCATCTCCGGCACACCCCTGTACATCGCGCCCGAGGTGCTGCAGGGGGGCGACGCGAACAGCGGATCGGACTGGTACGCCCTGGGCGTGATGATGTACCAGGCGCTGGCTGGCAAGGCGCCGTTCTCGGGCAACCAGCACCGCTTCCTGCTGGCCAAGACCTACAAGGACCCGGTCCCGCCCTCCGACCACCGGGCCGGCCTGCCGGGGGACCTCGAGGACCTGTGCATGGACCTCATGCGGCGGGACCCCGACCAGCGCCCCGGCTCCCAGGAGATCCTGGAACGGATCCGGACGCTGGACGCGGACCGCTCCCTGTTCAGCATGACGCTGTACTCGGCCCGCGGGCCGGAGATGTTCATCGGCCGCGACGAGCAGATCGGCGAGCTGACCGGCGCGTTCCGGGAGGCCCGGGAGGGCAGCCCGTCCATCGCCCTGGTGCACGGCACGTCGGGCATCGGCAAGAGCGCCCTGATCGGCCGCTGCCTCGATCAGCTGGCGTTCGAGTACGACGCGCTGGTGCTGGGTGGCCGGTGCTACGAACGCGAATCCGTGCCCTTCAAGGCCTTCGACAGCCTGGTGGACGAGCTCGCCGCCCACGTGCAGTCCTTGCCCGAGCAGGACGTGGCCGAGCTGGTCCCCCCAGCCCTGCGTGAGACGGCACGGCTGTTCCCGGCCCTGCACCCGCTGTCGTGGCGCACGCCCGAGACCGGCGCCGAGATCCAGGATCCCAACGAGGCCCGGCGGCGCGCAGTCGAGGGACTGCGCACCCTGTTCAACCGCCTGTGCGCGCGCGGGCCGGTCGCCCTGTGGATCGACGACCTGCAGTGGGGCGACCTGGACAGCGCCTACCTGCTGATCGAGCTGCTGTCCGGGCCGGACGCGCCCCCTCTGTTCGTGTGCGCCACCTATCGCCAGGAACAGGCAGAGGCCAGCCCGATGCTGGCCGAGCTACGAGAGCACTGGGACCGACTGCCCCGACCGCGCGACGTGGAGCTCGGCCCGCTGTCGGAGTCGGACGCGCTGCGGCTGGCCGCGTTCCTGCTGGGAGACGAGTGCTACGAGAACCGGCGCATCGCCGCGGCCATCGCCGCCGAGGCGCGCGGCCTGCCCCTGTTCGTGGAGGAGCTGGTGCGGCTGGCGCTGGACCAGGTCGCGGCCGGCGCTCCGCTGGAGCGGATCCTCGACGTGCTGTCCATGGACAGTGCCATCGAGGCGCGGGTGCACAGCGTGGACGACACGGCGCGGCAGCTGCTGGAGCTGATCGCGCTGGCCGGCCGGCCCACGGCCCAGGGGATCGTCCTTCAGGCCGCCGAGGTGGACGGCGATCCCGACGCGCTGATGGTCGAGCTGCGCTCGTCGAGGCTGGTGCGTACCACCGGGATCCGCGACACGGACACGGTGGAGAGCTATCACGACCGCATCCGCGAGGGCGTGGTGCAGATGCTCAACCCGTCGCAGCTGATCCATCACCACCTGCAGCTCGCCGAGACCATCGAGGACAGCGGAGACGGCCGCCCCGAGGACCTGGCCCGGCACTTCCACGGCGCGGGACGGCTGACCAAGGCGTCGCAGTACGCCGAGGTGGCGGGGGATCGGGCGGGCCGCGCGATGGCGTTCGAGCAGGCTGCGCTGTTCCTCTCCCAGGCCCTGGAGTGGGGCAGCGGCGACGATGCCTGGTCACGGGGTCTGCGCACACGCCTGGGTGAGAACCTGGTGGCGGCAGGCAACTGCTCGGCCGCGGCGCCGGTGTACGTGGCCGCGGCCCGGGGGGCAGAGCCCGAGGCGGCCGCCGAGCTGCTGTGCCGCGGCGCCGAGCAGTACCTGGCCTCCGGCCACCTCGCCGAAGGCGAGGCCATCCTGCGGCCGCTGTGCCGGGACTACGCCATCCCATACCCCAGCAAGCCGCTGTCGTCGCTGCTGTGGACCCTGCTGCGCCTCGCCCAGCTGTGGCTGCGCGGCACGCGCTTCAAGCCGCGCACCGAGGCGCTGGTCCCCCGCGTCGACCTGATCCGCGCCGACCTGTGCTGGTCCGCGTCCAAGGGGCTGACCGCGGTGGACCCGGCGCGGGCAGGGTACTTCCTGCTGACCGGCCTGCTGCGTTCCCTCCGCACGGGCGAGGAGCACCGGGTGGCGCGCACGCTGTCGTCCGTGGCCGGCGCCGTGCTGTCACCCATGGGGGGCATGTTCGCCGACCGGGCGCGCAGGCTGCTGGCCGAGGCGCGTGGCATCGCCGAGCAGGCGGACGATCCCTACCTCGAGGGGCTGACCGGGGTGGGCATGGCCGAAGTGCACCTGCAGGCCGGGCGCTGGCGCCAGGCGCTGCAGGTCTCGGACGAGGGGGAGACGCTGCTACGGGAGCGCTGCAACGGCGTGGCCTGGGAGTGCAACATCAGCGTGATGTGCGGCCTGCGCGCTCTGCAGGAGCTGGGCGACTACGACCGGTTCACCGAGCGCGCGGACGCGGCGCTGCGGGAGGCGGACGAGCGCGGCGACCTGTACGGCCGCGCCACGGCCAGCCTGTACCGGGCCATCGCCCACATCGCGGCCGGGGAGCTGGACAGGGCGCGGGACGCGGCCCAGACCATCCTTGGCGTGTGGGCGGCCGAGGACCACCTGCACATCCAGCATCTGTACGCCCACTCCATCCTCGTGCAGTGCGACATCGGCGAGGGTGCACCCGAGCGAGGCTGGGGACGGATCGCCCGGCTGTGGCCCGCGCTGAAGCGCTCGCACCTGCTGCGCGTGCCGGTCGTGCGCATCGATGCGCACGTGCTGCGCGCACGCGGCGCCCTGGCGCTGATACAGCACGCTGGCGCACAGCGGGGAAAGCTCATCGCGTCCACCCGCGCGGACCAGCGCACGCTCGGACGGGAGGGACGGACGGACACCGACGCCATGGCCGCCCTGGTCGGCGCGGCGCTGGCGCGCGTGGAGGGGGACTGGGCCGAGGCCGAGCAGCAGCTGCGCCAGGCCATGACCGGATTCGAGATGTCCGACCAGCCGTTGCACGCGGCGCTGAGCAAGCGGCGCCTCGGCGAGCTCAGCCTCGACGGCAGCGGCGAGGTCCTGGTGGTCGAGGCCGACGAGCTGATGCGATCCCACGGCATCGTGGATCCCACGGCGTGGGCCGACATCCAGGCGCCGGGGTTCTCCGGCTGAGCTACTCGACGATCACCCGGTCCGTGCCGGTGCGGCCGAACGTCTCGGGGTGGTACATCTCCTCGGCGCGGGTGGGAGGCACGACGAACTGGCCCGGCGTGGTCGCCCGCGCGACGTAGGTGTAGGTGTACACGCCGTCCCACAGCAGCGAGGAGAACGCCTCCACGCGCTCGTCGCGCAGGTTCTCGTGCTCGTACCACGGTCGCCACCACCACCAGTAGCGGCTCGTCGAGGCCGTGGCCGACTCGTCCGGCGGCGTGCTGCCGCTGACGGCCAGCTCCGGGTTGACCGGCTCCAGCCCGGCGGGCAGGGGGTCGACCAGCGCCACGTGGTAGCGCCGCATGGGCGACACCATCGTCAGCCGGACTCGCACCCGCGCGCCGGCACGTACGTGCCAGGTGCCGTCCTCGGCCTGCCGCACGTCGGCCGGATCGTCGATGGCCTCGTACTCCCGCTCCAGGGCGAAGCCGTAGTCGGCAGGCTCCAGGTCCAGGTCCCGCGGCGCGTAGCGCATGCCCACCCGGTAGTACAGCCGGCCGGCGTCGCCGTCCCGCGCCAAGATCAGGCGCTGGTCCCCCTCGACCTCGGTGAGGTAGGCCATGGGAACGTCCATGTGCGCCCGCTCCGTGGTCCGCCCCTGGAAGGCGTGGTCGCCCACGTAGCCCTCGCCCAGCCACACCCGCGCCACGAAGTCGGGGGTCTCGGCCTCGTAGACCCGGAAGTAGCGGTCCAGCGCCAGTAGCACGAACGCATTCTCCTGGGTGTTGGACCAGCGGCCTTTCTGGCGATGATCCAGCAGGCCGCGCACCAGCTTGGCCACCAGGTCGCTGTCCGGATCGACCTCGATCACCGACTCCAGGATGATCCCGTCGGCCCGCCGCGACGAGTGCAGCAGCACGTGCGCGCCGTCGCTGTACGAGGTCACGAAGTGAGCCCCGGCCGCGGTCTCGGCCACCCGGTTGCCCAGGTGGCGCAGCACCACGGCGGCCTCGTCCGACGCGCCGCCAGCCTGCAGGACCGGCAGTAGCCAGCCGTGGGCCTCCAGCGGCAGGTCGTCCGTGCCTGCCTCCTTCAGCAGGGCCCTGGCCTCGCGCACGTCGGTGTCGCCCATGCGGTGGCGCACGTTCAGCGCGTAGGCCCGCAGGGTCCACCGGCTCTCGCGGCTGTACCACGACGGGATGTGGTTCTCGATCTTGTCGAGGTGCCGCAGCGAGCGGTCCCACATGCCGTCCGGTACCTCGTAGCCCTTGTCCCGCGCCCGCGCCAGGGCATGGGCCACGTGGATCGACAGGTAGGGCCACGAGTCGTCACCCCGGCGCCAGAAGGCGAAGCCACCGTCCCGGTTCTGCCGGGCTTCCAGTCGCGCGAGGTCGGCCTGCACCGACGCCTCGAGTTCGTCCGCGGGTGGCAGCCCCTCGGCCTCGAACGCGCCGAGCACGTCCCGCAGCGCCGCGATCGCCAGCACCCGCGAGGCGATCTGCTCGTTGCACTCGAAGGGGTAGGACTGCAGGTACAGCACTGCGTCGGTGAGGGCCTGCAGCTGGGTGGACGAGGTGGTGATCTCCAGGCCACCGAACTGGGGCCAGACATCGCCGGGCGCGCGCACCGGCTGGGCCACGGCGCCCTCGTCGATCTCGCCGTAGGTGGCGAACGCCTCGGACGTGGCCGGGGTCCACACCGGCAGGTCGAAGGTGGAGGCGTCCGCGAACGAACCGGCCGACACCACGGCCTGGAAGCGGGCCGTGCCCGCCATCTGCGCGGCCGAGGGGAAGCGCACTTCCACCCGGTCCGCCGCCGGCACGACGACCTTGCGGCCGGCGGCGCTGGGCTCGAACCCGTCCGCGTCCAGCGCGTCCTCGACGCGGTTGGCCACGCCCACGTTGGTCCCGCGCACGGCCAGCTCCACCTCCAGGGCTTCCTCGGTCTGGTTCTGCAGCACCACCGACAGCTCGAAGCGGTCGCCGAAGTTGAGGAACCGCGGCGGCGACGGCCGCACCATCAGCGGCAGCCGCGCGGTGATCGTGGACTCGCCAGTGCCGAACTGCTGGCCACCGGCCACGGCCACGGCCATCACCCGATAGCGGGTCAGGGAGTCGGGCAGGGTCAGGGGCACCTCGGCGCGGCCGCCCGCGTCCGTGGCCACCTCGGGCGCGAACAGGGCCAGGGCGCGGAAATCGGTGCGCACGGCGATCGCCTGGCCGCCGTTGTCGCGGCCCTCGCCGCCCTTCTTCTCGGCGCGGTAGTCGCCCTCCATGTCCATGGGCGCCTCGTCCATGACCATCCCGTCGAGCATCATCTCCCCGGGCGGCGCTGGCGGCGGCATGGCCCCACCGGAGCGCGACCGGGTCGCCATGGGCATGGCCGACTGGGCCACCATGCCCCCGTCCCTGCCCACGGGCGCGTTGGCGGCCATCTTCGCCAGCGCAGCCGGGTCGGCGAGCACCACCTGGTAGCGCTGGTGGTAGTCGCTGACGCCAGCGCCGCGGGCCGCGTAGAACACGGCCAGCGGGTCGGGCAGCTGGTAGCCGGTCAGCGCCAGCACCGACTCGTCGGCCACCACCAGCGCCACCTCGGCGCCGGCCACGGGCTGACCGTCCGCGTCGGTCACGTGCAGGTTCACCGCGGTCTCGGCGCCGGGCTCGATGGCGGAGTCGCGGGGCGACACCTCCACGGCCAGGGTGCGGCGCAGCGGGGGCACCTCGAAGGTCAGGTTGCCGCTGGCGAACGCTACCCGTCGGGGCAGATCGTCCCGCGGTTCACCCTCGTCGTCCGTGCGCCCGGCCGAGCCCACGAGGTCGACCTGTACGGTCACCCCCGGGATGTGCGCCTCCTGGATCGGCACGGCCAGCTCGACGGTCGACTCCGTCATCTGGAACGACTCGGTGTGCACCAGCCCCGAGCGCCGCACGGTGAGCAGGCCCTCGGCCGGCGCGAACGGCGCCTGCACCAGGAAGCGGGCCGTCTCGCCCGGCTCGTAGGTCTGCTTCTCCGGGACGAGCGTGACCTCCTCCATCTCCACGGTGCGCGCCGGCGGACGCTCGCCGCCGGCCACCCACACGCGCAGGTCGGTGCGGTTCTCCCGCCCCTCGTCGTCGGTCACGGTGGCGCGGATACGGTACGACCCGCCCTGTGGGGGCTCGAAAGAGCAGCGGCCGGCCTCGTCCGCCGAGGTCAGCGCGCAATCCTGCGGGTCGACCTCCAGCTCGCGGTACTCGCCTCCGCGGTACTCCCAGTCCAGGCGCGCCAGGCGCACGGCCACGTCCTTGCCCGCGACCGCATCGCCGTCGATGTCCACCACCAGCGCGTCTATGTCGATGGACTCGCCCGCGCCCACGAACCCGCGCTCGGTGCGCAGGCCCACGTACAGGTCCGCGGGATGCACCATCAGCGTCTGCTTGGCGGTCCACGCCTGGCGATTGACGTCGGTCACCGTGGCCTCGGCGTGCACGGACATCGGCCGCGGCGGGTGCAGCGACTCGAAGTGGATGCCGAGGTGGTGCCGGCCCAGCGCGTCGGTGCGACCCTCCAGGTACTGGGAGTCGCCGCCGGAGCCGTGGTCGCCGCCGTACCACCACCACGGGCTCCATGGTCCGAACTGGAAGTCCGCCCGGCCAGGCGGGGTGTAGCTGGAGGGGCTGGCCCAGACGTACCAGTTGACCGGCGCGTTGGGCAGGCCACCGCCCGCGTAGTAGGCCGCCTCCACGGTCACCACGGCCTCGTGGCCCAGCACGAACGGCCCGGCCTCGGCCGAGGCCGAGACCTCGAATTCGGGCCGGCGGAATTCCTGGATCTGGACCGGGTGGTCGTGACGCAGCCCGTCCAGCCCCCCCACGCGGTTCGCCTCCAGCGACAGCCACGCCGTGCCCAGGTTGACGTCCTCGGGCAGGGTCAGGGCAACGTCGAAGCCGCCCAGGCCGCTGAGCGCTGCCTCCCCCGAGCACAGGTCGTTGCCCCGGGGACCGCGCAGGGTCCACGTCACGCGCCCGCCGTCCTTCTCGACCGCGCCCACGTCCCCGCCGCGGCGCGGCTCGAAGCGCCGCATCCAGCCCTTGACGCGCACCTCCTCGCCGGGCCGGTACAGGCCGCGGTCGTCGAAGGTGTACCAGCGCAGCTGGTCGTCCAGCTCCACCTTGCGCCAGCCCGCACTGTCGTTCCACCACGAGGTGTTCTGCGGCAGCAGGGCCGTATCCGACCCCTCGGTGGCGACCAGCACCTGCGGCCCCTTGGGCGACGCCAGCAGGGCCAGCCGGGCGAGGCCGTGATCGTCGGTGGTGCCGGCCGGCTTCTCACCGAGCAGCACGTGCACCGCCACCCCCTCCCGGGGGCTGCCGTCGGCCAGCGCCGTGACCCACGCGACCAGCTCCTCGGAGTCGGCGAACGCGGTGATGCCGAGATCCGTCACCTGGACCCAGGCCAGGATCTCCTGGCGCTGCCAGCGCTCCTTGGGCTGCTTCGTGGGCTCGATCCACAGCAGGAAGTGGCCGTGACCGTCCACGAGGTGGGGCTCCAGGTCGATCCCCGTCTCGACCAGCGCGTCGCGCTCGGCCTCCACGGCCACCTTGGCGTCGGTCAGCACCACGCCGGGCATGGGCCCGGGCCGGGCGTCGTCGTAGTAATAGGTGCGCCGCCACTCGGCCCAGGCGGCCCACTGGGACGGGTCGATGCGGTGGATGCGCACCCGCAGCTTGTCGTGGTTGGTGGTGAAAACCGGGAAGGTGGCCGGGCCGGTCGGATCCAGGCTGACCAGGTCCTGGCCGGGCCCGAACAGGGTCTTCTCCGCCGGTCCGACGCGGAACACGACGTCCCGGTCCCGGCCCAGGGTCTGGCCGAAGGTGTCGGTCAGGGAGGCGGGGATCGTCACGGTGTAGTTGGTGCGCCCCTGCTTGACCCCCTCCAGGGTGATGTTGTTGCCCCACTGCTGCACCAGCAGCCCGGGCACGGCCGGCTCCACGGTGATGGCCGACGGATCGAAGGCCTGCTCGTCGAGCGGGTTGTTGAACTCCACGTACCAGCCTGCGGTCGGCGGGCATTCGTCGTACCAGGAGCAATGATGCCGCTGTACCACCAGCGGATCGTAGGTGCGGAAGGAGAACGACTGCTTCGTCGCGGTCGTACGCGGCCCCTCGGCCGACGGCGCGCCCTTGTCCACGACCACAGAGCACGAGGTCGCCCGGGGCAGCGCCCGCTTGGGCACCACCGCGAGCCACGTGCCGTCCAGGGCCTGCTCGGCCAGGTAGCGGGCGCTGTCGTCCGCTTCGACCTCGTCGTCCGTGGCCAGGCGCAGGCCAGGCGAGTCCGAGCCGCGCAGGTCCAGCTGCAGGTGGCTCAACATGGCCTCGGCGTCGACCCGCTGGTCGAAGCCGAGGAAGATCACGGGCTCCAGGGCCTGGGGACCGCCCTCGGGGTGTCGCCGCACCAGGGACGGTGGCGGCGTGGTGAATGTGAAACGCACCTCCTCGGCCAGGGCATCGCCGCTGGCCGATTCCGTACCCAAGGGCACCACCGCCTCGTATCGAGTGGCCATGGGGAAACGGGATTCGGGCTGGAGCAGCGCGGTGCGGGTGCCCAGCCAGCGCCACTGTCCGTCCACGGCCGGCGTGAGCGTCAGCGGCACGGTCCGGGCCGCCTCGTCCTGGGAGGAGACCGCCACCATGGGGTGGTCGAAGGTCACGCTCAAGTGCGGCGCCAGGGGCACGTCCCCCTCCGGAGCGTATCGCAGCACGGTCAGCACGCCGGGCTCGCCCATGGGGGGTGCCTCCAGCGCATCCGGCGGCGGGAACGGCACGTCCACGTCCTCGCCGCTCAGCGGCGGCGGCGTGGACCCCGGCCGCAGCGCGAACCCCTCGCGGTCGTCGTGCTCGGACTCGAGCTCGGGCACGCGGGACAGCAGCTTGTCCGTGCGTGCCGCGGACAGCTCATCGCCCGTGGCCACGGCGATGGCCACGGCCTCGGCCGACGGCGGGCCCACCTCGCGCAGCCGCAGGCGCAGCCCCTCGGACTGCTCGTCCACCACGAAGCTGACCGCACGACTCCCCTGCACGTCCCCGTCGGGCATGGTCTGGACATCCTTCTTGTTCTTGTTGCAGCTGCAGGTCAGGGCCAGCAGCGCAGCCACGATCACGATCCGGCGCATGTCGCCACCTCTCCGGGTTCATCCGCGGCCCGGCCGGGGCGCACGGGCCCTGACCCACGTTCACCGATCGACACACGAGGCGCGGATCGGTTCCGGGAAGTTTGCCACAGGGACGCCGAGGGCGGGTCGGTGGGGCTCAGTCGAGGCTGACGCGGTCCGAGGAGATCAGGTTGGCCAGGTGGGTCAGGGTCCGGTACCGCGGCAACGGCGAGCGCGACAACAGGTCGGCCATGGTGGAAGGCGTGTCCAGCAACGAGGCGACCAGGCTGTCCTCGCCGTTGATCGGTGGCAGCTCTCCGTTCAGGGACAACAGACGCCCCGGGTGCAGGCGAACCTGCTTGAGCAGCGGCCTCACCGCATCGGAGAAGCGGGCGATCGCGTCCAGCAGGTCGTCGGGGTCGTTGCCGAACTGCATGTTGGTCGGCGTGACCACGGCCATCGGGATGAACTCCATGCGCCTCCACAGGCCGATACCGAGGTGGTGGATGTTGTCCAGGAAGCTCTCGGTGAGGAAGGGCTGGATCGCGCCACGGTTGGCCAGCCCCTCGGCCACCAGCGTCTCGTGCAGGGACTCCACGAACTGGGTCTCGACCGCGTAGATCAGGTCCTCGGAGCGAACCAGCTGCCCGGTCACCAGCATCCTCGCCATCAGCCAGTCGTCGGCCGCGGACTCGCATCCCACGATCAGCCCCTGGAAGAAGTAGACCCGCTGGTCGGTCGTGCCGTGTCCGTCGAGCTGCAGGACACCGCTCTTCTGGTGCTTGACGAGCGCCCGCATGACCTCGCGGACCACGTTCCGCGGGGCGATACCCTTGCTGGCGTCCCACAGCTGCACGGTGACCGACCCTTCTCGCTCGCTGCCTCTTGGACGCACTTCCGAAGCAACTTTCGTGCCGAGACGCTCCGAACAGTTACACCGGCTGTACGCACACCGATCCACATCGTCTCGATCCCGGAGCGAGACAGGGTGGGCTGTCTCATTTCGGAAGGGTAGGTGATCCAGGTCGGGTCAGCGGTCGTCCGAACACTCCCAACCTAGCTCGATCTGCTCGTACCGCTGGGTCATGCGCTTGCGCAGGTTGACCCAGGCCTCGTCGTCGTGGCCGACGGGCAGCAGGGGCGCGTCGGTGACCACGCCGGCCGGAACCCGGGGCGTCACGGCAACGGCATCCCCGGTCGGCGACGCCGCGTCGGCAGGCTCCGCCGGTCCGGCGCGCGCGCCGAGGCCCAGCCCAGCACGAAGCCGAACGCCAGGTCCACGACCAGCAGGCCGATGAACAGCCGCGTGCTCTCCATGATCTCCTTCCCGGTCAGCGGGTCGGCCGCGCCCCGTGTCGTACCAGCCAGCCCCGCAGGGTCGTGAAGAAGGCCTCGCTGGCGTGGCGCTCCAGCCACGGGTAGTGGCCGCAGCGGTCCCACTGCACGTACCGCAGGTGCGGGATGTGTCGGCGCAGGCGGTCACGGGTCATCCGCCCGGGGTGGGGATCGTCCGCGCCGTGCAGCATCAGCACGGGCGCGCGGATGGCGTCGAACGCCTGCGGGTACACGCCCGCGGCCTGCTGGGCGAGCATGTCGTTCCAGGTCTGCTCGTAGGCGAGCGCGTCGCAGCGCTCCATCTCCAGGTCCGTGGTCAGCAGGTCGTGGGTGTACAGCGGCAGCAGGGCCTCGCCCGCGGCAGCGAGCTGGGTGTCGGCGTCGGCAACCGCATCCCCTTGGGTCAGCCCGCTGAGGGCCGCGTGGATCGACGGGGTCATGACCCGGTCGATGTTCTCCAGGAAACGCGCCCGCGCCTCCGGATCGAAGGTGCCGCAGCCGATCAGGACCACGGATCCGACCTCATCCGGGCGGGCAGCCGCGTACGCCAGCGCCAGCATCGCACCCCACGACGAGCCCACGATCGCAGGTCGCTCCTCCGCGCACTCCTCGGCGACCAGCTCGTGCATGTCGGCCACGTGCCGGGCCACGGTCAGCGGCCCGCCCCCGCTGCGCCGCTGCAACGGTTCGAGTACGCGGAAGTCCGGCGCCAGCTCCCGCGCCACCGGCGCCATGTAGCCGGGGGCGCCCGGGCCACCGTGCACCAGCACGACCGCCGGGCCGTGGTCACCGTAGCGGCGGACGAGCAGAGGGGCAGGATTCATGGTCACGACTTCTCCACGTCCACACACGAGCTGCCGCAGTGGCATTCGAACGCGGCCGCAGGGGTGAGGCCCGCCTCGCGGCGCTGTTGCTGGAGCACGCCGAGCGCCTCGCGCCAGATGCCCTCGAATCCGCAGGCCACCACGCCCAGCCACACGATCTCCGGGCCCACCAGGGCCACGTGGTCCCACGCCTTGGACAGCCCGAACGACCCCTCGACCCCGAACTGGCGCAGGGCCTCGAACACGGTCCGGGCGGTGGCCTCGTCCACGAACCGAAGCCGGTGCAACCGCAACCGCCCCGACCCCCGGGTGCGACGCAGGTTCCACCCCCGGGCAGAGATCGGCTCGCTACGGAGCAGGTGGACCGGGCCGTCGATCCGCTCCAGCCGCACCTCGACCTGCCGAAGCACGTGCTCGGGACTCAGGATCTCGGCCTCGTTGTCGGGGTGCTCGGCCAGGTACGCCTGCACGAACGGATCGTCGACCTCCACGGCGATGACGGGGGCTGGGAGCAGCAGCGCCAGGACGGTGAGCAAGCCAACGGTGCGAAGGCGGTCCAGAAAAGGGACGTTCATGAGTTCCTGAATTGTTCGCTCCCACTGTACCCTGGTCAACAACTCAACAACTCATGAACGTCCCTTTCTCATTCGACGCACGGAGACGCTGTTCCGTGGGCCAGAAACTCAACAATTCATGAACGTCCCTTTTTCTCCGTCAGGCATCCAGGCCCTCGTGGACCGCTGGTGCAGCGATCCGGTCTGGTTCCGGGTCGGGGATGTGATCGTGGTGCGGTTCGGTGTGATCGCTGCGGCGGTGACGTTCGCCGCGCTGTGCGTGATCGGACTGGCCCTGCAGTCGGTGGGAGCGCCGGTGCGGTTCATCCAGGTCTGGATCGGCGCGACTCTGGTGGCGCTGCTGGTCGGTTCCGTGGTGGTCGGCATGGTCCTGGACCTCGTCCGCTCCCGGGCGAGCGACCGCGGGGCGACGGGCCGTGTCAGCTTCACCTTCTTCGGCGGGTTCCTCGGGGCGGCGCTGACGACCGTGGCACTGTGCCATGCATGGAGCCTCCCGCTCGCCCGGTGCAGCGACGCGATGCTGGTATCCGTGCCGTTCTTCCACGGCCTCTCCCGGCTCGCCTGCCTCAACTACGGCTGCTGCTTCGGTCGTCCGATCGACTCACCCCGGCGGCTGCACACGGTCTACCACCACCCGCTGTCCAAGCCCGTGCGGACCTAGGGGATGAAGGGTGTGCCCCTGTACCCGGTGCCGCTGTACGAGCTGGCGGGCAATGGGATGCTGGGGCTGATCACGGTCGCCCTGTGGTTCGCCGTCGATCGGCCGGGACTGGTGACCGCGGCCTACCTCGTCGGCTACGCGATGCTGCGCTGCTGGGCGGATCGCTACCGACACGAGGCGCACCACGAACAGCGCGCGTCGTACCGGATCTATCAGTACAGCCTGGCCTCGAGCTTCGCTGCCACCGGGATTGCGTTCGGGATCGCCGCGCTGGCCCGGGTGACTCCCCAGGAGGCGGCCGCCGCGGCCGATCCCTGGGTGGGCCTCCTCGGGATCGCGCCCGTTGCCGGGGTCGTGTCGCTGCTGATGGCACTGACCTACGGGGTACACGTGCGCGAGGTCGGGCGCTGGTTCGGCTGACGCGTTCAGCGCCGCAGCTGCACCCAGGCCGGCGGCTCGTCCACCACCTTCTCCCCACCCCCGTCCAGCCCCACCAGCATCGTCGGCGGGTAGTTCTCCGGCACGCCCAGCCGCTCGCGCACGGCCGGGCCGTCGAAGGTGAAGGTGGCGTTGTGGTGCAGGCCGAGGGCTTCGGCCGCGAGCAGGCCCTGGCACAGGGCGATGGGGTGGTCGATCAGGGCGAAGGGCTGCTCGCTGTGCACCTTCTTGACGATGAAGGGGGCGGCGAAGGTGGCGAGCAGCACCGCGGGCGCGGACGCGGGATCGACGTCGTGTCCGGCCACGGACAGCAGCTCGGCCGTGGCCTCCTGGCCACGCACCACCACGAAGCGCCACGTCTGGGCGTTGTCCGCGCTGGGGGCCTGGCGCAGGGCCTCCATCACCAGGGCCAGCCGGTCGTCGCCCGGATCCTCACCGGCGAACGTCGCCGACGGCGTCAGGGCCGCGGTGACCTCCTCCAGGGTCCGTCCGTCCGCGGGGATGTCGGCCAGGTCGGCCGCGGGCAGGGTCTGGCCGGAGTCGTAGCAACCCACGAAGCAGATGTCCTCCACCGCCTTGCGCCGGGCGGACACCCCCCGGCGCGTGACCCGGTCCCAGGCCGTGGCCAGCATGGCGCCCTTGCGCCGTATCCCGGGCGCGCCCAGCGCGACCACCGCGGGCGTACGCTCGTGCTCGCCCAGCCCCAGGTGCCGGGCCACGCCGCCCATGTCGATGGCCGCCATCCAGCACGAGCCCAGGTTGCGCGCGGCCGCGGCCAGGCACACCAGCTGCCCGGCGATGGCCACGTCCACGTTGTACAGGTGGTGCGGGCCGTGCCGCACGCCCCGGTCCGCGTCGCCGATCAGCACTGCGTAGGCCGGCGGCTTGCACGACCTCAGCCACAGGTTGGTCTTGCCGATCAGGCCGCCGGTGATGGCGCGGGTGAGACCGCCAGCCTCCTCCTCGTCGTGCACCAGCACCACCCGCGCGGCGCGGCCGCCGTTCACGGACGGGGCCAGGTCGGCCAGCCGCTGGATGGCGTCGAGGTCGTCCGCCGGCACCGGGGTGTCCATCAGGATGCGCCAGGAGCGGCGCTCGATCATGGCGCGGGCCACGTCGTGGGTGTCGGTCATCGGTCCTCCCAGCGGATCGCCTCGCCCTGCATCACGGTGGCGCCCAGTTCGGCCAGGCCGACCTGCAGCACCGGTGACACCTGCAGCCCCAGCCGCCGGTCCACGGACCGCATCAGGTCCACCAGCGGCTCGGGCGGAGCCAGGTTGGGGGTGGTGGGCACGTCATCGGAAACAGGATCGCACAGGGCGGGGTCGTCGAGGCTGAAGTGCATGCGGCACGGCAACGGCCGGCGCTCGTACACGGTACACGCGCCGCGCTGCGCGTCGAGGAACACGCACGGTTCGGCCGCGGCCCGGTAGGCCATCACCGCGCTGCGGAAGGCCTTGCTGTCGGACCTGACGTTGGTCCGACCGCCCGACGCCGCCATCAGCTCCTCGCCGAAGCGGGCCGCCTGGTCGGCCGCGCGGTTGTGCAGCCGACGAAAGTCCTTGCGCGGCTGGATCGCTCCGTAGATGTCGAGCAGCTCGAACGCGCGGACCGGGGTGGGCACCTCGCGGCAACAGTGGGTGCACCCGCGCTCGCACGTGACGGCGAGGGGCACCTCCCGGATCAGCGCGGCCGCGAACCCGTCGTAGGCCCTGCGCACCTCGGCCACGGCCACGTCGAACCACCGGGGCAGCACGTGTTCGCCGGCGAAGCGCTCCAGGTCGGGCAGATCCTCGAGCGCGACCAGGGTCAGCCGCAGGTCCTCGAGGTGGGGCGCGACCGCGGCCGCGGCCTCGCGCGGGATCTGGATCGCGCCCGGCTCGGGCACGCCACCGAGCAGGGAGCGCACGCGTCCGAACAGGCCCATGCTCAGTCCAGCTCCACGTCCACGCGGTACCACTGGTCCGCGCCGCCAGCCATGGGGTGCACGGCCGTGATCTCCAGGTGGTAGGTGCCGTCCTCGGCCAGCTCGAGCCCGTCGATGACCGCGCCCTCGGCCGCGTCCACCTCCACCATGGCCAGCTCGGCGTCGTCCGGGCCGACCAGGCGCACCTGCGCGGCCAGGGCCGAGCCCAGGGTCTGCGCCTGGAAGGTCACCGTGGCCTCGTCCCCGGCGTCGGCCTGGAACAGGAAGTGGTCCAGGTCGCCCATGGGGTCGACGCGGCCGGCCACGGCCAGCACGTCGCTGTCGTTGGTCTGCAGCTGCTCGCTGTCGAACTCCGTGTCGTTGGGTTCGGTCTCGGCGTGGAACAGCTCGCCCACGCCGTCGGCGGCCATGTGCAGCACGTAGCAGTACTCGTCCCCGCCGTCGCCGTTGTCGTCGGTCACCTCCAGGTAGATGGGATCGGCGTCGAGGATCGGGATGGCCGCGGCCTCGGACCAGCTGGGTTCGTCGAATCCGGCGACCGGGGCCACGCCGTCGGTGCCGAGGAATCGCACGTGGGGCTCCATCTCCGTGGCCGTGTTCTCGTAGCCGTAGATGCGCACCCACGAGCCGGGCTCCAGATCCAGCTGCCACAGGTCCACGTCGTCATCGTCCTCGATCACGCCCGCGCGGTCGTAGCTGATGTTGGGCTCGTCGATGCCCGCAGCGAACGCGGTCTCCGGATCGTCGTTGGGTTCGGCCTCCACCTCGGACTCGCCAAAGGCGATCACGTCCAGCGAGTAGTCGAACTCCGGCCCACCCTGCATCTGGCCCGGGTCGTTGACGAAGGAACCGTAATCCTCCACCGACAGGTACCAGGTGCCGTCATCCGGGGTGCAGCCCATGTACACCGCGTCCGTACCGTACACGTTGCTCAGCCGCTCGAAGTCGTCGTTGTACCCCTGCTCCGACCCGGACGCGTCGTAGAACCGGATCACGGTGTCGAGCTCGGCGTAGTCCTTCTCGTCGTCGATGGCGTAGGCCTTGAAGAACCAGCCCGGTTCTCCCAGCAGTCGGAACCAGTCCACGTCCCCCACGGGGTTGATCCACTCGTCGACCTCGGACCCATCCGCCACCAGCACGGCCTCGGCGAGGTCGTTGTTGCGGTCGCCGTCCACGCACTGGGACCCCTCGCAGATCTCCCAGTCCTCGCACTCGGCGTCCTCGGCGCACTCCGCGACCGTGTCGTCGTCGTCGGCCGCGTCGTCGTCGCCGCAGTCGCACACGCAGTCCGGGCAGTCCTCGTCGTCGTCGCATGACGGCAGCAGCAGGCCCGCGGCCATCAACAGGATCATCGGCATCCAGCGCATGGTCAGCCCTCCCTTGGGTACGCCGACTGTACCCAGCGGATCCCCGGGTTTCAACGAGCGCCAGCCAGCCAGGGTGCGATAAGGTCGGTTTGGTGAGCTCGTTCGTGTACATGAAGGTGCTGGAGTCGTCGGCCGAGCGGTACGACCGTGGCATCCGCATGCTCAGCGGCGGGCACATCGAGGGCTACTACACGGCCATCGCCGAGCTGGCGGCTCGGCCCGGGGCGCGGCTGCTGGACGTGGGCTGCGGCACCGGCGGGGTGACCCTGGCCTGCGCCGCGCGTGGCGCCCACGTGGTCGGCATCGACGTGAACACGGGCATGCTCGACGTGGCCCGCGCCAAGGACGTCCCCGGCGACGGATCGGTGGAGTGGCTGCAGCTGGGGGCGGCCGAGATCGAGGATCGCTTCGACGAGTCCTCGCTGGACGGGATCGTATCCTGCCTGGCATTCAGCGAGCTGACCCCGGACGAGCGGACCTACGTGTTGCGGATCGCGCGCTCCCGGTTGCAACCAGGCGGTCGGCTCGTGGTGGCGGACGAGGTGCCGCCGCCCACCACCGGAGGGCGAGCGTGGCACGCGCTGTGCCGCGCGCCGGTCACGGCCTGGACCTGGGCGGTGACGCAGACCTCGACCCGCGCGGTGGGCGACCTGGCCGGGCTCGTCCGGGAGGCCGGGTTCGTGTCGGTCGAGGAGCGCCGTCCACAGCCGGCGTTCGCGATCGTGTCGGCGCGCCGGGGTGAGCCATGAGCCCGCGCCACACGCTGTCGTGGCTACGGGACACGCTGCTGCGCTTCTTCCCCCATCGCGCACCCACCGGCCTGGTGAGGATCGGCAACCCGGGCCGGGACGCGCCCGTGCTGCTGACTTGCAACTTCACGCTCACCGTGCGGCGGCTTCGCGAGGTGCTGGCCGGACGCGACGTCTGGCTGCTGGTGGCCAACAGCCGCGGCATAAACGTGTGGTGCGCGGCGGGTGGGGGTCACCTGACCCACCACGACGTGATCTCCGTGCTGCGCACGTCGGGGATCGAAGGCCACGTCGACCACCGCAAGGTGATGCTGCCGATGCTGGCCGCCACCGGGGTGGAGGCCAGTGAGGTCAAGAAGACCACGGGCTGGCGGGTGCGCTGGGGGCCGGCGCGGCTGGAGGACCTGCCCGCCTGCCTGGACGCGCGCGGCAAGGTGACGGCCGAGCAGCGACGGATGGCCTTTCCGGCTGGCGAACGCGTGGAGATGGCCATGGCCTGGCTCACCTGGGTGCTGGGCGTCGGCATCCCGGTCACCGCGCTGGCCGGGGGATGGCCGGCGGGCGTGGCCACGGCCGCGGCCTCGGTGGTCGCGGTCACGCTGGTGTTCGCCCTGGCGATGCGCGTGCCCCTCAACGGGGGCGCCCGCTGGCTGACCGCCGCGGGGCTGCTGGTGGCAGGCGGTTCAGTGGCGGCCGCGGTCCTGCTGGGACTGGACGCGCTCACCATGCGCCCGCTGATCGTGACCGCCGTGGGCCTGCTGATCGTGATCTCGACCGTGGTGACCGACGTGGCCGGCACCACGCCGCACCTGCCCAGCGCGCTCAACGCATGGGCCAAGGCCGCGGCCCGCGTGGAGGTGGTTCCCGATCGGTGCAAGGGGGACGCACTGTGCACCCGCGTCTGCCCTCACGACGTGCTGGAGATGGCCGACCGCAAGGTCCACGTCGCCCGCCCCGCGGCCTGCATCGTCTGCGCGGCGTGCGTCAGGCAGTGCCCCACGGATGCGCTGGCGTTCAGGTTCCCGGACGGTCGGCTGGTGGACGCGGAGGAGGCGCGGGCGTCGCGACTGGACCTGCTGGGGAGGCCGAAGGCAGGTCCAGCCGGCTAGCCCTCTCCGGCCATCACCCGGATTTCACAGCCGCGGGGCCGGGGGGAAATCGGTCCGGAGGTAAGCTGTCAGCCGCGACCGAGAGGAGGAGCCCATGCCCGTTCTCGCAGCGGATCGCCTGGCCGAGGACCGGATCGAGGCACTGCGCCGTTACCACCGCCGGGCCGGCATCGGGCGCGCGGAGCTGGACCTGTCCGGCGGGGTGGACAGCGCCGTGTTGCTGGGCCTGCTGGCCGAGGCCCTCGGCGCGGACGAGGTGACCGCGGTGCACAGCAGCATCGACAGCGCCGCGCAGGGCGCCGAGCGAGCGCGGGAGACAGCGGCCGCGTTCGGCGCACGCCTGGTCGAGGTGGATCTCAGCGCACCGTTCCACCGCATGGTCGACGACCTGGTCGCGGCCATGGGGCGGGCCGGCTACGACCCCGGCGAGATCGAGCGCCGCTGCGCGGACGACCCGACCATCCACGGATCGTTCCGCTCCTGCCTGCGCGCCCCGGTCGGCCGGTTCGCCAACCGGCTGGCCGGCGGCGGCATACGCCACGGCACGGGCAACGAGTGCGAGGACCGCTGGCTGCGCTTCTACCAGAAGGGCGGGGACGGGGAGGTGGACACCAACCCCATCGCCATGCTGAGCAAGGGCGAGGTCTACCAGCTGGCGCTGACCATCGGCGTGCCGCACGCCATCGTCACGGCCCGGCCCACGCCCGACCTGTGGGGCGACGAGGAGCAGCACAACGACGAGGACGAGATCGCCCAGTGGCTGGGCCTGCCACAGGTGACCGCGCAGGGCCTGGCGTTCTACTCGTACGTGCACGTCCAGACCGGTGACTACGCCAACGTGGGGCTGGTCGAGCGGGTGGCGAGGTTCGTGGATCACCCCTTGGGGGCGGGCGCTCCCCTGTTCGCCCCGGGCCTGCCCGAGGATGCGATCACGGTCATGGCCACCGCCGCCTGCGCGAGCACGTTCGCCGGCATCGAGGAGGCGCTGACCGCGGACGTGCTGCGCGCGGCGCGGTGGGCCGAACGGGTCACGCGCCACAAGTTCAACCCGGCGATCCCCACGCTGGGCACGCGGGGCGACCTGCTGGCCGCGGGCCTGCTGACCGACGAGTTGCCGCTGCAGGGATCAGCGTAGGGCCGGCGTACCCGCGGTGGGCTGGTACTCGGGAGGGAGCATCTCCGCGATCTGGTGCCAGGCCGCCTCGAGCGAGGCACGGGCCCCGACCCCGGACACGTCGATCGGCTCGCCAGCCGACAGGGTGATCGGCGCGGGGCCGAGCTGGTGGCAGTGCACGGGGAAGGCCTCGTCCGTGCCGGTCAGGGCCATGGGCACGATGCGCACGCCCCGTTCGGGCACGAACGCGCAGGCCGCCTCCACGAACGGGCCGAGGCGGCGCGTCCGCGACCGCAGCAGCTCCGGGTACAGCACCACCGCGTAGCCGCCGCGCAGGAGCTGCCCGGCCAGGGCGACGGCGTCGCCCGCGATGCCCGAGTGCTCCGGCGCTGGCGCGAACCGGGTCGGTGGACAGGGGGCCACCGGCAGGGTGTTGAGGGCCACGGCCGCCAGCCGGCGGTAGGGGTGGTCGTAGGCCTTGGGCCCGGCCAGGAACACCAGCCGGTCCGACGTGTCCTCGTCCTCCACCTCGCTCAGCAGCAGATCGATGAACTGGCTGTCGGAGTAGGACAGCGAGTTGCACACCACCAGGCAGGGGCCGTCCTCGACCACCTCGGTGAGCGCGTCCACGCCAAAGGAGGAGGACGTGGTGGGCATGCAGCGCACGAACTCGCGGGAGACGTGGCGCGCGGCCGGCACGAACGGGTGGAAGCGCACCGCCTCGCCCGCGGTGGCGTAGGCCTCCAGGATCGTGGCCAGCAGTCGATCGTCCAGCTCTCCGAGCGCGCCCGCCGCACGGGTGCGCACCTCGTCGCGCAGGTCCTCCCGGTCGACCACGTGCTGCATCAGCCAGTCAGGGGCGTGCTCGCGCAGGCCTGCCGGGCCGAGGGCGACCAGCCTCGGCACGGTCATGGTGGCGGCCTCCTCGCTCAGCTCGACCACCTCGCTGCTGAGCTCCACGAAGTCACCGGTCAGCTCGCCCACGCCGCTGTCCGGCTCGAGGGTGCGATCGAAGGGCTCGTCGGGCACGGGTTCCTCCTCGACGGGGATCAATGTCCGTCCGCCGGACCAGGGCGTCAACCCGGGACGGCGGGTTCGCTTCTCAAAGCCGCGACCGTCGGGCATCCTTACCTATCGACCTGCCGCCTCCGGGTGGCAGCGGAGGCACCGCTCGATGACGGCGATCCTGGGCATCTCGGCCTTCTACCACGACTCGGCGGCGGCGTTGCTCGTCGACGGTGAGCTGGTGGCCGCGGCCCAGGAGGAGCGCTTCAGCCGCATCAAGCACGACGAGGTGTTCCCGGCCCAGGCCATCGAGTACTGCCTGGCCGAGGCGGGCCTGACCGCCGAGGACCTGGACTACGTAGGGTACTACGACAAGCCGCTGCTGACCTTCGAGCGGCTGCTGGAGACCTACCTCGCGGTCGCACCCCGAGGCTTCTTCTCGTTCATGAAGGCCATGCCCGTTTGGCTGCGCCAGAAGCTGCACCTGCCCCGGGAGATCTCCGAGAGCGTGCTGGCCGACTTCGACAAGCGGCTGGTGTTCAGCGAGCACCACATGTCCCACGCCGCCAGCGCGTTCTTCCCCTCGCCGTTCGACGAGGCCGCCATCCTGACCCTGGACGGCGTGGGCGAGTGGGCCACGGCCAGCTACGGGGTGGGCGCGGGCAACCGCGTCACCCTGACCCACGAGCTGCACTTCCCCCACTCGGTGGGGCTGCTGTACTCGGCGTTCACCTACTTCTGCGGGTTCAAGGTCAACTCGGGCGAGTACAAGCTGATGGGGCTGGCCCCGTACGGCGAACCGAAGTACGTGGACCTGATCCTCGACAAGCTGATCGACCTCAAGGACGACGGCTCGATCTGGATGGACCAGTCGTACTTCAACTACTGCCAGGGCCTGACCATGACGTCGCGGAAGTTCGACCGCCTGTTCGGCGGACGGCCGCGCCGGCCCGAGACGCCACTGACCCAGCGGGAGATGGACCTGGCAGCCTCGGTACAAAAGGTGACCGAGCGGATCGTGATGCAGGCCGCGGTCCACCTGCACGAGTGCACCGGCAAGCGCAACCTGTGCCTGGCCGGCGGCGTGGCGCTCAACTGCGTGTCCAACGGCAAGCTGCTGCGGGACGGGCCGTTCGACGACATCTGGATCCAGCCGGCCGCGGGCGACGCGGGTGGCGCCCTGGGCGTGGCCATGCTGATCTGGCACCAGCTGCTGGACGAGCCCAGAGAGGCGCGGTCCGCGGACGCGCAGCACGGTTCGCTGCTGGGGCCGCGCTTCGACAGCGACGAGATCCGGGCGTTCCTCGACGCGCAGGGCGCAGCCTACCGCCACGTCCCCGACGAGGACGAGTTGCTGGACGAGGTCACCGAGCTGATGGCCGACGAGAAGGTGGTCGGCTGGTTCCAGGGCCGCATGGAGTTCGGGCCGCGCGCCCTGGGGTGCCGCAGCATCATCGGCGACGCGCGGTCCACCACCATGCAGCAGGTGATGAACCTCAAGATCAAGTTCCGCGAGTCGTTCCGGCCGTTCGCGCCCTCCGTGGCCCAGGAGCGGGTGCACGACTACTTCCGGATGGAGGAGGGCCAGCACAGCCCGTACATGCTGCTGGTGGCGCCCGTGCGCGAGGAGCGATGGACCGATCCCGCGGGGGACGCCGACGGGCTGGACCGGGTCAACCAGGTGCGGTCCGAGGTGCCGGCCATCACCCACGTGGACCACTCGGCGCGGGTCCAGACCGCGGACGCGATCCGGCACGGTCGCTACCACCGGCTCATCCGCCGGTTCGAGGAGAAGACCGGCTGCCCGGTGATCATCAACACCAGCTTCAACGTGCGGGGCGAGCCGATCGTGTGCTCGCCCGAGCACGCCTGGCACTGCTTCATGGGCACGGGCATGGACGTGCTCGTGCTCGAGGACACCATCCTGCTCAAGGCCGACCAGGAGGGCGCGGACGCGGTGGACCGCGACGCCTACCTGGCGCAGTTCGAGCTGGACTGAGGGACGACGTGTCGCTGATCGAGATCGACCGCAACCCGCCACCGAGCGAGCTGCGCAAGTTCGGGCTGCTGTGGTTCCCGCTGTTCTGCGCGATCCTGGGAACGGTGCTGTGGCGCAAGACCGGGATCCTGCCGATCGGGATCACGATCTGGTGCATGGCCACGCCCGCCATCGTGCTCGGCGCGCTCCGGCCGCCCTGGGTGCGACCGATCTACCTGGGGCTGCTGTACCTGACGTTCCCCATCGGCTTCGTCATCTCCCACGTGATGATGGCGCTGATCTACTTCGGGATCATGACCCCCATCGGACTGCTGATGCGATTGACCGGCAAGGACCCGCTGCGGTCGAAGCGCACCGGCGACGAGACGAGCTGGTGGATCGAGCGGCCCGAGGACGCTGGCGACGCGGAGAAGTACTTCCGGCAGTTCTGACCGGGTGCTACCTTGATCCCGATCCGCCCCACGGGAGTCCGACGATGACGACGAAGAAGGACGGCAGCAAGGACAAGGCCAGGGACTTCGCCGCCCAGGCCGACGCCGCGCCACGCGGATTCATCGGCGAGTTCGTGGACTTCCTGCTCAACAACAAGAAGTGGTGGCTGACGCCGATCATCCTCGTCCTGTTGCTGCTGGGCCTGTTCATCATCCTCGGCGGCAGCGCCGCCGGTCCCTTCATCTACACCCTGTTCTGATCCCGATGTCCGCTCCGGCTGCGGCAACCCCGCGCTGGCTGCGCCGGCTGGCCGCAGCTGCGGTCTCCTCGCTGGTGGCGCTGGTCCTGCTGGAGGCGGGGCTGCGGCTGGCGCCGGTCAACCGCGCGGACGAGGCCCGCGCCGACCTGCGCTCGTCGTTCCTCTCGGGCGTGGCCATCCACCCGCAATGGGGCACCGCATTCCGGGCGGGCGTGGACCTGGTGTGGGACTACACCGGCCGGGAGAGCACACCGATCCACATCGACGTGCAGACCCTGCCGCTCCCGGGCCAGCCCGAGTGGGGCATGCGCGACGACGGCATCGACGCCGACGCCACGCGCCTGATCCCGGTGTTCGGTGACTCGTTCACCTGGGGGGCCACGGTGCAGCGCGACGAGATCTGGTGCGAGCGCGTCGAGCGGGCCGTGCCCGGCCTGGACCTGATCGACCTCGCCCAGGGCGGCGGGTTGGCCAAGGCCGCGGCCGAGTACCGCACCGTGCGCGACCACCTGCCCGAGCACGACGCAGTGGTCTACGCCATGTGGCTGGGTAACGAGTTCTACGACAACCAGGTGTTCGGCGAGGCCCTGGCCCGGGTGGACGTGGAGCGGCGCCAGCACCGCCGCGCGCAGCGCAAGTACGCGCTGCTGGCTCGCTGCCGGCTGGCGTGCTTCGCCGACACCCTGCTCGACCGCATCGCCCCGGGCCACGCCCTGTGGGAGCCACCCTCCCGCTACCGCGCCGAGCCGGACGGGGTGTGGGTGGAGGGTCTGGGCAACCTCTACGTCGCGCCCACCAACCCCATGCTGACCCGCTACCTCGAGCAGCCGTACACCGATCCCGCCATCGAGCGCGGTATCGAGGCCACGGCCGCGGCCATGGCCGACCTGGCCGACCTGGCCGGCCCCCGGGAGGTGGTGGTGCTGCTACTGCCGTTCAAGGAGCAGGTGCACGCCGGAGCGCTCCGCGCGCACCGCGACGACCTGATCTACGACCGCCCCCAGCGCGAGGTGCTGGCGATGTGCGAGCGGCTGGGCCTGACCTGCCACGACCTGCTGCCGACCCTAAGCGCGCAAGCGCACGAGAGACTGTTCTGGGAGTACGACCCGCACTTCACGCCCCTGGGTCAGCAGCGGGCCGCGGAGGCGATCGCGCCGCTCCTGAATGGCCATTCAGTCACCGGGACACCCCCGGAGCCACAGACCAGCCGTCCATCGTTCGTCGAGACTTCCGACCGCTGAACCCTCCTCACACGCGACCGTCTCCCGAGTCCTGCCCGCTGTAGCAAATCTCACTACAGGACTCTGATCGAAACCACCAGCCGAGTTTGGCTTGTACGGCTATTCCGGGACCCCCGACTGGGGGGTACCTAAAGGGTGCAGACAGACAGGAGAAAGCCATGGACGCTGCTCCAACGTCGAATCAGGGACTGGTCAGACCGCCGACCCCCGCTCGACCCCCACTCCCCTCCTCCTCGCTCCGCACGCCTCCACTTCAACCGACACAACGACCCAGGCCGAGAGGCCGGCGGATCGCTGCGTCCGAGGTGAGCTCCGCGCTCGACGAGATCGTGGAACTGCTGGGCCTCGACCAGGTGTACCCCCTGCACCGCTACATCGCGTCGCAGGCCGGAGTGCACCCGACTACGGTGATGCGGTACCACAACTCGAACCTGCACACGGCCAGCGCGCGCCTCGCCGAGGTGGTGTCGGACGTGCTGCACCAGGTCCGGGAAGGCGAGGATCTACCCATCGAGCGCCCGCGGCCCAAGCGGGACACGGCGTTCGTGCGGGCCCGCGGGGGCCGCGTGCCCGCGACCTGGATCGGGGAACGCCTCGACGCGATCCACGAGATGCTGGGCAAGGACGAGACCCAGTTCCTCTACCGCTACGTGGGCCAGCACACCGGCATGCACGCCAGCTCGGTGCGGCGCTACCACCGCGGCGAGCTCAAGAGCGCGCCCGCGGCCCTGCTGACCGTGCTCGACGAGCTGCGCGCGCGCCTCGAGAACGGCGAGGCCGTGGCGTTCCTGCGCAACACCGAGGGGCGGCAGATGGTCGATCGCGGCCACACCCTCGAGGCGCTCGAGCGGCTGCTGACCATGAGCGACGACATGCCCAAGGTGAAGTTCTTCGCCCTGCTCGACGAGAAGCTGGGGCTGAAGCCGGGCACGGTCAACCGCATCTACTACGACCGCAAGATCCGCTTCGTGCGCGCCGAGGTGCACGACTCCCTCGACCGCCTGGGCCGCTACACCGAGTACGATCCGTGCCGCGTGTTCAGCCTCGGCGAGCGCATCGAGCACCACATGTTCGGCGTGGGCGTGGTGCGCGAGAAGATCCACAAGAACAAGATCAAGGTCGAGTTCGAGGAGGGTCTGCGGATCCTGGCCGAGAACGTGCCCGAGGACCCGATGCTCCGCTACGGCCGCGCGTCCTAGTCCGACGAGATCAACCCGCGCCGGATGGCGAAGCGGGTCATGTCCGAGTTGTTCCGCAGATCCAGCTTCTCCAGGATCCGGCTCCGGTAGGTCTCCACCGTCGAGGCGCTGAGCGACAGCGCGTGGGCCACCTCCTTGGTGGTCATGCCGCGGGCCAGCCGGATCAGCACCTGCAGCTCCCGGTCCGACAGCACCGACTCGGGCACGTCGGCCACGGGCTGGCCGAGGCGGCCGACCATGCGCTCCATCACCGCCGGGCTGACGTAGATGCCCCGCGCCGCCACCTTGCGTACGGCCTTGAGCAGCTCCTCGGTGGGCGCGGCCTTGACGATGAAGCCGGCCGCGCCCGCGCGGATCACCCGGGTGGCGTACTCCTCGCTGGCGTGCATGGTCAGCACCAGGATCCGCGTCTCGATGTGCATGTCCACGACCTGGCGCGTGACCTCCAGGCCGTCGAGGTCGGGCAGGCCGTAGTCCAGCACCAGCACGTCGGGCTCGAGTTCGCGGCACAGCCTGACCCCCTCGTGGCCCGACCCGGTCTGGCCCATCACCTCGATGTCGTCCTCGCCCTCGAGCAGGCGGCAGATGCCCGCCCGCACCACGGCGTGATCGTCCACCACCACGACCCGGATCATGCGTCCTCCAGCTCCACACGCGGACCGACCGGCACCCGCAGCTCCAGCCTCGTACCATCCCCTGCGCCGGATTGCATGGAGAACACCCCGTTGACCAGCTTGGCCCGCTCCTCCATGCCGGTGATGCCGAAGCCCGGCGCGTCCGGCACCTGCTCGATGCCGAAGCCGCGGCCGTCGTCGGTCACGGCCAGCTCCAGGTGCTCACCCCGGTGCTGCAGGACCACCTCCACGCGGCGTGCTTGCGCGTGTCGGTGCACGTTGGTCAGCCCCTCCTGCAACACGCGGTAGAAGGCCAGCGCCACCTCCGAGGGGATCTCGGGCAGGTCGTCGCCGAGGTGCAGCTCGAGGGTCACCTCCAGACCGGAGTGTTCCTCGAACTCCTGCACCAGCTGCAGCGCTGCCGGCTCCAGCCCCAGGTCGTCCAGCAGCGGCGGCCGCAGGCCGCGGCAGATGCCGCGCAGCTCGCCCACGGCCCCGTCGATCATGGTGGTGGCCTCGTCGAAGCCCGCGTCGTCCGCCCCGGGGGTGCGCTTGCGCAGCCAGTCCAGCTCCAGGCGCAGCGCGGTGAGCTGCTGGCCCAGCCCGTCGTGCAGGTCCCGCGACACGCGGGCGCGCTCCTCCTCCTGGGCCACCAGGATCTTGCGGGACAGCTGGTCCTGGCGCTTGACCGCCTGCTGGCGCTCGGTCACGTCCCGCACGATCGCCAGCACCGCCTCCTCCTCCTCGTGGATGAAGCGCGTGCCGCGCACCTCGATGGGGAACAGGGTGCCGTCACGCCGCTGGTCGAGCGAGTCGAGGTTGACCGTGCCCGACGCCTCGAGCCCGTTCATGAAGTCGTCGAACAGGTGCTGGTGTTTCGGCGAGATCAGCGCGCGCACGTCCATGCCCACCAGCTCGTCGAGGTTGTAGCCGTGCATGGCCGCCGCCGCGGGGTTGGCCTCGAGCAGGATCCCCCGCGGGTCGAACACCAGCATGCCGTCCGCGGTGGAGTCGAACACGTCGTGGTAGCGCTTCTCCGCCACCCGCAGCGCCTCTTCCGCGCGGCGCCGCTCCTCCACCTCGCGCAGGGCGCGGTCGCGGGCGTCGCGGTACGTGCCCATCTGCAGCAGCAGGGTGTAGGCGATCACGCCCAGCAGCACGGTCAGGGCCAGTCCGATGATCGGCACCACGGCGTGCGTGGACCATCCCCCCATCTCCGCGGTCTCGTGCCACACCGTGTAGATCCACAACCCCAGCAGCACGGCCACGCCCAGGAGCAGGACGAGGACCAGGGGGGTGATCGGGCTGGTGGAGCGGGGCGTCATCGGCGTGCTGGCACGCTAGCAACCGGCTCCGGTCGGCGCAACGATCGCCTCGGCTGGACCGGTCCGCGGCGACGCCCTACGATGGCGTGACCATGCCGCCGACTCCCCCCCCATCGACACGTCCCCCGGTGAAGGCCGAACGGGCCCTGGTGGCCATGGGCGTGATCCTGCTGGCGACCGTGCTGCTGCACTACACCCTGGACCTGGTGTGCCTGCTCAGCCCCCGTTGCCACCCGCCGTGGCCCCCGGTGGCCCGCTTCGCCTGCCTGTGCTCGGTGTCCGCGATCGTCGTGGGCGTGGCCATGGTGCTGCGCAGCCCGCGCATCGGCACCTTCGGCGTGGTGGCGTGGCTGTTCTTCCCCCTGAGCTCCCAGGTCGACGACCTGCTCTACCCCCTGTGGTGGATCATCCGCAACCAGCTGCTCACCGGCCAGATCGACCCCCACCGCCTATTCCAGATCCACTGGTCCATGCTGTACTCCCCCGTCCTGCTGCTCGCCGGAACCCTCTGCCTCGCCAGCGGCCTGTACGTCCGCCGCGACCTGCTGTTCGCCTTCGGCGTCGTGCTGCTCGCCTTCTTCGTCAAGGGCATGACCAACCACCTGCTCGGCGGCCCCGAGATCCAGCTATGGCTCGACCGCCTGCTCGGTTCACCCTCCGTGGCGAGGTACTTCGTCCCGATCAACATCGCCGGGCTGGTGCTGGGGATCGGCGTGACGGCGGCAGGGTGGTGGGTTCGCAAGCGGGGCGCCTGACGCGACTTACCCCGTTGACCTGTCAAAAAGACGCTATACACTGTTAAATCATGACAAGCTACAGATCACGGGAGATCGGCGGCATCGTCGACGACGCCCTGGAAGCCATGCCCGTGGCGGTCCTCACGGGGATGCGCCAGACCGGGAAGACCACGTTCCTGACACACCATCCCTCCCTGAGCGAGCGACGGTACGTCTCGCTGGACGACTTCGCGTCCCTGGAGGCGGCGAGACGCGACCCCGAGGGGTTCATCGCGGGCAATCGGCCGCTGACCATCGACGAGGCCCAGCGCTGCCCCGAGCTGCTCACCGCGATCAAGATCGCGGTCGATGACGACCGGACCGCCGGACGGTTCCTGCTGTCCGGCTCTGCGAACTTCAGCCTCCTGCGGCAGGTGAGCGAGAGCCTCGCGGGTCGGGCGGTGTACCTGACCCTTGGGCCATTGAGCTGGCGGGAGATCAACGAGACACGGCAACGCCCCGGCTTGCTGGACGTGGGAGAGCCGCGCGAGGGTGACGAGGATCCGCACGCCCTGGATCTCGAGGCCGCCGTGGTGACGGGCGGGATGCCGGTGGTCGCGCTGGACCAGACGACGAATGCCGGGATGTGGTTCACGGGATTCGAGCAGACCTATCTGGAGCGGGATCTGAGGGAACTGAGCCAGGTCGCCGACCTGCTCGCCTTCCGCCGTCTCCTCAGGCTCGCCGCACTACGGACGGGTCAGGTGCTCAACCAGAGCGAGGTCGGACGGGACGCCGGTCTCAACGCCATAACCACCGGCCGGTATCTGGGGTTGCTCGAGGCCTCGTTCGTGATCGACCGGCTGCCGCCGTACCTCGCCAACCCCACGAGCCGGCTGATCAAGTCCCCCAAGCTGTACGTCACGGACTCGGGGCTGGCCCATTTCCTCGCGGGCTCACCAACCCTCGAGGGCCCCCTTCGCGGAGCCCTGGTGGAGACCTGGGTGGCACAGAACCTGCGGGCCATCCTTGCAGCCCATCAGCCTCGCGCACGCCTGCACTACTGGAACGTGCAGGGCCGCCACGAGGTCGACTTCGTGATCGACGAGGGCGCCTCCTGCGTGGCGATCGAGGTCAAGTCCGGGTCGCGGTGGGGTGAACGCGACCTGTCGGGGCTGAAGGCATTCGTCGCGCGGAACGACACCTGCCGCGCCGGGGTCCTCGCTCATGCGGGCAGCCGGTGGGTATCGCTCGGTGATCGTCTGTGGGCGGTGCCGCTGGCGGGGCTGCTGGGGTGAGCGCCAGCCACCGAATTCGCTGATTGAAAGCGGCTAAAGCCCTCCCCCGTAGAAGATGTAGGCGATTCCCGCCTCGTTCCCCCCCACATCGTTACCCCGTCCCCCCAACAAGAGGTCGGTGAACCCGTCCCCGTCCACATCCCCTCGCCAGAAGGCCGTCTCGCTGGAACGGTCTTCGGCCGTTTCTCCAATGAACTTGATGTCTGCATCGCCGAGGCTCCAGATTCCCACCCTCGGGCCGTAGACCAGATAGATCGCGCCGGCGTCAGTCCCCCCGGTGTCCTCTTGATATGCGCCGATCAGGAAATCGTCATACCCGTCATCGTTGACATCGCCCGCGTCCGACACACGAGTACCGGCCCAATCACCCGCCGCTTCGCCATGAAAAATGGCTGTCGAGTTGGACAAGTCGACATCGCCGAACAGCGGCCCCAGCAACAAATACGCGGCACCCGCGCCGGACCCCGTGGCATCGTTTCCTCCGGCGCCGACGATCACGTCCTCCAGACCGTCGCCATCCACATCGCCGGCGAAGGATATCTGCCACCCGGCCTGATCACCCGGTTCCTCGCCTATCAGTTTCGCGTCGGCTGTTGACAGGTCCATCATTCCGTAGACAGGCCCATACAGCAGGTAGGTCGCACCCGAACTCGATCCCCCCGCATCCTGATACAATGCCGAGACTAGGACGTCTTCTACAGCATCGCCATCCACATCCCCGCCGGCAGCGACGAACCAACCAGCGTAATCGCCGCTCGCCTCACCGACTAGCTTCGCATCGGCGCTCGCCAGGCTGGAATTCCCGACCAAGGGCCCATAGACGACATAGGCCGCACCGGAATCACTCCCTCCCGCGTCATGATGCCGCGCTCCGACCACGACATCGTCGTATCCATCGCCATCCACGTCGCCAGTAACGGCACACGCGCCTGCCAGGTCACCACCACTCTCGCCTGTCAGCTTGACTTGCGCCGTCCCGAGGTCCAAGTCCCCGTAGAGCGGGCCATGGACCACGTACACCGCACCGGCATCGGTTCCGCCTGTGTCTTCCTGAGCAGCACCGATGAGGAGGTCACCGTAGGCATCACCGTTCGCATCAGGCATGGGAGCCACTGACCAGGCAGCTGTGTCGCCGGGGTTCTCACCAATCAGCCGCGCATCGGCTGCAGACAAGTCATTCGTTCCGTAGACCGGGCCGTAGAACAGGTAGGCGGTGCCCGCGTCGGCGCCACCGCTGTCGTTCGAACGAGCCCCCACGAGCACATCATCGAATCCGTCGCCGTCCACGTCTCCGGCGAACGCGAGCGATCTGGCATAGGAGGCGTTGTCCCCGGCTTCTTCACCAATAAGGATGGCGTCGGCCACCGAGAGGTCCACCACGCCGGCCGGGCCGCAGGCGTCGTCCATCCCGTCGCAGTCATTGTCGATCCCGTCGCCGCAGATCTCCGGTTGACCAGGATTCACCGCGCCGTCACCGTCATCACAATCCCCCTGGTCAACTGTCCAGCCGTCAGCATCCACATCCACTCCGCACCCCTCGCTCAGATCGCCATCGCAATCCGCATCGACGCCATCGCACTGCTCGGCTGCGTTCGGGTGAATCGTGGCGTCCTGATCATCGCAATCCCCAGCGCAGACAGACCACAGATCACCGTCGTCATCGGCCTCGTCGGCTGGGATCGAACCGTCACAGTCGTTGTCCGCACGGTCGCACTGTTCAACCGCTCCCGGCCACACGGACGCATTGGTGTCGTCGCAGTCGCCGTCGCACACCATCCAGCCGTCACCGTCGTCGTCCACTTCATCGGGGGGCATGCCGTTGTTGCAGTTGTTGTCGATGCCATCACAAAGCTCGGGCGCGGCGGGGTGCGCGGGCGGGTCCGTGTCGTCACAGTCCCCGTCCCAAACCATCCATCCATCGCCATCACCGTCGTTCTCACCCGGCGGCATGCCGTTGTTGCAGTTGTTGTCGATGCCGTCACAGACCTCCTCGGCGCCGGGGTAGGTGTCCGGGTCCGTGTCGTCACAGTCCCCATCCCACAGCATCCAACCGTCACCGTCGTCGTCCACCTCATCCGGAGGCATGCCGTTGTTGCAGTTGTTGTCGATACCGTCACACACCTCCTCTGCGTCGGGGTGGATGTCGGGATCCGCGTCGTCGCAGTCCGAACCGTCCGCCACCGAGCCGGGACCGCACTCGCACTGCATCGAGACCGGCCCCGCCGCGTCTCCGAATCCGTCGCCATCTGCGTCCGTATGGCACTCCAGCAGTCCCAGGTCCTCGTCCTCCAGACCATCGCAGTCGTTGTCCAACCCGTCGCAGAGCTCGTCGGCGCCGGGATGGACCTCGGCGTTGGTGTCGTCGCAGTCGTCGGCGTCGGCCACGTATCCCTCGGGCGGACCGTCGCAGGACTCGAGGATTTCCTCGTCCGGGTCGCCGTATCCGTCGGCGTCCGAATCCAGGTAGTACAGGCAGTCCGTGACGCCGGTGTCGTCATCGTCAGCTTCTGTGGTGTCGTCGTCTGCTGCCGCCGAATCATCGTCTGTGGCCGAGCTGTCGTCGTCACCTGGATCAACACCGTCTTCAGGACAACCGCACACAAGAGACACCAGTGCTAGTACGGCGAAGAAACGAACATGCATGGCTCCCACTCCTCGTACGACGCTAGCACGAAGAACGACAAATCCGAGGACATGTCCGACCATCCCCTCCGAAATGTCGTTCAGCGCGACATTCATCTGGCGATGGTGGGCATCAGGGCTGGAATGTCGCGTACGGCGACAGAATCGGCGAGATAGGAAAAGGGACGTACGTAAGAAATCAACTAACTCGCGAGTTAGTTGATTTCTTACGTACGTCCCCTTTCTTCGAGCAGCCGCAAAAACTCGATCTGCTGATCGCGCAAACACCAACGTTAGG
>CAZXHG010000092.1:0-33584 GCA_964639985.1 uncultured Rickettsiales bacterium
CGTCGGCCTTGCCGAGGTCGACGATGATCGAGCCCTTCTCGAAGCGGCGCACGATGCCGGTGATCAGCTCGCCGCGGCGATCCTTGTACTCCTGGAAGGTGTTCTCCCGCTCGGCGTCGCGCACCTTCTGGATGATCACCTGCTTGGCCGTCTGGGCTGCGATTCGCCCGAAGTCGGTGAGGTCCATCTTGATGCCGAGGGAGTCCCCGACCTGCGCCTCCGGGTCCTCGTCACGGGCGGTCACGAGGTCGATCTCGGTGTCCGGGTCGTCGATGTCCTCCACGACCTCCATGAACTCGAACAGTTCGACCTCCTGCGTGTCCGGGTTGAACATCGCCTCGATGTCCTTCTCTTCCCCGAACTTGCGGGTCGCGGCCGCGACCATGGCCTCTTCGAGCACCTCGACCAGGACCTCCTGGGTGATCCCCTTGTCCCGGCTGACCTGCTCGATGATCCTCGTCAGCTGATCGGTTTGCATTGCCGACTCCTATGCAGACTGTCCGTTTCGCTTGCCCTTGCCCTTGCCCGTACGCGTCCTCTCGGGTAGCTCGTAAACCAGGTTGGCGCGCTCCATGGCCGCCACCGGTACGGTGTACGGGCGGCCGTCCACCTCCACGGTGACGATGCCCGCATCCACGTCCACGATCGTTCCCCGGTAGTTGCGCCGCCCATCGATCGGCTCGTAGGTGCGGATCCGCACCTCGCTGCCGGCGAACCGCCGGAAGTCCCGCTCGCGGCGTAGCGGCCGCGCCAGACCCGGCGAGCTCACCTCGAGGTTGTACGCCCCGTCGATGAGATCCTCGACATCCAGCAGGTCGCCGATCCCGTCGCTCACCCGCGCGCAATCGGCGACGCCCACGCCCCCCTCCCGGTCGATGAAGACCTGCAGGGTGCGCCGGCCCGAGACGGTCGTGAATTCGCACGCCACCAGTTCGCAGCCCAGGTTGGAGATGGGCTCCTCCAGGACCTTCTCGGTCTCGCGAACGATGTCGACGCGCTCCTTCAAGCAGGCCTCCCGGCAAAACAAAAGCGGGCCCCGCAGGACCCGCTTCGCGTGATGTTCGAAGCTATGGCAAGCCGTATCTAGCACTGCCGGCCGTGGAGGGCAAGGGGTTTTGTGGGGTACCATCGAGCGCTTGCGGCGAGGCTGGACGAAGATGGCCGGGAACGACTACATCGGTGACGGCGGCATGGGCGAGGCGCTGGCTCGCTGGCGGGCCGCGATCGCGCCATGGGATCGACCGCGGAGGCCTCACGGCGATCCGACACACGCCGCGCTGATCGTGCTCGATGTTCAGCGTTTCTTCTGCGATCCGGGGTCCCACGCGCACCTCCCCACGATGCAGCACGTGGCCCCGGGCCTGCAGACGCTGGTGCGGGCGTTCAGCGACGCCGGCTCACCCGTGCTGCACACCCGACACGCCCTGCTCGCCGACGAGGACCCGGGCCGGATGGGTGACTGGTGGGGAGACGTGGTGCGCGAGGGCCACCCCTGGGCCGCGCTGGCCGCGCAGGCGGGCGACGCCACCGAGGTGGTGCGCAAGACCCGCTACGACGCGTTCCACGGCACCGGCCTGCACGAGCGGCTGCAGGAGCTGGGCGTGACCACGGTGGTGATCGCCGGGGTGATGACGCACCTGTGCTGCGAGACCACCGCGCGGGCGGCCTTTGGCCGGGGCTACCACGTGGTCGTGGCCATGGACGCCTGCGCCAGCGCCTCCGAGGAGCTGCACGTGGGCGCACTGCGCGGCCTGTGCCATGGGTTCGCCCGCGTGGAGGAGGTGGCCTGGTTGATGCGGTGGCGCGCGGAGGGACTCGCGGCTGGGGAGCCGGACGTGGCGGAAGCGACGGCCACGGCGCGGCCCGACGCGGTGGACGTGCTGGTGGTGGGCGCAGGCCCCGCCGGGCTCGCCGCGGCCACGCAGGCGGCTCGCCAGGGCTTGCAGGTCCTCGTGCTGGAGGCCGCCCACGCCGGCGGTCTGCTCCGCCAGGCCGACCTCGTGGAGAACCACCTGGGTGCCGGCCCGCTCACCGGGCCAGCCCTCGCCGGGCGCATCCTGGCCCAGGCCGAGGGAATGGGCGTTGTCGTCCAGCAGGGCCGGGTCGAGGAGCTCGTCCTCGGGGCCGACGGACGCTGGCGGGCCCACCTCGGCGACGACGACCCCTGCGTGGCCCGCGCGGTGGTGCTCGCCACCGGGACCGCTCCGCGCGCGGCCGGGATCGACGGCGAGCCGCAGCTGCGCGGCGCGCGGCTCCATCACGGCGTGCGCGAGCTGTTCGAGGCAGCACCCGGGCCGGGCCGGGCCGTCGTGATCGGGGGCGGGGACGCCGCATTCGACCAGGCCGTGACCCTGCGCCGCAACGGCTGGCGGGTGACGGTGCTGATGCGCGGCAGCCGTTCACAGGCGCTGGCCCTGCTGCGGCGGCGGGCCGAGGGTCTTGGCGTGCAGGTCTGGACGGAGACCTCGGTCGACCGCATGGTCATGATGGAGGACCGCGTACAGGTCGTGTGGCGCCGGGGCGAGAACGGGGGTACCCTCCCGGCCGACCAGGTGCTGGTGGCGGTCGGGCGCACACCGTGCGCGCCCCCTGTGATCGACCAACACAGCGGCCGTGAGCTCGCCCCGGAGCGCTGGCTGGCGCTGCCGCGGCTGGCGTCGGTCGGCGACCTCGTGCGGGGCCGCCACCGGCAGGTGGCCATCGCCACCGGTGACGGCGTGGCCGCGGCCATGCGCCTGGCCGAGGAGCTGGCAGGAGAACACAGGTGAAGCAGGTCGCCCGCTACAGCAAGGACGAGCTCGCCAGCGTGCACGTGCTGTCGTTCGGCCCGGGCGCGGACGGCGTGCCCCTGCTCGTGGAGGCCGTGGAGTCGGTCCAGCCGCCCATCCCACGACGCGACAAGTGGGTGCTGATCGTGTCCACCCTGTTCGGGTGCCCGGTGGGCTGCACCATGTGCGACGCGGGCGGCGAGTGGCGGGGCCGGCTGAACGAGGCGCAGATCCTGGCGCAGATCGACCACCTCGTGGTGCAGCGATACCCGGACACCCCCCCGCCCCAGGGCAAGCTGAAGATCCAGTTCGCCCGCATGGGCGAGCCGGCGTTCAACCCGGCCGTGCTCGAGGTGCTCCGGCGACTGCCGTCCCACCTGCACGCGCCCGGCCTGCTGCCCTCCCTGTCCACGATCGCGCCGGCCGGGACCGGCGACTTCTTCGAGGCGCTGATCGACGTGCGGAACGAGCACTACCCGGCCGGCCGCTTCCAGCTCCAGTTCTCCATCCACAGCACCGATCCCGCGGCCCGCCGGCGGCTGGTCCCGGTGCGCTGCTGGGACCTGGACGAGGTGGCGCGTTACGGAGATCGCTTCCACCGCCCCGGCCACCGCAAGCTGACCCTGAACTTCGCGGCCTGCCGCGACCACGCCATCGACGCGGACGTGATCGCCCACCACTTCGACCCGGACCGTTTCCTGGTCAAGCTGACCCCGCTCAATCCGACGCGGGGCGTGCGCACCGGCGCCCTCGAGTCGTGGATCGATCCCGCCATCGAGGGCAGTGGCCGCGACCTGGTCGACGCCTTCGCCGCCCACGGCTTCGACGTGATCCTCAGCGTGGGCGAGCTCGAGGAGAATGCCATCGGCTCCAACTGCGGCCAGTTCGTCAGCCGCCACCTCGCTGGCGAGCACGAGCTGCGGGCGGGCTACGAGTCGGAACGGTATGCGTTGGTGACCGCGTAGCGACCGGGCTACGGCATCTGCAGGGTGCCGATGATCTCCTCGACGGACCCGATCCCGCTGGCGTCCAGCCACGCATCCATCTCCGCGACGATCCGGGCGCCGGCACCTGGCTCCACCAGCGTGGCCGTGCCCGCCTGCACCGCGGATGCGCCGGCGACGAGGAACTCGAGGGCGTCACGGCCCGCGCGGATCCCGCCGCAGCCGATGACGGGGATGGAGGCGACCTGGGCGCAGGCCCAGGTCATGCGCAGGGCCACGGGCTTGATCGCAGGGCCGGACAGCCCGCCGATGCCGTTGCCCAGCAGGGAACGGCGGCGGTCGAGGTCGATGGCCAGCGCCGGGATGGTGTTGGTGACCGTGAGCGCGGCCGCACCCGCCTCCTGCACGGCCAGGGCCATCTCGGCGATGTCCGCCACGGTGGGGGCGAGCTTGACCCACACCGGGCGGTCGGCCGCGTCGACGACCGCACGTGTCACCGCGGCCGCGGCCTCGGGGCGTGTGCCGAACTGGATCCCGCCCTGCTTGACGTTGGGGCACGACACGTTGAGCTCCAGCGCGTCGATCCACGGCAGCCCGCGCAGGCCCTCGGTCACGGCCACGTACTCGTGCACCGAACGGCCGATCACGTTGACCACGGCCGCACAGTCCATGGTCTGCAGGTAGGGCTGCTTGGACTCGAGGAAGCCTCGCAGGCCCACGTTCTGCAGGCCGATCGCGTTGAGCATGCCGCCCGTGGTCTCGGCGATGCGCGGCGGTGGGTTGCCCTCCCACGGTGTGGGGGAGACGCCCTTGGTGACCAGGCCGCCGAGGGTGGACAGGTCGAGCAGGCCGTCGAGTTCGGCGCCGTAACCGGCGCAGCCCGAGGCCAGCAGGACGGGGTTGCGCAAGGCCACGGTCCCGACGGAGGTGGTGAGGTCGGCCATCAGTCCATCTCCAGCAGCAGGTCGAGGTCGAGGTCGCGCGCGTCGAACACCGGGCCGTCCTGGCACACCAGCGCGTACCGGGTCTCGCCATCGGCGATCCGGTCCGCGGAGCGGGGCACGGCGCAGCCGACGCAGGCGCCGAAGCCGCAGCCCATCACGGCCTCCATGGACACGTGGCACGCCAGGTCGCGCGCGGCCGCGTACCGCGCCACGGCCGCGAGCATCACCACCGGGCCACAGGCGTACAGGTGGGGGCGCATGGGGGCGCCGTCCCGGGCCCAGACCGCCTCCAGCGCGTCGATCACGTGCCCGCGGGTGCCCTCCGATCCGTCGAGGGTGGCCACGTGCGGGGCCACCGGGAGCTGCCACAGGCCGTGCAGGCAGGCGCGGTCGGCCGCGCCCCCCACGCCGCCGATGACCAGCGGCTCGGCGTACCCGGGCAGCATCAGCGCCTCGGCGAGCGCCGCCATCGGCGGGATGCCGACCCCCCCGCCGAGCAGCACCGGGACCTCGCCGTCGGCCGGGAAGGGGAACGGCCGGCCCAGCGGGCCCAGACAGTCCACCCCGTCGCCGGTCTGCAGGAGGGTGAGCGCGTCCGTGCCCGCGCCCACTACCCGGTAGAGGATCTCGATGGCGGCCACGCCGCCGCCCCGGGTCAGGCGCTGGATGCTGAACGGCCGGCGCAGGGTGAGCGAGTCGGCACACCGCAGCATCACGAACTGGCCGGCCTCGAAGGTGTCCAGCGGCCCATCCGCGGCCAGGGTCAACAGGTGGTGGCGCGCGTCCAGCGCCTCGTCGTTGAGGACCTGCAGGCGCAGGTCGGCAGGGGTCGGTCGAGCGGTCATGGCTCCCCTCGCTCGGTGGCCTCAAAGGTACTTCATCAGGACCAACGCGTCCTCGCCGTTGTCCGAATAGTAGCCGCGCTTGACGCCCACGTGGCCGTAGCCCAGCGTCCGGTAGAAGGCGCGGGCCGCGGCGTTGGCCGCGCGGACCTCCAGCACCGCGTAGGTGGCGCCGCGGTCCCGGGCGTGCTGTTCGGCCCCCGCGACCAGCGCCCTGGCGATGCCGCGGCGGCGCTGGTCGGGCTGCACGGCCAGCACGAGCAGGTGCAGCTCGTCGGCCCGCAACCACGAGTCCACGAAGCCGAGCAGCTCCCCCTCCCCTCGCTCCTCGTGGACCACGACGAGCCGCGCGTAGGGCAGGCGCAGCTCCTGGCGGAACGCGGATCGGGGCCAGGGGTTGCCGAAGCTGATCTGCTCCAGGGCGGTGATCGCCTCGAGATCGTCCAGCGTGGCGGCGCGCATCCGCACGTCAGGGCGCCTCCAGGGACGTGCCGGTGCAGTCGAACAGGCCCCGGCCGAGGTCGGTCAGGCGCACGCCACGCTGGCCCCGGAGCGCCGTGACCAGGGACCGACGCTGGGCCTCGATGCGGTCACGCCACAGCTGTGCTTCGAGGATCACGTACGCCTCCTCCGGAGCCATGCCCTCCCAGCGGTCCGGCGCGGCCTGCCAGGCCTCGACCACCTCCCGCTCGGAGATCCGTGTGGTGGACTCGGCGCGGTGCTGGGCGAAGGTGTCTGCGCGCAGTTCAGCAGAGAAGTGGGTCCGCAGCTCGGCCGTGCCGATGGACCAGCGGCCGAGCCAGCGGGTCAGGTCCTCCACGCGCTCGAACGCGTCGATGAAGCCCTCCAGCCGACGATTGACCTCCTCGTCGACCGCCAGCAGCTCGCCCTCGGCCTCCTGCAGCAGCAGGGTCCGCTCGACCAGCGCCGTGAGCACGGCGCAGTCCGCGGCGGGAGGGCCCAGGTTGACCTGGCGACCGCCGTGCTCCAGCACGGTGCGCACCTCCACCTCGAACAGCACGGTACTGAGCATCAACGGCTGCTCGCCGACCACGGCCACCACGCCGTCGGCCACGTCCTGGGCGTACGCCGGGGGGATCGGTGCCAGCAACAGGGTGGTCAGCAGCGTGGCGCAGAGGAGGAGGCGGCTCATACCGAACGGATCCCGTAGATCGAATCCAGCGTGATCATGGCCACGTTGGCGAAGGCGTGGAACAGGGCCGAGGCGAGGATGTTGCCCGTGCGCTCGCGCAGCCAGCCGAAGACCAGCGCCGGGAAGAAGATCGCGGGCTGCCACCACTGGAACTGCACCAGCGAGTGGCCGAGGGTGAACAGGAGGGCCGTGATCCAGAAGGGCGCGCCGATGTCCGCGCCGAGGAACCGTCGTCTCGCCGGGCCGAACGCCCGCTTGAGCCGGGTCTGCATGTAGCCACGGTAGAAGAACTCCTCGCCGTACCCCACGGCGATGAGCTGCCAGATCACGATCTGCAGCAGATCCCGGGGCAGCCCGTGCTCCGGGTGGTGCGGCCGGATGGGCGGGTCCATGCCGACCCAGGCGCTGGCCTCCGGCAGCAACCAGCTGAGGTACAGGTGGTTGCCCACGATGAAGACCGGGTAGATCACGGCCACCACGAGCGCGGTCACGCCCGCGGCCCGCAGCAGCCGCGGCCACAGGGGTTCGGGGATCAGCACGTCGAGGTCGAGAGGGATGCAGGTGCGCCGCGCGGCCAGCGCCGGCGCGCCGAGGAACAGCAGGGGCACCAGGATCTGGGAGTTGTCGCGCAGCCAGTCGACGGGGATCCATGCCTGGACCACCAGGAAGGCCCGGATCAGCACGCAGGTCGCCAGGAACAGCACGACCACCTCGACCAGGGCGCGGCGGGGGCTGTCGTCGGGGTGTGGGGGCTGGTTCACGGCCTGTCCGAGGACGAAAATGACCCTTCACGGCGTCATCACCGGCGCATGATAGGGGTGGCTGTGGTCCAGGGCAACCGCGGCAGGGGCCGGATCGCAGGTCCGAATGGACAAGGCGCCGAGTCGGTCCTATCACAAGGAATGGGCGTGCACACGCGAGCCCAACCATGGTATGCACGCCTTTCACCGGGAGGTTGTTTCATGACCCGTCACCTGCTGTGGATTCTCGCCCTCGCGCTGCTGCTGCCCGCCCCCGCCCTGGCCCAGGACGGCGACGAGGAGGCCGCTGAAGAGGAAGAGACCGGCATCACCGCCGGGCTGATCGAAGAGGACAGGCGCTACGGCGAGATCGACCGCTACTACGAGGACGTGGCCACGACCGACGAGTTCGACGTCGTCGACACGGCGGCCGCCTGGCGCCTGGAGAACGCGGTCATCGAGTTCGACAGCCTGACGCTGACGCTCGAGGACGGCGAGTTCTTCCCGCGCAAGGCCATCGACGGCGAGGTCTACGGCGGGGTCTACATCGGCCGCGGCGTGTGGCACTTCGAGACCGACCTGGAGCTCGAGCAGGAGGAGATGGAGCGCATCACCAAGGAGCGGGTGATGCACAAGGAATTCTCCGACGCCTACTTCGAGTTCTCGCCCAACTATCTCGAGCGGCTGCAGGCACAGGCCCTGCCTGCCAGCGGCGACACCGGGGTAGTCAACAAGGCCGAGCGATTCTGGAAGCAGTCCCGCAAGGAGTTCCCCAACGACTTCGACTACTCCATCGCCTACTACCACGTGGAGGGGCTGGCGTACTTCGACGAGATCCACATCACCGCCGACCTCGAGAAGGTGAAGGTGGTGATGGACACCAACACCGGCGGCCGCGGCACCATGGGCTACACCTACGACAGCACGGACCGCGAGGAGGTGTCGCTGTGGCGCTACACCTCCAACCCGATGCAGATCAAGGTCGATTCCGAGGGCAAGACGGTCTACAACATCAACGCCGTCGACGTCATCTGCCACTTCCCGCGCCAGGTGGACCGGGAGAACCTGACCCGCCGCGAGCTCGCCTACAAGGACGCCTCGCTGTTCGACATCGAGCACTACATCAGCGACTTCGAGATCTTCCAGGACACCCACTCCCGCGAGTGGGGGCTCAAGGGTGACGTCACGGTGGTCTTCACCCCCACCCTGCGCGACCTGCGCGTCATCCCCTTGTCGCTCATCTCGTGGTGGACCAACTACTCGGCCTACACCAAGTCCGTTGAGATCACCGCGGTGGGCGACGGCGAGGGCAACCCGCTGCCGTACGTGCACAAGTACCACATGCTCGCCGTGGAGCTGCCCGAGGCGGCCCAGGTGGGCCAGCAGTACAGGATCCGGGTGCGCTACCAGGGCGAGATCATCGACGCCATCACCCAGCCCGATCCGGAGATGAGCCTCGAGGAGGCGTCCGCGGCCGAGGCCACCGAACAGGGCATGAGCATCGTCAACTACACGCTGCTCAACACCTACCCCTGGTTCCCGCAGAACGGCTCCAACTTCTGGGACCGCTACACCTTCGAGTGGTCCGTCACCGTTCCCAAGCCGATGCTGGTCGCCTCGTCCGGGACGCTGGTGGAGCAGCAGGACCTCGGTGACCGCTACAAGTTCGTGGTGATGGAGAACATCCCGTCGGCGCTGGCCTCGGTCATCTTCGGCCGCTTCTCGCTGATCCAGGACGACCCGGCCGAGGGCAAGGTGCCACACGTGCGGGTCTACGCCCACGCCGGCCAGATCGACTCCGCGCGGGAGATCCTCGAGCAGACCCACGACATCCTCGACTACTTCGCCGAGCTGTACCAGGCGCCCTACATCTATCCCGAGCTCGACATCGCCCAGATGCCGTACAACGTCGGCTTCGCCCAGGCGCCCCCCGGGCTGGTGCAGATGGACGGCGTGGCCTACCTCAGCAAGACCCTGCTGGTGAACGTGTATGGCGTGAACAACCCGTTCCTGCGCGAGGCATTCCTGCCCCACGAGATCGCGCACCAGTGGTGGGCGCACAAGGTGTGCTCGCTGACCGACCACGACTACTGGATGATGGAGGCGGGCGCCGAGTACTCCGCCGCGCTGTGGGGCGAGGCCTCCAAGGGCGAGAAGGAGTACGACACGTACGTCAAGTACTGGCTCAACCGCCGCGCCGCCAAGAACACCAAGTGGACCACGTCGGTGTGGATGGCTGCCACCGGCCGCGACGCCAACCGCCGGCGCCAGCTGGCCACGATCTACGGCCGCGGCCCGCTGCTGCTGCACGAGCTGCGCCTGTCCCTGGGCTACCAGAAGATCGTGTCCGTGCTGCGCGCCATGCTGCACGAGTGGGACGGCCAGTCCTTCGCCACCGAGGACTTCAAGATGGTGCTGGAGAAGGCGACCGGCTTCTCCTTCGACGAGTACTTCGAGCGCTACGTGTACCGCAACGAGCCCCTCCTCGGCACCGTGCCCGAGGACGTGCTGCCCGCGTCGGGGGGTGGGGCGGAGTAGCCGCTCGGCCCCGGAGCCCCGGGGCGATTCCAACCCCTGCCTGAACCACACCGCATCTCCGTGTCGGTTCCAACCACCAGCTCCGATGCGGTTCGGCTCCAACCACCGGCTCCGATGCGGTTCGGTTCCAACCACCGGCTCCGATCCGGTTCGGCTCCAACCACCAGCTCCGATGCGGTTCGGCTCCAACTTCGATGGGCCAGCCCAAGCCTGAACCGCCTCCGCCGGGGAAATGCACGAGTAACTCGCACCGGGGCTTCGAACAGCCCCCATCCTGCCGGAGTTACTTGTGCGTGTCCCCGTTCCGCCCGCAGTCACCTGACCGGGTCCGTCGGACCTCCTTCGATCTCCTCGGGTCGCCGCCCGTCGCCTGCTCCGCAGGCTCCGGGGATCCAACCGGTGGTTGGAGGCGACACAGGGGACACGTACAAATAACCCCGGTGGGATGGGGCCGATCGAAGCCACGGGGTGGGTTATGTGTGCATGTCCCCGTCCGGGGCGGTTCGGGCAGGGGTTGGTGGTGGTTCGTCGCTGGCGGGTGACGTGGACTCAACCCACCCTCACCTCGAACCTCGCTCCAACGGAGAGACCGGTGCGCTCGGCGGCAGAGCCGCCGTTGACCGCCACCTCCAGCCACCCCCCGCTGCCGACCAGGGCCGCGAGCGCCCCCTCGTCGACCTCGCCATAGGTCTCGACGAACTCCGGAGTGCCGCCGTCCGGCAGGGTCACCCGCACCCGGTCCTCGCCGATGCGATCGACGCCCAGGTCGGTGATCAGGTTGCCGAAGTGGTCCACCGCGGTGACCGTGACCCGCCAGCCGCCATCGACCCGCTCCGGGCCGGCGGCCGCGGGGAGCATCACCGGATCGTGCACCAGCGTACCGATCGACTCCAGGCCCTTGCCCTTGGCCAGCGCGGCCGCGGCCGGCGCGAACAGGTCGCGGCCGTGGAAGGTTGCCGACATGGGCGGCGCCTCCACCGCGACCGGGTCGAGCTCGACCGCGCGGGCCCCCGACCTGCGCAGCAGGGGGGTCAGCAGCCCGTTGTCCGGGCCCACGGCCGCCAGGCCGCCGGCGCGCACGGCCAGCGGGCGCCGGGATGTGCCCACGCCCGGGTCGACCACGGCCAGCACCACCGCCGGCTGGGGGAGGAACGGCAGCGACTCGCCCAGGGCGCGGGCGCCGGCGTGCACGTCCTGCGCCGGGATCCCGTGGGTCAGGTCGGTGGGCGTGCAGCCGGGGGCGCGCGCCATCAGCATGGCCTTCATCTGGCCCGCATAGGGGTCGGACAGGCCGAAGTCGGTGAGCAGGAAGACGGGGATCATGGTTTGGGCCTGAGCTGGAACAGCTCGATGCCAGCCGGGTTCTCGCCGGTGTAGCGCTGGTCGAGGTGGTGGGTCATGCGGCCGGTCTCCGTGGAGCTGCGCGACAGCAGGTGCACGTCGAAGGTCTCCTGGGATGCCCCCGCGACGACGGCCCGGGAGCACCCCTGCAGGAAGGCCTCGAGCGCCTCCTCGAACGGGATCCGCTCCCGGGTCAGGTCCCACAGGCCGAGCACGGCTGCGCCCACGCCCGCGCGAACCAGCGTATTGCCGGTGCGGGCCGTGATCTGGCGCGCCATGGAGCCGTCCACGTCCGACGAGCGCCCCAGGCCCACCAGGAACACCCTGCCGAAGGGCAGTCGGTCCCCGGTGGCGACCATCATGTCCTCACCGAGGCGGCCCTCGTAGCGCTGCAGCTGCAGCTGCCGGCTGAGCAGCCCGGACAGGCGCCAGTCGGCCAGGCCAGCCGGGCCGCGCAGCGGGCGCTCGTCCGTGCACACCGCACAGGCGGCGGCGTCCACATCTGGCGCCTTGTCGAGGCGGTAGTGCCCCACGTCGAATCGTACCAGCACGGTGCCCCCTACGATGCCTGCCGGTCGTCGGACATCTCCTCGCTCTTGGAGATCTTGTCGAGGATGCCATTGATGAAGGCGCCGGACTCGCCTGTGGAGAACCGCTTGCCCATCTCGATGGCCTCGTTGATCGAGACCATGGTCGGGATGTCCTCGCAGTGCAGGAATTCGAACACCGCGATACGCAGGATGTTGCGGTCCACCGCGGGCATGCGGTGCAGCTTCCAGTTGATCGAGTACTGCTCGAGGAGCTCGTCGATACGCTCGCGGTGCTCGACCACGCCACGCACCACCCGGGAGGCGAACAGCACGCCCTCGTCGTCCGCGGGCGCGTCGTCCTCCGCCCAGAACAGTTCCAGCGCCTGCTCCAGGTCGGCGTTGCCGCTGTCGACCTGGTACAGCAGCTGCAGCGCGTTCTCGCGAGCGCGGCGGCGGTTACCCATCCGTGCCGTCGTCCATCTCGAGGTCGGGTTCCAGCTCCGGTTCGAGCTCCGCCTCGAGCTCCGGCTCGGGCACGATGTCGGGCTCCATGCCCTCGTCGATGCCGTCGAGCAGGTTGACCATCTCGATGGCGGCCATGGCCGCCTCGTGGCCCTTGTTGCCCGCCTTGGTACCGGCGCGGTCGATGGCCTGCTCCACGCTGTCGGTGGTCAGCACGCCAAAGGCGACCGGCACACCGGTCTCCAGGGTGATCGAGGCTACACCCTTGCTGACCTCGTTGGCCACGTAGTCGAAGTGCGGGGTGCCGCCGCGGATCACCGCCCCCAGCGCGACCACCGCGTCGAACCGGCCCGACTCGGCCAGCCGCTGCACGACGACCGGGATCTCCCAGGCGCCTGGCACGCGGAAGACGTGGATGTCGTCCTCCTCGGCGCCGTGGCGAACCAGGGTGTCGATGGCCCCCTCGAGCAGGTGGTCGGTGATGAACGAGTTGAACCGGCCCAGCACGATGCCGTACTGGTGGCCGCCGGCGTCGAGGCCGCCTTCGTAGCTGTTAACCATCGTTCCCATCTTTCTCCTGCGCGTCGTCGTGCAGGCGGACGTACTCGGTGATCTCCAGGCCGAAGCCCTCGATCCCGACGATCTTGATCTCCTGGTTCGTGATCAGGCGGATGCGGCGCAGGCCGAGCAGCCGCAGGATCTGCGCGCCGATGCCATAGTCCCGCAGCCCCTTGGGGTACGGGTCGGGCTCGTGCGGGCTGCGCGGCACAGGGGGGCTGTCCTCGCAGTGGGCGCGGAGCCCGGCCAGCAGGTTGCCCACGTCGAACGGCCGCAGCACGAACAGCACCACACCCCGCTCCTCGCGGTCGATGAGGCGCAGCGCGCGCTCCATGGTCATGCCGTCGTCCAGCCGCACGGCCGAGAACGCGTCCGCCCAGAGGTTGCCGTTGTGCACGCGCACCGGGACGGGGTCGTCCGTGTCGATATCGCCCTTGATCGCGGCGATGTAGAACAGGCCGTTGACCTCGTTGGAGAACACCTTGATGTCGAGGTCGCCGGCCCAGCGGGTCGGCAGCACGGCCTCGCCGGCCACGGAGACCAGGGTCTCGTTCTGCAGCCGGTGAGCGATCAGGTCGGCCACGGTCAGGATCGGGATGCGGTGCTCGGTGGCCAGCTCGATCAGCTCCGGCAGCCGGGCCATGGTGCCGTCCGGGTTCATGATCTCGCAGATCACGCCCGCGGACCTGAGGCCCGCGAGGCGGGACAGGTCCACGGCCCCCTCGGTCTGACCGCTGCGCACCAGCACGCCGCCGGGTCGGGCACGCAGAGGGAAGATGTGCCCCGGGCTGACCAGGTCCGACGGCACGGCATCGTCCGCGATCGCGGCCAGCACCGTGGTCGCGCGGTCCGCGGCCGAGATGCCGGTGGACACGCCGCGCCGCGCCTCGATCGACACGGTGAAGGCGGTGCCGAACGCGGAGCGGTTCTGGCTGACCATCATGGGCAGCTTGAGCCGCTCGACCAGGGACGACTCCAGCGACAGGCAGATCAGGCCGCGGCCATGCACGGCCATGAAGTTGATCGCCTCGGGGGTGACCTTCTCCGCCGCGATCACGAAGTCGCCCTCGTTCTCGCGATTCTCGTCGTCGACGAGGATCACCATGCCGCCGGAGCGGATGGTCAGCAGGGAGGTCTCCACCCGCTTGGCGGGATCGGACGGGAACGGATCGAAGGCCACGGTCATCTCCTTCCACCCCCTCCTCGTCCCCCAGAGGGCGTGCCTATAAAACCGGAACGGGCCAGCATTTCAAGGGAAATGTCCGACTTGGCCGGATCCGGCTGCGAAGTGGGCGCCGCGCCGGATTCACGCCATGCCGACAGCAGCCGGCCGACCATCTTGACCAGCATGTCCAGCTCGATGTTGACCTGCTCGCCAACCCGGAGGTCGACGAGGTTGGTCTCCCCCGCCGTGTGGGGGATCATGTTGACACCGAATGAATCGCTGGACAGCTCGTTGATCGTCAGGCTGACACCGTTGATCGCCACCGAGCCCTTGGGCACCAGCTGGCTGCACAGGGACCGGTCGAGCCCGAAGCTCAGCCGGGTCGAACCGCCGGCCGCGCGCCGCGCGGTCAGCGTGCCCTGGCCGTCCACATGGCCGCTGACCAGGTGACCGCCCAGGCGGTCGCCCAGCTGCAGCGCCCGCTCGAGGTTGACCCGGCCACCCACCGCGTAGCCGCCCACGATGGAGTGGGTCACCGACTCGGAGCTCACGTCGACCTCGAACCGACGATCGTGGGCATGGGTGACCACGGTCAGGCACACGCCGTCGACCGCGATCGACTCCCCGAGGGTCAGGCCCTCCAGCGGCCGATCGCACTCGATGGCCAGCCGCAGGCCGTCCGTGGCTGGCCGCGTGGCCGCGATCCGTCCGACCGCCTCGATCAGGCCGGTGAACATGGCACCTCCAGCGGGCGGCGAGCGGTCAGCACCAGGTCGGTGCCGAGGCGTTCGACCTCGGTGAACTCCATCACCGGGGTGGCAGCGAGCTGTTCGACGCCGGCTCCCTTGAGCGGGCCCGGAGCCTGGTCGCCGCCGATGACCCGCGCGGCGATGTAGAGCATCACCTTGTCGAACAGGCCGGCGTCGACCATGGCGCCGGCCAGGGTGGCGCCGCCCTCCACGAGCAGGTCCACCACCTCGCGACGTTCCAGGTCGGCCATGGCCAGGGCCAGGTCGACCCGCGGGCCATCGCCGCAGATCACCACCTCGGCGCGGTGGTCGGGCGAGCTGCTGACCGGAGACTCCAGGCCGCGGGCCGTGGTGTAGACGATCACGGGCACGCCGTCGTCGGCGAACAGGTTGAAGTCCGCGGGTACGCTGAGGCGGCTGTCGAAGAGTACCCGCGTCGGCGACCGTCCTGCGCCGCCGCTGCCGCGCGCGGTCAGCCGCGGGTTGTCGGCCAGCGCAGTGCCCGACCCCACGGCGATGGCCTGGGTCAGCGCCCGCATGCGGTGGGCGTGGGCCCGCCCCGCCTCGCCCGTGATCCACTGGCTCTCGCCGGTGCGCGTGGCGGTGCGGCCATACAGGTCCGTGGCCGACTTGAGCGTGATGTGGGGTCGCTGCCGCGCTCGGGCCGTGAAGTACACGGCGTTGAGTTCGGTGCAGGACGCGGGCAACACGCCCACGGTCACACCGATGCCGGCGCCCCGCAGGGCAGCCACCCCGCACCCGGCCACCCTGGGGTTCGGATCCAGGGTCCCGATCACGACCCGGCGGATGCCGGCGTCGATCACGGCTTGCGTGCAGGGGCCGGTCCGGTTCTGGTGACAGCACGGTTCGAGGGTGACGATCAGCGTCGCGCCGGCCGGATCCACGCTGCACTGCTGCAGCGCGTCGATCTCGGCGTGGGGCCCGCCCGCGAAGCGGTGGTAGCCCTCGCCGATCACCTGGCCGTCGCGCACGAGTAGCGCACCCACCATCGGGTTGGGCCAGGTGGTGCCGTGTCCCCGGCGCGCCAGCTCGATGGCGCGGCGCATCAGCTGCTCGTCCGGGCCCATCATTCCCCTGCCCCGCCCCCTCCCTCTCCCTTGTCTCTCTCGAGCTGGTCGATCGCGTGCTGGAACTGGCCGGTGTCCTCGAATCGACGGTACACGCTCATGAAGCGCACGAAGGCGACCTCGTCGAGCCCGCGCAATCCCTCGGAGACCGCCTTGCCGATGGCGTCCGAAGGGATCTCCTTGGCGCCATGGGAGTACACGTGCTGCACCACATCCTCGACGACCTGGTCGACCGCCTCGGCCGACACCTCCCGTTTCTTGCACGCCAGCTCGATCCCCCCGCGGATCTTGTCCCGGTCGAACGGCTCACGGCCGCCGTCCTTCTTGGTCACGACGAGGGACTCCTCGAGCCGCTCGTACGTGGTGAACCGCAGCTCGCACGAGTCGCACTCGCGGCGGCGCCGGATGGCCTCGCCATCGCGCAGCGTGCGCGAGTCGATCACCTTGCTCTCGAGCTGCCCGCAGCGGGGGCAACGCATCGTCAGGCTCCCTCGGTCTGCATGATCTTGGAGACCCGCCTGGCATGACGCCCCCCCTCGAAGCTGGCGTCCAGCCACGCCTCGAAGGTCGCCTTCGCCAGGCCCAGGCCCAGGACGCGTTCGCCCAGACACAGGACGTTCGCGTCGTTGTGTTCCATGGCCATCCGGGCCATGAACGGGTCCGTCACCACCGCGGCGCGGATCCCGTCGACCTTGCAGGCCGCCATCGACATGCCGATGCCGGTCCCGCACACCAGGACGCCACGCGCCCCCTGGGTGGCCACCACCTCGCGGCACACGGCCACGGCGATGTCCGGGTAGTCCACCGACTCGGCGGCAGAGGTGCCCAGGTCCTCGACCTCGTGTCCCCGCGCCTCGAGCCACGCCACGACCTGCGCCTTGAGCATCACGCCGCCGTGATCGGCGCCCACGAAGTACAGTCCCATCAGCTCACCCCTCGTACCTGCGGAATGCGAGGCAGGCATTCGTGCCGCCGAACCCGAATGCGTTGGAGATCGCCACTTCGATCCCCCGCTGGCGCGCCTCGTTGGGCACGTAGTCCAGGTCGCAGTCCGGGTCGGCCTGTTCCAGGTTGATCGTCGGCGGCAGCACGCCCCGCTCCAGGGCCAGGCAGGCCACGGCCGCCTCCAGCCCGCCGGCCGCACCCAGCAGGTGGCCGGTCATGGACTTGGTCGAGCTGACCGCCAGCGCATCCGCGTGGTCGCCGAACAGGGCGCGGATCGCGCGCGTCTCGATGCGGTCGTTGAACGGCGTGGACGTGCCGTGCGCGTTGACGTAGTCCACGTCCTCCGGCGCCAGGCCCCCGTCGTCCAGGGTCAGCTGCATGCACCGCACCGCGCCCGCTCCGTCCGGGCTGGGCTGGGTGATGTGGTACGCGTCGCTGTTCAGTCCGTAGCCGACCAGTTCCGCGTACACGTGGGCGCCGCGCTGCCGCGCCGAATCCCACTCCTCGAGCACGATCAGGCCCGCCCCCTCGGCCATCACGAACCCGTCCCGACCCGCATCGAACGGCCGCGAGGCCGTGCAGGGATCGTCGTTGCGGGTCGACAGGGCGCGCATGCGGGCGAAGGAGGCCACGGCCAGGGGCAGGATCGGCGCCTCGGCGCCGCCCGCGACGCAGGCGTCGGCCAGCCCGCCGCGGATGGCACGGAACGCCTCGCCGATGCAGTGGTTGCCCGTGGCGCAGGCGCTGACCGTGGAGAAGTTGGGGCCACGGGCGCCGATCTCGATGCTGATCATGCCCGGGGCCATGTTGATGATCAGCTTGGGGATGGTGAACGGCGAGACCTTGCGCGGGCCCTTGTGCTCCAGGGTGAGCATGGCGTCGCAGATGGTGCCCAGACCGCCCACGCCCGACCCGACGTACACGCCGACCCGATCGGCGTTGTCCTCGTGCACGACCAGGCCGGAGTCGGCCACCGCCATGCGGGCCGCGGCGAGGGCAAGCCGCAGGAAGCGGTCGGTCTTGCGCTGCTCCTTGGCGTCGAACCAGGCGTCCGCGTCGAATTCCAGGGCCTCGCCCGCGATGCGGCAGGTGTGCCCCCCGGCGTCGTAGCGAGTGATCGGACCGATGCCCGAGCGCCCCGCCAACAGGGCCTCCCAGGTCGACTCCACGTCTGCGCCCAGGGGGCTGACGACTCCCAGGCCGGTGACTGCGACGCGGCGCATCGATTCGCTACTCCAAACGAACGGTTCCCGACGTAGTCGGGAAGTGCGCCAGCATACCTACCGATGGCGGGCGTGACCAGAGGAACCGCACGCAGTCCTGCGCACGCACGTCGGCCCACGCGGACATGCGCGGGCGAGGGGGGTTGGGGAGGAGTCGGGTCAGCCGATCCGCTGCTGGATGTAGTCGGTGGCGTCCTTGACGGTCTGGATCTTCTCGGCGTCCTCGTCCGGGATGTCGGTGCCGAATGCCTCTTCCATCGCCATCACCAGCTCGACGATGTCGAGCGAGTCGGCGCCGAGGTCGTCGATGAACGAGGACTCGGGGCGGATCTCCTCGATGCTCACGTCCAGCTGCTCCGCGATGATCTTCTTCACCTGCTCTTCGATGTTGGCCATGGGATCTCCACGCGTTTTCGCGGTACGTCGTTGATGGTGGTCTGAACCTATATCACCGGACCGGGGGAGTGTAAACGGCTGTCAGGACGCGGCCTTTTCCAGGTCCTCGAGACGCTGCCGCAGCTTGCGGTCGAGGTCGTTGGCGACGAGCCGATCGGCGAACCGCAGCGCCGAGCAGATCGCGCGCCGGTCGGCCCGGCCGTGGGCGATCACGGTGCAACCCTGCACGCCCATCAGCAGGGCCCCGCCGATCTCCGAGTACCCGATGGCCTCGCGCGTACGTCGGAACGCGCCGCGCATCAGCGCCGCGCCCGCCAGGGACACCGGGCGGCCCTTGACCGCCGCACGGATGTGGTTGCCCACCTCCTCGGCCACCCCCTCGGTCACCTTCAGCACGATGTTGCCCACGAAGCCGTCGGCCACGACCACGTCCACGCCACCCCCGAACATCTCCCGGCCCTCCACGTAGCCGCTGTAGTTCAGCGGCAGCGCGGCGATCAGCTTGTGCGCCGCCCGCACCGTGTCGTTGCCCTTCTCGTCCTCCTCGCCGTTGGACAGCAGCCCGATGCGCGGCTCGGCCTGCCCCAGCGCGACCTCCGAGAACACCGAGCCCATCAGCGCGAACTGGCGCAGCAGCTCCGGCTTGCAGTCCACGTTGGCGCCCGCGTCGAGCAGGGCGACCACGCCGCTGGTGGTGGGGATGGTGGCCACGATCGCCGGTCGGGTCACGCCCGGGACCCGCTTGAGCACGAAGATGCCCATGGCCAGCGCCGCCCCCGAGTTGCCCGCCGAGACCACGGCCTGGGCCTCGCCGTCCCGCACCAGGTCGAACGCCACCCGCAGGGACGAGTCCTTCTTGCGCCGCAAGGCCTGGGAGGGGTGGTCCTCCATCTCGACCACCTCGGAGGCGTGGTGCACGTGCAGGCCCGGGGGGATCTCGCCGGCTTCCTCGAGTTCGGGCGCCAGCGCGGCCTCGTCGCCCACGAGGATCACCTCGAGGCCGTGCTCGGCCACCGCGTCGAGGGCGCCGCGCACCAGGGCCTCTGGCGCGTGGTCACCTCCCATGGCGTCCAGCGCGATGCGCATGGTCTTGCTCCGGGTGTGAGGAGGGGGGGGGCTCCGGAAGGAGGGGGTCCGCGAGGTCGCGGATCAGTCCTCCATCTCGATCACTTCCCGGCCCCGGTAGTCGCCGCACGCCGGGCACACCCGGTGGTACTGCTTCATCTCGCCGCAGTTGGGGCACTTCTGCAGGGCGGGCAGGTTCTTGATGGCGTCGTGGCTGCGACGCATGTCCCGCTTGGACTTGCTGGTCTTTCTCTTGGGAACGGCCACGGCTGCCTCCTCAGTTCTCTTCGTCGATCTTCAGGTTCGCCAGCACCGCCATCCGGGGATCGACCGGCTCGCCGGTGCAGGTGCACGCTTCATCGTTCAGGTCCGCGCCACAGCCGGGGCAGATGCCCTTGCACTCGTCCCGACACAGCGGCTTGTCCGGCATCACCAGCAGCACCTGCTCCCGGATCAGCTCGGCGAGGTCGACCTCGTCGCCCTCCACGAAGCTCTCGTCCAGCTGCGCGCCCTCCAGTTCGAGGCTCTCGTCAGCCGACTCCAGCTCCTCGGTCAACAGCACGGCCCGGATCGCGTTCCGCGTGCGGAACGGGACCGGGCCCAGGCACCGGGAACACACCAGGTCCAGTGCCAGCTCCAGGTCGCCCTCGATGAAGATCCGCGTCTCTTCCCTGCGGACCCTCACCGTCGCGTCACACGCCCTTGCGCGCCGGCCATCCAGCGCGTCGGCGAGCAGCTCGGCGAACACCGGCGTCGCGGCGTCCACGGCATACTCCATCCCGGCGGCCGGGATCTCGTCGACACGGATACGGTGACGCACCACGGGCTCCCACGAAGCGAACGCATCATAGACGTGGATCACCGGAAGTCAAGATATCGCGCGCAGTTCGCACGCGAGTATGGGGGACCGGGGTCAGGGAGTGCGCAAGCGGTGGAGGAGGGCCTCGAGCGGGTAGTACTCGATGCCGCCGGCGTGGTCGGCCAGACCCGGTCCCATGGGGTGGCGTCGGGCGATCGCCACGCCGTCGTCGTCGATCACCTCGATGAAGCCCTGGGCCATGCCGAGCAGGCCGGGGCTACCGTCGGCCCTCGGGGCCAGCAACAACACCACCTCCTGGCCCTCGGCGAAGCGGGGATCGCCCGGGACGTACGTGCCGAACTCGGGCAGCTCGCCGGAGGGGCGGTCGATCCACAGGATCTCGTCGCCCGACCCGCGCAACCACTCGTACACCTGCACCCCGACCAGGGAATGCACGCTTCCGTCCTCGCCCCAGGTCGGCTCCACGGACACCACCTCGCCGTGCAGGGCACGGGGGGTGTCGTTCAGCAGCCCCTCCAGGGTGGCGAACGGGGTGACGTTGGCCAGCGGACCGGACGGCAGCGAGGTCCCGGCCGCGACCATCGCCCACGCCAGCAACGGCAGGCGCGCGCGCCACGACCGCCGCCAGCCGGCCAGGGCCAGGCACAGCAGCCCGGCGACCCACAGGCCGGTCCGGCCGCCGCCGGGGAGGGCCGAGCAGGTGCGGTCGAAGGGAGCGCCCTCGTCCTCGTACACCGGAGGCACGAAGAACGCGTCGTCGCACACGGTGTCGTAGCCCACCAGCAGGTGGTCGTCCACGGTCACCCGCTGCCGCTCGCACGGGTACATGTACGTGATCCCCGCCTCGTCGTCCGCGGACAGCTCCCGCTGCCGCGTCTCGCCCACGCCCGCGGGGTTGATGTCGTAGTAGGCCCACATGGCCGAGGTCTCCTCCTCGGAGTGGTCCAGGCCCACGTAGTGGCCCAGCTCGTGGGTGGCGATGGCCTGCACGTCGGTGCGCACGTAGTCGTCGGTGACGGTCCACTCGTAGTGCTGGCCGTTGAAGTCGATGTCCACGTCCGCGATCTCGCCGCGGTCCGGGTAGTAATTGATCGACGTCAGCGCGATCACGGCCTGCTCGTGCGGCCAGTCCGCCATGGTCCAGTACAGCACGTTGCGGCCGTCCGGCTCGCTCTGCGGTTCGGCCGGCTCGCCGTCCTCCTGGAACAGGATGCCCGCGGTCGGCACCTCACCCCACGACGCCAGCGAGCGCAGCAGGGCCAGCTCCAGCTCGGGCGTGTCCACCCCCTCGTCCCCGTACAGCTCGAAGCGGAACGGCACGGTCCAGTTGTCCCAGTGCAGCTCGTGGGCCGCCTCCGTGGAGGTCACGGCCACCTTGTAGGCGTGGGCAGGAGGCGCGACCAGGGAAACGCCGAGAATGAACGCGAACGTCAGCAGCGACCGATGCATGGACCGGGAGTATAGCCGCTGGACCACCAAAACGCTTGACAGGTCACCAGACCCTGGCTATAAATCGCGCCGTCCTGCTTGCAGGGCGCTCTTTGAGGTGTAGTTCAATTGGCAGAACACCTGACTCTGGATCAGGGGGTTCAAGGTTCGAATCCTTGCACCTCAACCAGCATCAGACGAGGCCCCATCGTCTAGAGGTTAGGACATCGCCCTCTCACGGCGAAGGCAGGGGTTCGATTCCCCTTGGGGCTACTCGATTCACGGCCCGCTCCGGCAACGGAGCGGGCCTTCGTCGTTCTAGGGTTCCCGGTCCGGTTCGTACTGTCGGATGCGCCCGGGCTCCACGATCCAGAGTCGGCCGGCGAGCGCCTCCACGGTCAGTCGCGGGAGCACGCTACGCAACGTCGCCTCGATGGCGCCGAGGACCGGACGGCGTGCACGGAGGACGACGATGCCGGCGGTTCCGGCGGTCGGAAACCTGAGCGGGTTGGAGAAGTCGAGGTCCAGCGTGACCAGCGCCCGCTCCTCGCATCGAGCGGCTTCGAAGACATCCTCGTCGGGGTGTCCGGACAGGGACTCGTCCAGCACGGTACACGTATCGTAGCCCTCGTCGATGCAGACCTGGGCGAGGGATGGAGGGAGGTTCTCGTCGAGCTTCAGCTTCAAGAGGCGACCTCGACCTCCAGGGGCAGGATCCGTTCCCGGGTGACCTCTGCCGCGTAGGCCAGGGCTGCGCGCACGTCCTCGGAGGTCAGCTGGGGAAACGCGGCGAGGATCTCCTCGGACGTCATACCCTCGGCCAGGTTCTCCACGATCAGCGCCACCCAGATCCGCGTACCGCGGATCACGGGCTTGCCAAAGCAGACGTTGGGATCGACGACGATCCGCTCGAGCAGCTGTTCCCTGGTCATCGCGCTCTCCAGTCCTGCGTTCAGTATGGCGATTCGGTTCGGACTTGGACAACGTTTCCGTGCCTTTCCCGAGCCGCAAGGCCATTGACTCACTGTGTTACTACTGTGATACACTTCTCCCGATGCTGCTGGGACTTCGCCTCGACCTGACGTCCGCCACCCCGATCTGGAGCCAGATCGAGGAGGGGGTGCGGTTGCTGGTGGCCCGGGGGGCGCTGGAGCCGGGGAGGGCCGTGCCGTCGGTGCGGGACCTGGCGAAATCGCTCAAGGTCAACCCCGCGACCGTGTCCAAGGCCTACCGCCGGCTGTGCGACGCCGGCGTGCTGGTGGTGCGGCGGGGGGATGGGACCTACGTGGCGGACGAGCCGCCCGGCATCACGAGGCAGGACCGCGAGCAGACGTTGAGGGACGGTGCGACGCGCCTGGTGGCCCTGGCGGCCACCCTGGGTGCGTCCGAGGCAGACGTGGAAGCGGCGATCGAGGCGGCCTGGGAGGAGATCCACGCATCCAGGAAAGGGGGGAAGCCATGAGCATCTGTGGCTTCGACGACGTGACCATCCGCTATGGCCGCAAGAGGGTCTGCGAGGGCGTGAGCCTCGCGGTCGAGCAGGGGGCGGTGTACGCGCTGCTGGGCCGCAACGGGGCGGGGAAGAGCTCGCTGGTGCGCTGCCTGCTGGGCCAGCAGAAGCCGAAGAAGGGCAAGGCGTTGCTGTTCGGCGCGGACGCGTGGAAGACGCGGCGCAAGGCCATGGAGCGCACCGGCGTGGTGCCGGAGCAGCCGGACGCGCCCACGTCCATGACCGCGGATTCGCTGTCGAAGTTCTGCGGCAAGCTCTACCGCAAGTGGGACGCGGCCTATGTGGCCGAGCGCTTCGAGCGGTTCGGCGTGGACCGCGGGGCCCGCTTCGGCTCCCTGTCCCGGGGCCAGCAGCAGGCGGTTCAGCTGGCCCTGGCGCTCGGGCATCACCCGGAGCTGCTGGTGCTGGACGATCCCACGCTGGGGCTGGACGTGGTGGCCCGGGAGATCCTGGTGGAGGAGCTGATCGGCGAGCTGGCCGACCGCGGGACCACGGTGCTGGTGACCACCCACGACCTGGCGCGGTTCGAGGGGATCGCGACGCACGTGGGCGTGCTGGACGGCGGCAAGGTGCTTCTCGACGAGGAGCTGGGCGGGCTCAAGGCGAGGTTCCGGCGGATCCGGTACCGGGGCGAGGCCGGGGAGGCGCTGGCCGGGTTCGCGGTGGTGCGGTCGGACCGTCAGGACTGGGGCGGCGAGGCGGTGGTCGCGGACTTCGACGAGGAGCGATTCGCGGAGGTCGGCGAGGAGCTCGAGGGCGCCGAGACAGAATCCCTGTCCCTGGAGGAGGTGTTCGTCGCGGTCGCGGGGGATGGAGCCGGATCATGAGGGGGCTGGTGGCCATCGCCGGCCGCGAGCTCGCGGAGAAGTGGCCGGTGCTGGTGGCGGCCGCGGTCGCGGCCGTGCTGCCGTTCGGGGCGCCGCTGTTGCCGGGCGTCGAGGCGATCAGCGGGGCGGACGCGCGTGACGCAGCTGCGGTGATGGTCGGCGGCGCATTCACGGCGATGGTCGCGCTGGGATTCGGCGCATCCCTGTTCGGGGTGTCGGGGCACAACCGCGGACTGGGGTTCTTCCTGTCGCGGCCGACACCTGGTCTGGCGGTGTGGTTCGGCCGCGCCCTGCCCGTGGCGATGCTGGCGGCGCTGTGCGGGGCGATCATCTTCATCCCCGCCTGGCTGGTCGGCGGTGTGCACCTGGAGATCTTTGCCACGACCGGTAGATCAGCGCGGATACCCGGTCCCGATGTCGTCACCATCGCGATCCTCCTCGGGCTGCTCGTGATCGTGGCCGTGGCGACCGCCCACTGGCTGGCACTCAACTACAGGCAACGGTCCTTGCTGCTCGTGGCGGACTTCGCCGCAGTCGCGCTCGCGGTGCAGGTTTGGTGGCTCCAGTACCGTCCGCTGCGTCAACTGGGCGTGGACCGTCCGGAAGGCATCCTGGTGGTCGTCGCCGTGGCCTCCGTCATGGCCGGTCTGGTCGTGGCCAGCGCCTCGGCGGTCGTCCGCGGCCGGGTGGAGCTGGGCGCGGCACGATGGGGAGCATCCATCGGCCTGTGGGCGATCCTGGCAGCGAGCGTGCCCGCGCTGACCGGATTCGTGGGCTGGGTGGCCAACCCGTCGCCCGCGGATTTCCGCGGAAGCGTCTCTCCGTCGTCCGGGAGCAGCTGGGTGGCACTGCACGGCCGGGCGCGGCTGGCGTACGTCACGTTCCTCTACGACACGCGTACGGGCCGAAGCGTCCGGGCTTGCAAGGAGTGGTGTGGGCACCTGGATATCAGCGGTCACGGCGAGGTGGCTGGCTGGTTCGCCCACGGTTCTGCGGGACGGGAGTACGTGACGCTGGATCTCACGGATCCGTCGCCCGGTCCCGTGCCCTCGGAGGCGATCTCTCGGAGAGCAAACGGGGATTGGTTCCCGGTACGGCTATCCCCGGACGGCCGTCTCGCGCTGGTCCTGGACGACTGGAGGAACCGGGCACTCACGCTGGTCGATCTGGTCGAGGACCGCGTGGTGTTCGAACACACGTGGCCCGACGAGGGCGCCCGCACCTATGCGGATTTCACCAGTTCGACCGAGGTGACCATCGTGCGCGTCGTGCAGCGCGTCTACAGGCTCGATTATGAGTTGCAGCTGTTCACCCTCGACCTCCGCGACAGGGAGCTCAGGGAGCACGGCCAGTTCGGCCCCTGCTCCGAGACCCTCTTCACGGGAACGGCACACATCGCGGTCGATCCCACGGGAAGGCACCTGCTCGTGGCCAGCGACGGCCGTGCCCTGCTCGTCACACTGCAACAGGATGCTCCGCCGATCGCCACCGATGTACTGGTCGCGCACCCACCCGCGGAGGTGAGGGGGGGATTCCTGGCCGATGGCCGAATCCTCGTCGGAACCCATGGCCACGGTCCGACTCGGCTGTCGGTGTTCGACTCCACCGGCGTGGAACTCGCACACCAGGATCTCCCTTCCGAGGACGACGGGTTCGTGACACTCGGAGGCGAGGCAGAACCCGGTCGCGTCGTCGTCGCTGCCGGCGGGTACCGCAACACCCCCACGACCTTCCTGTTCGACGTAGACGCCATGACAGCGCACCCGATCGGCACGGGCTTGAGGCCGGTGGCGCGGATGGATGCCGATCCCCGCCAGGGGCTAGGATACCGCGGCGAGCCCGGCACGCCCGCGACCCGCCTGCTGGAGACGTGGTCCGATGGATGGAAGCTACTGCGCCTCGATCCGGACACCGGCCAGCTGGAGGAGGTGCTCGGGCGATGAGAGCACTGCTGGCCATCACCTGGCGAGAGGTGACCGCCAAGCGGTTCATCCTGCTCGGCGCCCTCGCTGCTTCGGTCATGCCCATGCTCGCCCCATGGTGGCTCGGGTTCACGGCCGCGGAGCCAGCAGAAGCCCGCGTGACCTCGGCCGTCTGGATCGCAGGCCTGTTCGAGCTGGTGGTCGGCTGCGGCCTGGGCGCGACCCTGCTGTCGGCCGCGCCCCCGGTCCGCGGGCTGGGTTTCGACCTGTCGCGGCCGGTACCCGGACTGGCGGTGTGGATGGCGAGGGTCGGCACCTCCACGGCCATCGTGCTGCTGTCGGGGCTGCTGGTCGCGACACCGGGCGTGCTCATCGCCCAGCCCGGATGGTGGGCCATCGCAACTGAATTCTGGGTGCTCGCCCTGGTCGGCGTGGCCGCCATCCCGCTGGGCCACCTGGGGGAGCTGGCGTTCCGCTCCCGATCCGTGCTGGCGCTGGTGGACGTCGCGGTGCTGGTGGCGGTGGTCCTGTGCTGGGCGTGGATCTACGTGGCCACGTTCTTCGGAGCCGGGGCCTACCTCGACCTGCTGTTCCCCCCGGCGTTCGCGCGGGGCTTCGATCCCAGCTACCTCCTCGGGCTCGTCGGTGCGTCCTGCGTGGTCCTCGCGCTGCTCGTGGCCAGCGCTGCAGGAGTGATGCAGGGCCGACTGGACCCGGGAGCCACGCGCCGGCGCGCGTCGATCACACTGTGGGTGGGATTGCTCCTCGGCCTCGTCCTCCCCCTGGGGCAGCTGTGGTGGGTGCTCACGCCGACCCCGGACGATCTGACCGACGTGACCCGGATCAAGGTACCCACGCGCGGCAGCTGGGTGCTCGTCGACGGGGACGCGCGATCCCGCTGGAACGTCAGCTTCGCGGTCGACCTGGCGAGCGGACGGTGGGAACGTCTACCCGGCGGCCAGTGGACCGTGGGCATGGACACGTTCTCACCCTCGGGATCGAAGGCCATCCTGGTGGCGCCGCGATCGAGGTCGCCGTGGGACTGGGAGGGCAGCTTCCCCGACGGCGATGTGTTCATCGGCACCTTCTCGGAACGCGGAGCTGACCTGGAGCTGGTCTCCCTCGACGAGGAGGATGGGCTGTTCAGCTGGCGCCGGGTGTTCTCCCCCAGCGAGAGCAGATACGCCGAGTTGCACCTGGGCGGCCTGGTGCAAGTGCACGATCTGTCCGACGGGAGACGGCTGTGCGAGGTGCCCTTCGAGACGGGCGCGCGGAACTCGCACATCCGGTTCACGGACGACGATCACGTCCGCCTCTCCTACCCGTACTGGTCAGCTGACTGGAGACCCGGTTGTTCGCAGTGCGAGCCGCCGCAGCTCGTGATCACGGAGATCGATGTCCCCCGCTGCGAGGTGACTCCGGTCGCGACCGTGGAGGGGCTGGCCACGCTCGGACACATCGAGACCCGCGTCGATGCGACAGGGGGACGGATCGTCTTGCACTCGAGCGAGCATCCCGTGGTGGCTCTTCTCGATGGTGCCGGCAACCCGATGGCCGAGCTGCTGAACGAGCCGAATGCCGAGATCAAGGGAACCGGCTTTCTCCATGGCGGCGGGATCGTGCTGGTCTACGAGATCGATGACGCCAACCGGATCGCCGTGTTCTCGGCGCTGGGGACGCACGGACGCACCATCGACCTGCCCCGCGGCGAGTCCGTCCGCATCGGTTGCGAGTTCGCGCCGTCGCACCTGCTGACGTCAGTCGCAACCGAGGCAAACGACTGGAGCGAGTCGGTGCTGCTGGCCATCGACCTCGAGCGAGGCGACGTGAGGCAGATCGGCACCGGCATGCAACCCGCGCTGACGTTGCAGGAACTGACGTGGGGCAGCCCGAAGCGAGCACCCGAACCCGGTGCACCGGCGACGTTGCTGTGCTTGCGCTCGTCCGAGGAGCTCGGGGAGCGCAGCACCAGCCGTCGCCACAGCCACCACAGCCCCTACCCCGCATCCCTCGTCCGCATCGATCCGGAGACCGGCGAGTGGGAGAGGTTGCTGGGACCATGAGAGCACTCCTCGCCGTGATGGTCCGCGAGGTGTCGGAGCGCCGGCTGGTGCTGGTGGCGGCGGCAGCTGTGGCACTGCTGCCTTTCGGTGCGCCGTTCCTGCCCGGCGTCGAATCGCACCTCGACGGGGACGCTCGAGACGCGAGCGCAGGACTGCTGGCCTACACGATCACTGCTCTGGCCGGCCTCGGCTTCGGCGCCGTCCTGTTTCCCAACTCGCCACGGTTCCGAGGGCTGGGGTTCTTCCTGGCCCGCCCCCTGCCCGCAGCGACGTTCTGGGCAGGCAAGGTCGAAGCCGCCTGCGGGATGGCCCTTCTGGTCGGGGTGATCATCGTGGCGCCGGCCGAGATCGCCGGCGCCGAGCGCATCCTGTCGGGCTGGGACGACGTCGGGCCGTTGCTGCTGTTGGCGGTGGCCACCGTGCCCGCCGGACACCTGCTCGCGCTGGCATTCCGATCGCGCTCACCACTGATCCTGGTGGACTTCGTCGTGTGGGTGCTGGTGAGCAACATCTGGGTCCGGATCGCGTTTCGGCTCTTCGACCTCGGATTGGCGTGGAGGACCGTCAATTCGAGCGCGCTGGTCTACATCGGCGCAGTCGTGATCGGGCTGCTGATGGCAAGTCTCGCAACCGTGCGCGCTGGTCGCGCTGACGTGAAGCGCGGGAGGCGCCTGGCGTCGATGGTCTTGGCTACATGTCAGATCACCTGTCTGCCGGCGATGGCAGTTTGGATCGGCTGGATCGTCACGGCCACACCCGCGGGATTCACGGATGTCGACTCGGTGAATCCCGCGCCGCGGGGCAACTGGGTGGTCGTCAACGGCAGGGCGCGAGGCGCCCACTCACGACAACTCGTGGATCTCGAGACCGGTGACTTCTCCCGTGCGGGGAACGTTTTCGGTCACGAGTACAACGTTTTGAGCCCCGACGGGACGCACGCGCTGTTGAGCGAGGATCGACACCCGGACGAGGGCTACAACCTCGCCAGTGTGTCCCTGTCGAGCCACCGCCCCATGTGGGTTGCCGAAGCGGTGTCGTCATCCTTCCCTTCCAGATCGGTGTTCGATGCGCAGGGCTCCAAGCTCGCAACATCCGGATACGACGGCCCACTCACGATTCACAGCTTCCCAGCTCTGGAGGTCCTGTGCGAGGTCCCGCTCCCTTCTGCGAGGAGTCCCTTCTTGTTCGTCGACGACCAAACCGTACGGATCTGGAGCGTCGACGACGAAACCGTCGGTGAGGTCGAGGTGAACGACCTGAGCGTCGAGACATGCGAATTCACGTCGGTCGGGGAAGCGCCAAGGTTCGTTGGGGCTGAACGGATGGGAGTGACTCCGGCACAGGACGGCAGGCGTTTCCTCGTCTTCGAGTCGGCGACTGGCCGCGCAGCGTTGTACGGAGAAGCCGGAGGGCAACCACTGTTCGTGACCGAGGATAGCCGCGGTCGCCGCAGCTGGCCGCAGTTCCTGTCCGATGGGACCGTGCTGCGCCGTACGTCAGCCATCGACCACTCGTGGCTGGACGTGTTGGCGCGAGACGGGACCGTGGTGAGGTCGCTGGAGTTCCCCGAAGCCGAGACCCTCCTGGTCAGCCCGGAGATCGAAGAAGGCGTGGTGGTGGTCACGGCAGAACCCGAATCCCAGCACTGGTGGCAGGCGCCCGTCTTCCGCGTGGATCTGGCGGCAGGAACCGCGACCGAGATCGGTGTCGGGATGGCGCCTGTCCGACAGGGCAGCCGGTGGCAGAGCATGAACAGCGGCAACCAGCCGGCGCCAGGTGCACCGTCGACCCGGTTGTTCCTCCGAGCCGAGGCAGAGAAGGACGAGGCGGCGCGGGAGAAATCGCACCCGTGGTCCGCGAACGTGGCGTCGCTGGTGAGGCTGGATCCGTGGACCGGGGAGCAAGAGGTGTTGCTCGGGCCGGGTCGGTGAGGGAGCTCTCGGCTGAGTGGAATTCGAGGAACCTCGAGGCGAGATGCCGAGGCATCCCTCGGTGAAGTTCCGCGAACCGGTACTCGAGGGCGAGATGTGCGCGCATCTCGGGGTGAGGTTCCGTCTGGCGGAACTTCGGGGAGAGATGCCTGGGTATGTGGGGGTGAAGTTCCGCGCGGGGGCTGGGAGATGGACGACAGATGGGGAGGGATGGCCGGACATCTCGTGGTTTCTGTCGCTGGCGTGCACCTCCGGCAGGGTGGGGCGGGGTGGATCGGCACGATCGGTGCGGGAATGTCGGATCCGTCGGCGGCGGTGCCGCCTCCTTGATCCGACCTACGGGGGGGCGTGCGACCCGGGAGAGGGTCAGTGGCCGTAGGGGCCGGGGGATTCCTGGCGGGTCTCGACGATCTTGGAGGGTCTCGGCTGGTCCTTGTAGCGGTCGACGTTCACGCCCTCGTCGGTGAGCTGGCGGATCTCGAAGTACCAGGTGCCCTCGATCTCCTCGACCGTGAGGGGGAGGACGCCCTTCAGCTCGCTCTTGACCATGACGGTGGCGTAGTAGCTGCCGCTGTCCCAGGCGTAGACCTCGACCTTGTCGAAGTCGCAGCCGAGGTCGCCGCTGCCGATGCTGGCCGCGATGTACGTGGGGTGTTCCTCGTCTCCGCCCATCGTGCTCCAGGCCACGGTGCGGCGGTACTTGGTGTACGGGGGGAACACCTTGGGTACGTCCCAGTCGAGCTGGCGGGTGAACATGTAGCCCAACCTCCCCTCCCCCACGTCGACGAGGTACCAGATCTCCTTGGTGTCGCCGACCATGATGGCGACGCGGCGGTACATCTGGAACGGGGTCTTGCCGGCGATGGAGTCGAGGATGCGGGTCTCGCGCCCCGGCTCCACCCGCAGGTTCGCCCGCTGCGACAGCTCGCCGGTGGCCTGCGCCTGCTCCCCGTCCACGGAGGCTCGCAGGTCCTCGACCCCCTGCCACTCGGCCGCGTCGCCCAGGAACTTGCGCTCGATGAAGCCCTCGAGGCCGTCCGTGGTCTGCACCTCGGCGTAGGTGGTGTCGTAGGACACCTCCGTATCCACGGGCACTGCGACGAGGGCCGCGCCCAGGTCCAGCGTGCCCACCACCCCCGCGAAGTCCGCGGGCGCCATCAGCAGCTTGCTGTCCTGGCGCATCACCACCCACGGTTCGGAGTACTTGGGCACCTCCTCCTCGGGACCGCAGCCGTGCAGTCCGGGCAGCGACATCACCAGCAGCAACAGCGAGCAACCAACCGATCGGATCACCATCGGGTCCCCTTCGAATTCGACGCAACGCGCGCGTTTCTATGCTAGATCGGCGTTTCGCACAGCATATCGGGATGAACACCTATGTTCAGCTACATCGATCCAACCATCTACAAGCTGCTGCTCGACCAGGGGAAGATCGTCACCATCGGCGAGGACGGCCTGCCCACGGACGACCACCTGCGGCCGGGCACGGAGCGGATCCGGCTGCTGGGCCCGATCCCGGTGCCGCGGCTGGTGGACGGCGAGGAGATCACGTTCCGCTGGTACCCGTTCGTGCGCCGCACCCAGCACCAGCAGGTGATGAGCATCGCCGAGCGGGCCCGTGACGAGGACCTGCGCGGCCTGTCCGACCTGCTGACCTCGCAGATGACGGTCAACTCGCTGATCGTGTACGGCGACTTCGAGAAGATGGACGCGCCGCCGGTGCGGGTGCACTCGTGCTGCATCACCGGCGAGACGTTCGGGTCGATGCGCTGCGAGTGCGGGCCCCAGCTCGACGAGGCGTTCCGCCGCATCGTGACCGACGGCGGCGGCGCGATCGTGTACATGTCCGGCCACGAGGGCCGCGGCATCGGCCTGTGGGCCAAGGGCATCACCTACATCCTGCAGGACATGGGCCACGACACGTATACCGCCAACGAGGAGCTGGGCCTGCCCGTGGACTCGCGGGACTTCAGCGACGCGGCGTTCGTGCTCAAGCACTTCCTGCGGCCGCCCGCGCAGGTGCGGCTGCTGAGCAACAACCCGCTCAAGCGCCAGCACCTCGAGGAGAACGGCGTGGAGGTGGCGAGGGTCGAGCGGCTGGTGACCGGTGTGTCCGAGCACAACCTGCGCTACATGAAGTCCAAGCGCGAGAAGGGCCACACCATCGGCCACCTCGACGACCACGAACCGCCGCCGGACGGCGACGAGCCAGAAACCACCCGCCCGAGCAACGGGGGCAGCGAGCCGATCCTGGGAGGAGAATGATGGACAACGCACAGATCCTGGAAGCCATCCGCGTCGTGGACCCGACCATGGCCGACCTGGTCGCGCAGGAGGATGAGCGGCAGGCGAGGACGATCCGGCTGATCCCGTCGGAGAACTACGCCTCCCCGGCCGTACGCGCCGCGCTGGCGAGCAACTTCTCCAACAAGTACGGCGAGGGCTACCCGGGCCGGCGCTACTACCAAGGCCAGAAGCTCACCGACGCCATGGAGAACGAGGTCAAGCGCCGGGCGTGCGAGCTGTTCGGCTACCCCCACGCCAACGCCCAGGCACTGTCCGGCGCGCCCGCCAACCTGGCGGTCTACTCGGCGTTCATGAAGCCCTTCCAGGGCAAGATCATGGCCATGAAGCTGGACCATGGCGGCCACCTGACCCACGGCTCACCCGTGAGCGTGACCGGCCAGTGGTTCGAGATCGAGCACTACGGCTGCGACGCCGACGACGTGCTGGACATGGACGCCATCCGCGAGCAGGCGCTGGCGTTCAGGCCCGACGTGCTGGTCTGCGGCTACACCGCCTACCCCCGCGCCATCGACTTCGAGGCGTTCGGGAAGATCGCGAAGGAGGCCGGCGCGATCTCCCTGGCCGACGTGTCCCACATCGCCGGGCTGATCGCCGGCGGCGTGCACCCGTCGCCGTGGCCGCACATGGACGTGGTCACGTTCACCACCCACAAGACCCTGCGCGGGCCGCGCGCGGCGCTGATCCTGTGCAAGGAGGAGCACGCCGACCGGATCGACAAGGCCGTGTTCCCCGGCCTGCAGGGCGGCCCCCACTTCGCCACCATCTCGGCCATCGGCGTGGCCCTGGCCGAGGCGGCCACGGATCAGTACAAGGCGTGGGCCCGGAGCGTGGTGGACAACGCCCAGGCCCTGGCCGCGGCCCTGGTGGAGCGTGGCTACCACGTGACGTCGGGCGGGTCGGACAACCACCTGCTGCTCGTGGACATGCGCAAGTCGCGCAAGCTGCCGGGCAAGCGCGTGGCCATCGCCCTGGAGCAGGTCGGCATCGTCCTGAACTTCAACACCGTGCCCAACGCGTCGGACCTGCAGAAGCCGCTGTTCCCCGACGGCGTGCGCATGGGCACCCCCGCGGTGACCACCCGCGGCATGAAGCCCGAGCACATGGACGCCATCGCCGGCTTCATCGACCGCACCCTCGAGTTCGTCAAGCGCGGCAAGATCGAGAAGGGCACCGGCCTGTGGACGGATCCCAGCCAGAAGGCCGCCATCCGCGCCGACGTCGAGGCCTTCGTCACCCAGTTCCCCACCTTCCGCTACTGATCGGACGGACCACAGACTTGATTCGCCAGTCCTCTCCCGGGAGCCTCGGTAGTCCGTAACCGTGGG
>CAZXHG010000093.1:0-33407 GCA_964639985.1 uncultured Rickettsiales bacterium
GTCCGTGGTGTCGTCGTCATCGTCATCGTCATCGTCGTCGTCGTCCGTGGTGTCGTCGTCGTCGTCGTCGTCGCCGGCCGAGTCGTCGTCGTCATCGGCCGAGTCGTCGTCGTCGTCGCCCGCGCAGTCGGGATCGTCGCCGTCGATGTCTCCGTCGCAGTCGTTGTCGATGCTGTCGCCGCAGTCCTCGGTCTGGCCGGGCGAGACCGAGGCGTCGTTGTCGTCACAATCGCCGGTGCACTCCATCCACCCGTCGCCGTCGGCGTCCTGCTCGTCCGCGGGCAGGGAGCCGTCGCAGTCGTCGTCCACGCCGTTGCAGACCTCGGCCGCGCCGGGCAGCACGGTGTCGTCCGTGTCGTCGCAGTCCCCGGCGCAGGTCGACGCCCCGTCCCCGTCCGCGTCGTCGAGGTTCTGGCCGGGATCCGTGTCGTCACAATCTCCTTCGCAGAGGGACGTACCGTCGCCGTCGGCGTCGGCCTCGTCTGCGGGGAGGTTGCCGTCGCAGTCGTCGTCCACGCCGTTGCAGATCTCGGCCGCGCCCGGGAAGACGCCAGCATCCCCGTCGTCACAGTCCCCGCTGCACGTGTGCACGCCATCCCCGTCCGCATCCTGCAGGTTCAGCGTGCCGTCCGTATCGTCGCAGTCGCCGTCGCAGGTGGACGCCCCATCCCCGTCCCCGTCGTCGAGGTTGAGGTCCATGTCCGTGTCATCGCAGTCCCCGTCGCACTCGGTGGCGCCGTCGAGGTCGTCGTCCACCTCGCTCGGATCGAAGACGCCGTCGCAGTCGTCGTCCACGCCGGAGCACGCCAGCTCGCCCGCCCCGGGGTACACTCCACTGTCCGTGTCGTCACAGTCGCCCGAGCACTCGTCGAGCCCGTCGCCGTCGTCGTCCACCGACTCGGCGTGCAGCACGCCGTCACAGTCGTTGTCCACGTAGTCGCAGGCAACCTCGGCGGCCGCGGGATTCACGGTCGCGTCCCCGTCGTCACAGTCGCCGGATAGTGACACGTAGCCACCGGGCTGGGTGCAGGCGTCCTCGGTCACGGCCGGGTCTCCCCAACCGTCCCCGTCGGCGTCCAGGTAGTACGTGGTGGTGGCTCCCTCGTCCACGTTGCCGTCGCAGTCGTTGTCCAGACCGTCACACAGCTCGGGGGCCAGCGGATAGATGGTCGGATCGCCATCGTCGCAGTCCCCGTTCACCTCGTTGTACCCGTCGCCGTCGTCGTCGAACATGGCCGTGCCCTCGTCCACGTCGCCGTCGCAGTCGTTGTCGATCCCGTCCGCGATCTCGTCGGCGCCCGGATGGGCCGCGGGCTGGGTGTCGTCGCAGTCACCCTCGGCCACGGTGTAGCCGTCCGCGTCCCAGTCCGGGCTGGGCGCCGTGCCGCCGCCGTAGGCGCCCACATCGGAGATGCTGCCGTCGTCGTCGAGGATCGACGGTGTGCCTGCGTCGATCATCGGGCTCGTCGGATCCAGCGAGAGATCGTCCGCGCAGCGGCCGTCGACCACGTAGTCCATGAACAGCGGATCCACGGTGTAGTTGTTGGCCGGCACGGCCGTGATCGCGCCGTCGAAGTCCGTGTCCGTGTTCTCCCAGAAGTCGTTGTACGTGATCGCCGAGCTGACGTTGGCGCCACCCACGTAGATGCCGTCTCCGCCCTGGGCCCAGGCGAAGATGTTGTTGGTGACCGTGATCGAGCTGTCGTCGTCCACGTACATGTGACCGCCGCCGTCGGTCGGGCTGTCGTTCTCCACGAACGTGTTGTTGGTGAGCGACGGGAAGGACTCGACCAGGTAGAGCCCACCTCCATACCCGGACGCCTCGTTGTCCTGGATGATGTTGTTCTGGATCAACGCGGACGTCACGTCGTGGAGATAGAACGCGCCTCCGTGCACGGCCTGGTTGTGACAGAAGCTGTTGGACGTCCACTCGTCGTCGTCCTCCACTCCGGTCATGTACACCGTGCCATAGAAACCGGTGTTGTCCACGAACGTCGATCCGGTGACAACCACCTCGGAGCTGTTGACGTACATGGCCCCGCCCTGGTCCGTGGCCAGGTTGCCGGTGAACAGGCAGTCCTCGACCCAGGCGTAGCTCGCGGAGCTGACGTACAGGCCGCCCCCGTCTTCGGCCGTGTTGTCGCGGAAGGTGCACCCGAGGAAGACCGGCTCGGAGTAGTAGTGCACGTAGACGGGGTGCTCCCCGGAGTTGGCCACGAACTGCACGTCTTCGAACCAGGGGGCGGCCTGGTTGTACACGTAGGCCGCGTAGTCGCTGTTGTACAGCACGCGGCAGCCGTCGATGGTGGGATCGGCGTTCTGGATCTTGAGCGCCTTGCTGCCCTCCACCCACACGCTGAAGTCCTGCAGCACGGCGTCCGCGGTCTCGGCGCTGTCGAAGCGCACGCCGTCGGACGAGCCGCCGACGAAGGTCACGTCAGGACCCAGGCTGGCCACGACGGTCAGGTCCTTGCCGTCGAAGTCCACCTGCTCGAAGTACACCCCGGGCAGCACGGCGATGGTGTCGCCGTCCGTGCTCTGGTCGACCGCGTCGTCGATCTCGAAGGTGTCGCCCACGCCCGTGGGCGACACCACCATGTTGGCGATCAGGGTCACCGCGTCCAGGTCACCGCCGCCTGCGCCCATGTCCGAGCGGGTGCCGTCCGCGTCCTCCACCGTGGGGACGCCCACGTCCACCAGCGTGCTGGTCGCGGCCAGCGCCAGGTCGTCGTTGCTGGGGTCGGCGTCGTCGATGAAGTTGACGAAGCCGGGGTCCTCGCTGCGGCTGCCCCACACCCCGGTCGGCGCGACCAGCGCGCCGCCGTACTCGCCGCCGGCGTTGCCCCACACGTCGTTGTAGGCGAGGAACAGGCGGGCCGACTCCACCGGCTCGACGCTGTAGATCCCCTCGCCATCGACCGCGTGGGTGATCACGTTGTTGACCACCACCGACGCGATACCCGCCTCGGCGTAGATGCCACCGCCCGCCGTACCCGCCTCGTTGGCCACGATCGTGTTGTTGGCCACCAGCAGGTGGCTGTCCTCGTCCAGGTACAGCGCGCCGCCGTACTCGGCCTGGTTGCCGGAGAACACCGAGTGGCTGATCCGCCCCGTGCTGTCGTGGGTGAACAGCGCGCCTCCCTCGTACGTGAAGTTGTCCCAGAACGTGCAGCTGTCCACGTCGAGGGGCTCGTACAGCTCCCACGCCGTGACCGCGCCGTAGTTGGCCTCGTTGCCCTGGAACAGACTGTCGGCCAGGTGCAGCGTGGAGTCATCCGCGTAGATCGCCCCCCCGTAGGAGCCGGCCGTGTTGTCGGTGAACGTGCACCCCGTGACGGTGACCTCCGACCGGGAGCTGGCGTAGATCGCCCCCCCGTCGTCGGCCTCGTTGCGGTGGAAGGTGCAGCCGTCGAACGTGGCCGCGGAGTAGTAGTGGTTGTACACGGGGATCGGACAGACGTTGTCCTCGAACAGGCAGTCCGTGAAGCTGACGTTGCCGTGGTTGTAGTTGTACAGGGCATAGTCCAGATTCAGCCGCAGCCAGCAGTGCACGATCTCCGCGTCTGCGTTCTGCACCTTGATGCCGTGGCTGCCGCGGCCCCAGAAGGTGAACCCCTCGACCAGCACGTCGTCCTCGCCACTGTCGATGCGCAGGCCCGAGCTCGACCCGGACACCACCGTGACTTCGGGGCCGGTCAGGGCGATCAGCTCGATCTCCTTGCCGTCGAGGTCCACCTGCTCGTCGTACAGGCCGGGGTAGACCGCGATGCGCACGTCGTGGGTGGCGTCGTCGATGGCGTCGTTGATCTCGTTGAAGTCGCCGTTGCCCGACAGGCTGACCGTGTAGTCGTAGCCAGGCGGCGGGCTGGCCTGGTCGTCACCTCCGCCGGCGCCCATGTCCGAGACCGTGCCGTCCGCGTCCTCGAACCCGGGCGCGCCCGCGTCCACCAGGGGTGAGCCCACCTGCAGGCTCAGGTCGTCGTCGGACAGATCGAGATTGGCCGTGTACGCGGTGAACAGGGGGTCCACCGCCAGGTTGCCGTGCTCACCGGCCAGGCCGGTCCAGAAGCCTCCGTAGTCGCCGCCAGCGCAGTCGAACACGTCGTTGTGGGTGACCTGTAGTCGCGACGTGGCGTCCTCGGTCCAGATGCCCTCACCCCCGACGCAGTGGGCGATGATGTTGCCCGAGACCACGGCGTCGGTGTCGGTCTCGGCCAGGATCCCGCAGCCCGCGCCGCCGACGGAGTGGCCGACGATGGTGTTGTTCAGGATCGTCAGCCTCGACTCCTCGGCCAGATAGAACGCGCCCCCATCGGACAGGGCGTCGTTCTCCACCAGCAGGTTGTCGGCGATGTACGCGGACGACTCCAGGGAGTACACGCCGCCCCCGTGTTCGGCCACGTTGGCGAACAGCATGTTGTCGCGGATCACCACGTCGTCCTCGGCGTCGTCGAGGTAGATGGTGCCGTAGTAGCCCTCGTTGCCCTCGAAGTGCGAGCCGGTCACGGTCAGTGACGAGCTGTTGCAGTGGATGGCGCCGCCGCTGGACGACGCGTAGTTGCCGCTGAACGTGCAGTCCTCGACCACGGCGTGGGACGACGAGTTCAGGTAGAGGCCGCCGCCGTAGACGGACAGGTTGTTGCTGAATGTGCACCCGGAGAACGTGGGTGAGGAGAGGTAGTGTACGTAGATCGGGTAGTCGCCGTCGTTGCCGTCGAAGGTGCAGTCCTCGAAGGTGGGGTCGGCCTGGTTGTACACGTAGATCCCGTACCCGGTGACTCCGGTGACGATGCACCCGCGGATCGTCGGGTCCGCATTCTGGATCTTCAGCCCCTTGTCCCCGTCGGAGCTGACCGTGAATCCCTCGAGGATGGCGTCCGCGGTCTCCCCGCTGTCGAAGCGGACGCCGCTGCTGGAGCCCACGATCCACGTCGTGGACGGGCCGGACACGGAGACCACCTCGATCTCCTTGCCGTCGAAGTCCACGTCCTCGTAGTAGATGCCGACCTCCACCTCGACGATGTCGCCGTCCACGGCGTCATCGATGGCGTCGTTGATCTCGGCGTAGCCCACGCCCCACTGGGAGACGGTCAGGACCGTGGCGTCGGCCTGCAGGGTGCAGGTGAGCACGGCGACGATGGCGACTGTACGGATGATCCGGTGGTCCGGCATGGAGACCCTCCCGCGCTGGATGTTCCCTCGCGTGCCATCCTACTACGAATGCGCGCCAGGGCACGGGGGATCGATCAGCCCACCACCTCCACCTCGTCGCGGCTGACCGTACGGACCACCTCGTTGAGCCGCGCGACCATCTCGTCGTCCTCGGCCGCGCGGTACACGTCTCGAAGCTGGCCGGCCAGGTCCTTGCCGCGACGTAGCGCGTTGACCAGCACCCCCGAGATGTCGGCGCTCGAGCGCAGCCGCTCCACGATGTCCATCAGGGGCTCGCCGCTGTACCATGCCGCGGCCAGCGGGATGAGCTCCGGGCCAAAGGACGTGGGCCCGCTCTGCTCCTCCTCGGTGCGCGCCACCGGATCGCTGAGGTAGATCTCCTCGAGCATCGCGGCCAGCTGTCGCATCTTGCCCCGTGGCACGGTGATCTTCACGGACGGCCCGAGGTCGGTGACGACCGCACAGAGCGCGGCGAACAGCAGGGCGGGTGGCAGGCTCTCCAGGGCGCCGGTCAACACGAGCTCGGTGGCGAAGATCTCCTCGATCTGGATGTGTCGCAGCACCGCGGCGCCGGCGTTGAACTCGAGCTCCCCGTCCAGGTACCCGATGTTTTGTAGTAGAAAAACCTTTCTCTGGAACGACATCCACACCGCATCGGCGCCCACACGTTTGAACCGTCTGTGCTCCCTGGCGCGGGATCCGTGCTGTAGCTGATAAGCGAGCAGCGACTTCCTGAGCAGCTCCTTGACCTCGTCCTGTTCGTAGCGGTCCAGCAGGTTTACCACCGAGTTGAACGAGAGGTTGAAGCTGGAGGTCACCGGCTCCGGACGGCCCTCCAGCAACCGTGCCACCGGCTTACGCTTGCCGTGCCACCCCGGGAAGTCGAGCCGCAGGATCGCGTGGCCCTTGCGGTCGATGCCACGCCGGCCCGCCCGGCCGGCCATCTGCTGGAATTCGCGCACGGTCAGCGGCACGAATCCCCGGCCGTCGTACTTGTCCAGCGTGTGGAACGCCACGGTCCGGGCTGGCATGTTGATCCCCAGCGCGAACGTGGTCGTGCAGTAGAGCACCTGGATCAGCCGGCGTTCGTACAGCTGCTCCACCAGCGCCTTGAGGTTCACGTGGAGCCCGGCGTGATGGTAGGCGATCCCCCGTAGCAGCATGCCGCGCAATGATCCGGACATCACGCCCGGGTGGCCCTCCTCGAATTCGATCAGCAGACCCTCGACCTCGGCCGGTTGTTCGCCGGTCAGCAGGCCGTGCCGCCGCCGCCGCGACAGCTCCCGCGCCAGGTCCTCGCAGGTACGACGGGAGTACACGAAGTACAGGCACGGCAGCAGATCGGGCTCGAGCCTCTCGACGAGCTGATCGGGCCGGGTCGGGCGGTCCCGTTCGGCCGTGGGTTGCCGTCCGCGCGGTCCGGGACGCTTGCCTCGACCCCGCTTCCAGTGGCGGGGCCGTTTCTTGCGCATGGACTTGCCGTCCGACACCCACCGACGGAAGCGGTCGTCGAACTGCCGCACACCGCACGGCTGCACGAAGCGGTTGGCCAGGGAGACCTGCAGGGGCACGGCGCGGCGGTCCTCCCGAACCACGGCCACCTCCGTGTCCCGCACCGACTCGAGCCAGCCCGCGATCTCGTCGAGGTTGGACAGGGTGGCGGACAGGCCCAGGACCTGCACCGTGGCGGGCAGGTAGATCAGCAGTTCCTCCCACACGGTGCCGCGCTCCGGGTCGTCGAGGAAGTGGATCTCGTCGATCACCACCGTGGCGAGGTGGTCCAGGCGTTCGCCGACCAGCAGCATGTTGCGCAGGATCTCGGTGGTCATGATGCGCAGCGGCGCACCGGGACGTATCACCATGTCGCCGGTGACCAGGCCCACGCGATCCTCGCCGAGCATGGCCGTGTAGTCGCGGAACTTCTGGTTGCTCAGGGCCTTGACCGGCGCGGTGTAGATCACCTACCTCCCCTAATCAATAAAAAAAAACACGATCCAGTCCGCGATCAGGGTCTTGCCCGTGCCGGTGGGCGCGGACACCAGCACGGTCCGGTCCGCCTGCAGGTGCTCGATGGCGCGCACCTGGAACCGGTCCAGGTCCAGGTCGCGGTACCTCATGGGGAGATCAGTGGGACAGCTCGAGGCCCAGGAGGGCCTCCTCGCCGAGCTCGGCGATCAGGTAGTCCTTGAGCCGACCTTTGAGCCGAGCCTCGATCTGGCGGGCGCGCTCGCGACTGAAGCCGAAGATGTCACCCACCTGGCCCAGGGTCAGCGGATCCTCGGACATGATCCGCTTGTGCCACAGGGTCACCTCCCGCTCGTCGGTGAGCTCGGAGCCGAACTTGCGCAGCAGCACGCCGATGCGGTCGCGGAAGTCCTCGTCCGCCACCTGCTCGTCCGGACCGATATCGCCCGACTCGATCATGCCACCCAGGGTGCGGGACTCGTCGCCGGCGATGGGTGCGTCCAGGCTGGCCTCGCGCGCAGACAGCCGCGCCGACATCTCCACCACCTCGCGCTCCTCCACGTTGAGGCGGTCGGCCAGCAGCTTGGGTGTGGGATCGAATCCCTGGTCGCGCAGCTTCTTGGTCTCCTTGGACAGGTTGTAGAACAACTTGCGCTGGGCCTGGGTGGTGCCGACCTTGACCAGCCGGTGGTTGGCCAGCAGGAAGTACATGATGTAGGCCCGGATCCAGTACCGTGCATAGCTGGACAGGCGCACGCCCCGGTAGGGATCGTACTTCTTGACCGCCTGCATCAGGCCCACGTTGCCTTCCTGGATCAGGTCCAGGACGTTCTTGTAGAAGCGCTGGTACTTGAACGCGATCTTGACCACCAGCCGCAGGTTCGCCGTGATCAGCTGGTAGGCGGCGTCGGGGTCCTCAGTCTCCTTGTACCGGATCGCCAGCTCCTTCTCCTGCTCGGGCGTGAGCAGATCGAAGCGCCGCACGTCGGCCATGTAGGCCGCGAGCGGGTCGCGCTTGGACGGGAGCGTGGCGCTGGACGTGGGCCTGGGCCGGGGCAGCTGTCGGCTGGCCGCGGTCCTGGGCTTGTCCTTGCCGCCTCCCGGCGGTTTGCTGGTGTCCGGTTCGTCCATCGGGTCCGTCTCGTACGCCTCGTGTGCGCTATTACTAGCACCTTCTGTGCCAGTTCTGTCAGACTTCCACCCGCCTGGGAACCCCCCGGGCCATGGCAGATCGGTTGCAGTTGCCTGGTATACGGTGTCGCTCATGGGTGTTCGTTACGTTGCTTTCGCCTGTTTATTCGTTCTCGTGGCCGTCCCGCAGGTCTCGTCAGCCCAGGGCGACGAGACACCTGCCGAGACACCGGCTGTCTCACCGGCGGCGCCCGAAGAACCCGCCACCGAGGAACAGCCTTCCCCGGCCCCGGAGCTGTACGTGGTCTCCAGTGGAGACGAGCCGGACTCGTTGGCGGAGGTGCAGGAGATCTACCGGGAAGGCGACAAGCCGTTCGTCGCCTTCTTCTGGTTCTGGTTGGTGCTGATCGGGGGCCTCGCCGGCGTCGGCGGTCTGGCGTGGTTCTTGTGGGGCCGACGTGGCCCGCCGCGCATCTCGGGCCGCTGACATGACCGACACCCCGAGGGTGGTGGTCATCTCGCCCACCTACAACGAGGCCGACAACGTGCACGCCCTCGCCGACGGCGTGCTGGCGCAGCCCGGTGACCTGTCGCTGCTGGTGGTGGACGACAGCTCCCCGGACGGCACCGGCGACCGGGTCCTGGCCCGGGCTGCGAACGATCCTCGGATCGGGTTGCTGACCCGCCCTGGCAAGGAGGGGTATGGCCGCGCGGTATGTGCGGGCCTGGTCGAGGCCCTGGACCGTGGCGCGGACGTGGTGGTGCAGCTGGACGCGGACGGCTCCCATGACCCGGCCGTGATCCCCTGCATGCTCGACGCCATCGCGGCCGGGTTCGACGTGGTCATCGGCTCGCGCTACGTGCCTGGCGGCGGGATCCGGCGCTGGCCGCTGAGGCGCAAGATCCTCAGCCGCGGTGCCAACGCCTACGTGGACAGGGTCCTCGGGCTGCCCGTGCGTGACTGCACCACCGGGTTCCGCGCGTTCACGGCCGACGCGCTGCGACGGTGTGACCCCCGCGAAGTACGGGCCTCGGGCTACGCCTTCCTGATCGAGCACCTCTACCTCGCGGACCAGGCGGACCTGCGCATCGAGGAGGTGCCGATCGTGTTCACCGACCGGGAGGAGGGGGAATCCTCCCTGACCTGGTCGGTCTTCACCGAATCAGTGGTCAATCCATGGCGGATCCGACTGTCCCGGCGCCGCTGATCCGCGACCGCTGGCCCGACGGCCTGGTCGCATCCCTGGCCGTGCTGGTGGCCATGGTGCTGGCCGACCACTCCCGCATGGTCGACCCCGACCTGTTCATGAACCTGTTCTCGGCGCGCGACATCCTGGCGGCCGGCGGCCTGCCCGGCGTGGACAGCCACTCGTTCGCGCGCGAGGCCCTGGCGTGGACCGACTACGAGTGGGTGGCGCGTATCACCCAGTACGGCGTGTACCAGGTCGGCGGCGGGGACGGGCTGGTGCTGATGCGATCCGGCCAGGCCCTGCTGGCCGCGGGCGCGGTGCTGCTGGCCGCGCGGCGCGCCGGGGCCTCCATGCCGGCCGCGGCCGTGGCCCTGATGGTCGCGTGGCCGGCGGTGGCGCACTTCCTGCTCCTGCGCGCCCGGGCGTTCTCCTTCGTGATGCTGGCGCTGCTGCTGCTGGTCGTCGTGGAGCACCGCCGCGGCTCGCGGTTCGCGGCGTGGGCCATCCCGCCGCTCATGCTGGTATGGGCGAACATGCACGGCGCATGGCTGCTGGGGGTGGGCGTGCTGGGGCTCGCCCTGATCGACTCCCTGACCCCGTGGACCGCGTGCAGGGGCAGCCGGGTCCGGCTGGCCGTGGCCCTGGTGCTGGGCAGTGCGCTGACGTTCGTGCACCCGGCTGGCGGCGGGCTGCTCGAGGCGGTGGTACGCACGGTCACCGGCACGGCTGGAGCCACGATCACCGAGTGGCAGCCCCTGTGGGAGCACCCGTTGCGGGCGACGATCACGTACGCGGCGCTGTTGCCGGTCGCGCTGGTCGTGGCGGGGTGGCGGCTGATCGGTCGGCGCGACCTGCTGTGGTCCGGCCTGCTGGTGGTGATGATCTACGAGACCGTGCAGCACGTGCGCTTCGGCGCGCTGCTGGGTCTGAGCCTGGTGGTGCCGCTGGCCGCGCTGCTGGACCGGCTGGTGCGACGACAGCCGCTGGCGTGGCGGGCAGCTACGGTGGTGTTGCTGGTGGCGCTGGCCGTGGCCCTGCCGATCCGCAACGGCCACCGCAACCTGCACATGCGCATGGACCCCTGGTGGACCCCGGTGGCCGCGGTGTCGTTCATGCAGGACAACGGGATCGCCGGGGACGTGCTGGCGGAGTTCGACTGGGGCGCCTACCTGATCTGGCAGCACCCGGACGCGCGGGTGTTCATCGACGGGCGCTGGGACACGGTCTACCCGCCGGAGGTGAACGACGAGTGGACCACCTTCGCCCTGTTCCGGGACGGCTGGCAGGAGGTGCTGAACGGCAGCGGCGCCACCGCGGTGCTGCTACGGGCGCCCCGCGGCGCCGAGGAGCCGTTGAGCACGGTGCCGGGCTGGTACCCGGTGTACTCCGACGACGTCAGCGACCTGTTCCTGCGGGACTGCGAGGCCAACCGGCCGTTCCTGGTGCGGCTGTCGCAGGGACGGATCGTGGCGCCGCGACCGGTGACCGAGGATGATCTGGTTCTGCGCTAGAATGACCCGCTCGCGGGAGGTGCGATGCTGAGCTTCGACATGCAGGGGAACTGGGCAGACATGCCGCTGGCGTTCCTCGACCTGGAGACCACGGGCCTCGAGACGGACACCGACCGCATCGTGGAGGTGGGCATCGTGGTGTACCGCGAGCGCCGCATCGCCGAGCGCTGGGGGGTGCTGGTGGACCCGCAGCGGCCGATCCCGGAGGAGGCGATCAAGACCCACCACATCACCGAGGAGATGGTGGAGGGCAAGCCCGTGTTCCGGGACGTGGCCTGGGACGTGTACCAGCGCCTGCGCGACCGGGTCGTGGTGGCCTACAACGGCCTGAGCTTCGACATCCCGCTGCTGGCCGCGGAGATGGAGCGCTGCGGCCTGACCCTGCCACTGGCGCCCACCCTGGACCCGATGATGTGGGTGTTCAAGAAGATGCCGTCGCGCTCGGGCTGGCCGTTCGGCCTGGTCAAGGCCGCGGACAAGCTGGGTGTGGCCTACCCCGAGGCGCACAGGGCGGTGGCCGACTGCGAGGCCATGGCCCAGGTCACGATGCGCCTGGCCGACCACGTGCCGCCCACCCTCGCCGACCTGCTGCAGCAGCAGGCGAAGTGGTACGACGAGTTCATGGTGCTCAAGGAGGAGCGGGAGGCGAAGAAGGCCGCCGCGAATCCTTCCCCCGAGGAGGAACCCGACGACGGGCAGAGCGGGCTGTTCGGCGGCTGATTCCCCCTGCAGCTGTGCTTCCGCATGAACGCGAACGTCAGGCGGGCACACCCCTGCCCTGGGAACCGTGACCCGAACCGAGCGAGGATCGGATCGGGGTAATCATGCAGGATCCTCGACCATGGGGCCGATTCGCGACGGTGTTGACGGCCCTGTGCGTCCTGACGTGGGCGTACGGACCCTCTGAAGCCACTGCGGTGGAGCACCGCGTCGGCGACTCACGGATCCTCGTCCTTTCCGACCTGCAGGTCCCCAGTGCTGCCCCCACCACCCTCGACCCCGCCCTCGACTTCACCTGCACCCGCATCGGCTACCGCGGCCTGGCCCGCCAGTGGCATCCCGCCTATGACGTCGGCATGATGACCCTGTTGTTCGGGCTGGGGCACCTCGTGGCCGCGGTGATCACCTTCGCGGTGCTCGACGACTGGTACCGTGAACAGAGCAGCGAGCCCTGTGAGGGTGCGTTCGTGTGCCACCTCGGTAGCGTGGTCGCCGCGGCCACGGTGGTCGCCAGCACCGTACCCCAGTTGTTCGTGGCCGGAGGCTGGTTGACCGTGTCCCTCGTGTTCGGCCTGACGGTCGAGTCCAAGCGGATGCACTACCACCTGCGGCATGGGTTGCCCATGGACGGGGTGGCCGAGGCTGGACCGAGCCGAGGTGGGCGCCTCGGCGTGAGGGTGCGATTCTAGGGGTGGAGGAGCGTCCCCTTTTCCTACTCGGCGTTCGTGTACCCCGTGATCTCGTACACCAGGTGCGAATAGCCCACGTGATCCACGGGCTCGTGGTCCTGCAGCCACGTGTAGTGGTCCTCGCCGAACAGGCCGCCGACCTGGTTGGCGCTGACGATGTAGCGGCCGTCGAAGGGGTAGCGGGCGTCGGTCTCGGTGTCGGGGTGGAGGTGGAGGTACGCCTCCACGCGGTGGGCGTCCTGGCCCCAGTCGAGGTTGGAGTCGAGCAACACGCGGTAGGCTCGGGTGCGGTCCCAGACGAGCTCGTTGAAGTAGGGGAGGTAGTGGGGGTGGTAGCTGAGCGTGGAGATCAGGATCCAGGTCCCCAGTGCGCCGATCACCCCCTTCCGCCACCGCGGGAACTCGTGCCAGTCCCGCACGGCCGCGCCAGCCAGCACGCACAGCAACGGCACGACCACCAGGAGGTGCCGCACTCCGAGCTGCGCCCTGGTGAACAGGCTCAGGACGGTGAACAGGATCAGCACGGGGATCACGAGTACGCCCTCGCCTCCCTGCAGCCAGCCCCGCTTGCCGGTCCGCGCCACCACACCCAGCCCCGCGGCCACCAGCGCCAGCCAGCCCAGCGGGAACTTGGTCAGCAGGACCACCACGTAGGTGTGCGGCAGGCCCTGGTACTCGCTGTGCCGGCCCAGCACCACGATGTCCTCGCCCCACATGCCGTTGCGATCGCGGAAGCGCACCCAGTCCACGCCCTCGACCCAGGGGCGGGGCAGTGGAATCGGCAGGGCCGCGACCGGCGTGTCCTGCAACCCCTGGAACAGGGCGCTGCGGCACTCGTACCGCTGCAGCGGCGTGAACGAACCGCGCGCGAGGAAGGCGCTGTTGACCACGACCACCGCGGCCAGCGCCACCCACCCCACGTGCGCGGCCAACCGCCCCGGTCGCGGCAGCCGCCGCCACTGCAGCCCCGCCACCAGGGCCAGCGCGGGGATCAGGTACAGGGCCGTGTACTTGGCGGCCAGGGCGAACCCCAGGGCCGCGCCCACCCACAGGGCGGCGCGCCACCCGGGCTGGCGCAGGTAGCGCCACGCCCCGTAGCACGCGGCCATGATGCCCAGGGCGCCGACCAGATCCGTGGTCACCAGCCGGGAGTGGGCGATCACCGACGGGCAGACCACGTACAGGCCCATGGCCAGCAGCCCGCCGGTCGAGCCGTACAGCTGCCGCGCCCACCGCCACACCAGCAGCGCCAGTATCAGCGAGAACGCGGTGGTCACCATGCGCGCCCGGAACAGGGCCTCGGGCCGCTCGGTGGACCACGGCCGGCCGTACAGGACTGCGTTGAACGCGGTCACCGGCATCTTACTGTCCTGCAGCCGGGTGCTGTCCCCGGTCAGCACGGAGGCCCCGTAGGCGAGGTGATCGAACTCGTCCACGGTCGCGGACTTCGTGGCCACGGACGCTGCGTTGAGCCCGACCAGGACCAGCGCCAGCACCACCACCCCGGCCAGCTCGCGCCGACCCAGGGGCACCGCAGGCTCCTCGTAGCTCACGGCGCCACCATCACGGTCCCCGAGCCGCGGTCCACGAGCAGGGCCGTGCCCAGGTAGTCGCTGTCCCGCTCCAGCACCTGGTACAGGAACCAGTGACCGGGGTCCGCCAGCACCACCGGTTCGGCCACGGCCCCCCCGAAGTGCTCGACCACGGCCGCCCTGGCGCTGGCCAGTGCCTGTGGCGTGAGCTGGCTGCGGTGGCTGTATTGCGGCCCGCCCTCCTGCACCAGCTCGGGCAGGTCCGTGCGCAGCCGCACCAGGTGGAACCGGGTCTGGGAGCGCTCCGGCGACCGACGCAGCCCGGCCCAGCCCTCGTAGAACGCGGGCCAGCAGTCGGGCAGGGGATTCGGCAGATCGTCGGGCGTGGCCCGCCGCCAAAGGGGGATCCCGTCCGGTCCGGGACGGTCCGGCATCAGGCGCAGGTCGTGGAACGCCAGCTCGAGCGCGGCGTCGTCGCGGGGCTCGCCCGCCACCTTGCCGAAGGCCTGCAGCAGCGGCCTGGAGGGGTGCGGCGTGCGGCTGACCAGGTGGTAGGTGTTGAGCCGGTAGCCGGTCTCGCAGGCCGTGAACGCCCGCAGGGGCCACCGGCGATAGGCCTCGCGCTCGACCAGGGGATCCGGCCCGACCAGGGACGAGACAAGTGGCGCCCACGCCAGCAGCAGGCCGTTGACGACCAGCACCCACGGCGCGATCATCCGCAGCCGCTCCTGCTTGACCCCGTCCCACAGCAGAGACAGCGCCAGCAGGCACAGCAGCACCAGCACGGGCAGCAGCCCGATCCAGTCCTTGGTGTTGCAGCCGTGGGCCATGGTGCGCACCAGCACCGGGCCGTGGGCTGCCAGCACCAGGCCCAGCAGCGCCATGGCCGGTCGCAGCCAGCGGTCGTCTGCCTCGCGGGGCTCCTTCAGCAGCGCGAGCGGCACGGCCGCCAGCCCGGGCAGCACCAGCAACAGCAGCCAGCCGGGCATGAGGTGGAAGCGCAGCAGGTCGCGCAGCACGCGGACGATGCCCGCGAACGTGGCCCCGCCGCCGCCGCCGGCGATGCCGAAGTCGTGGCTCTTGTCGGCCAGGTAGTTGCCAAAGGACCACGGCGGCTCGTTCAGCGGCCCCACGCGCAGCAGGCCGAGGAAGTACGCGTCGAGCGCGAAGAACAGCGCACCTGCCGCCACGAGGGGGGGCAGGGTCTGGCGCAGCTTGAGCTGCATCAGGGTGCCGGGCATGCCCAGTTGCACCACGGCCAGCGCGCCCAGCAGGGCCAGGGTGAAGCCCAGGGCCACGGGGTGGCAGTGCACGCCCACCGCGCCGGCCACGGCGATGCCCAGCCACGACAGCCACGGTCGGGGCCGGCCGGCCACGATGCGCAGGGCCAGCCACACCGCGACCATGCACGGCCCGACCGGGTGGAACACCAGGTCCCACTTGCGCGAGTAGTTCAGCACGATGGGCAGGGTGCCGACCACGAACCCGGCCAGCAGTCCGAAGCGGTGGCCGCGCAGCTCGCGTCCACACAGGTAGCACCCGACCACGAGCAGCAGCAGGAACGGCAGGTTGGCGGCGCGGAACAGGCCGTGGGATGGGCCGAGGGTGGCCATGGTCGCGATCAGGCCGAAGCGCGCCAGCGGCGGGTGCACCGTGGGATCGCGGCTCAGCGCTGCGACCACCGAGTTGCGCACTGCACCCGGCCCCTCGGCGTGGCGCAGCTCGATCACCCGCGCGGGCAGGCCGTGGGTGTAGTACGTGTCGTGGTCGTTGGGCGCGCGCGTGTCCAGTCCGGCCACCAGCAACAGGGGCGCGGAGGTGAGCAGCAGCAGCGCGAGGAGCTGCAGCGAGGGGATCAGGCGACGGCGCATCGGCCGTCCCAGGATACTGGATCCGGGCGGATCAGAAGGTGACGGTCAGCATGGTCATGCCGCCGAACTGCAGGTCGGTGGCCGTGCGGTCGATGCGGTTGACCGCGGCCGCAGCCGCGCCGCCGGGCACGATCAGCGAGCCGATGACGTGGAACTCGAGCACGTCGCGGTGGCGGAAGGTGAGGTCCAGGTCGGTCTCCAGGCCGATGAAGCCCGCGTCCAGGGCGTTGGCCGGGCGCAGGGCGCCGGCCGCGCCCACGATCAGGGCTGGCTCGAACACCGGGCCCGCGGTCCAGGCCACGCGCACGTCGCCTTGCAGCAGGCCCATGCGGTGCAGGAAGTGGCCGCCCTGGCGGGTGCCGGTGCGCTCGTCGAGGTTGTTCCACAGGTCGACCAGCTCGTTCTCGCTCAGCCACAGGGTGCGGGAGCGGGACAGGCCCGAGTAGTGGAAGCCGCCGTTGAACCCGTTGCCCTCGAGCTCGTCGTCCGGGCTCAGGGCCAGCAGGTTGATCGACACGCCGAGGGCCCGGATGCGCGCGTCCGCGTGCACCTGCGCGGCCCAGGCGGCCTGGGACTCGTCGCCGCCGTCCAGGGCCGTGCCCACGTGGGTGCCGAACTGGCCGACCAGGTCCAGGGTGACCTCGAGGTTGGGCTCAGCGTGGAACGACGGGATGGCCAGCATCAGGTGCAGGTGGGGTGCGATCAGCACGAGTGGCCGTCCCACCTCTGAGCAATCGGCCAGGACGTTGGAGCCGATCACGGCGCCGAACCGGCGGCTGGATTCCATCACGCCCAGCGAAACCTGGCCGAAGAAGATGTCGTGGGTGAAGTTGTTCTCCGTGACCTGCCAGCCCTCGAAGGTGGCGTCGGGCAGCAGCCCGGCCGTGAGCTGCAATTCGGCGTCGTGCAGGCCGAAGCGTACTCCAGCCGCGCCGGTCCAGTGGGCGAACATCAGCTGGGTGGGGTCGCTCCAGCGGTCGTAGCCGACCTTGAACCCGAAGCGGTCGTCGGCCGTGTCCCCCTCGGCGTACACCTGCCGGTGCAGCAGCAGGAAGATGTCGTCCGCGGTCGCGTCGAGCCGATCGGCGTTGTTGCGGCTCCACAGGTTGAGCCCCACCTCGGCCTGGTAGCGGATGCGCAGCTGCTGGGTGATGGCGAACGTCACGCCCGGTCGGAACAGGGTGCCGACCAGGCCCACGTGCTGCTTGTCGGCGTTGTAGGCCGGCGGCGTGCGGTCGAAGTCGCCGTCGTTGAACAGCACCAGCGGGGTCAGCAGCTCGGCGTCGAGGTCGACGGGACCCCGCGGTGTGCGCTCCTGGGCCGCGGCCGGGAGGGCGAACAGCATGGCCGCCAGGGACAGGATGGTGCGGTGCGCGCTCATCGGCCGTTCACCATCCCCTCACCCTGGAAGAAGTAGTGCCAGCCCTCGTGCTCCTGGCCCGCCAGGGGGGGCAGCAGCCGGACCCAGTGGTTGACGCCCGGAGCGTCCTCGGCCGGGTAGTGGTACAGGGTGTAGCGGGCCGGGTCGTAGATGGCGCGGCCGTCGGAGAGCCACACGTAGAAGCCGTCCGGGTAGTGGAGGGCCTCGGGGACGTAGATCTCCGTGGGCGCCTCGCTCTCCCGGCTCTCGTACTCCACGTAGAACTCGCCCACGGGGTCGGGGGTGGCCTTGTCCGGGTCGTAGTAGCGCATCGGCCCGTAGAAGTGCGTCGCGGCCGGCTTGCCCGCCGTGGTCTTCGCGTACGGCCGGCAGTACGCCAGCTCACCGCGGGGTTCGCCCGACGGGTCGATCACGGAGAAGTCCTCGCCGTTCCACCAGTCGCCCTCGGTGTACGAGTTGTCCGTGGTGAACACCCACTGCATGTGGCCGAGGTACTGCTCCTCGAACGCCTCGTAGTAATTGTCCAGCACGTGGGACGAGACAAGGTAGTCGTTCTCGATCGACGCCTCGATGCCGCTGAAGTTGTAGTAGGTGCCGAACTCGCCGAACACGACCGGCACGTTGCCCAGCGAGTACCAGCCGCGGGAGGCCACGTCCTCGATGTCGGGGCCGTAGTCGCGGTAGCGGATCTCCTCGGCAGAGAAGTCCCGCGGCTCCTGCACCAGCCCCACCATGGGGTAGATGTCGGGGTACCAGTGGGGCGCGTACACCAGCTGGTCGATGCCCTCGGGCCAGCTCATGTTGAGCTCCATCACGCCGCCACCCACGCCGCCGCCCGTGACCAGGTCGAGACCGGAGGTGGATTCGATCCAGATCACGGCGCTCGGATCCTCGTCCTGGATGGCCTGGCCGACGAACGAGTAGAAGGGCTCCATGTAGTTGGCGTCGTGACCGTAATTGAGGCCCATGATCGCCATCAGGTCCGCGTCGTCGAGGCCCCAGGCGGCCAGGGTTTCGGGCTCGGCGTCGGGCGGGATCAGGTTGAGGCCCTGGAACACGTTGGCGAACGCCAGGCCGTCCTCCTCGCCGAGCAGGTCGATGAGCAGGCCCTCGATGCCGTCCATGGCGCCGGTCTGGCCCACGAACGCGCCCAGGGTCAGGGCGAGGTAGATGCTGTTGGGTTCGTTGATGATGTCGTAGCCGATCACGTTGTCGTCGTCGGCCACCCGCTTCGCCACCTCGCGCCACGCGTCGGCGTAGGCCCCCTGCAGGTAGTCCTGCACGTTGGCGCCGTCGATCTCGCGGGTGGGGAAGCAGTCGTTGCCGGCGAAGAACGCGGCCCAGACCATCTCCATGTCCAGGGAGGTGCCGTTGTTGATGCCCCACATCGACCACGGCAGCATGTTGGTGGTCTCCTCCATGCCGTAGGCCCGGTCGGGCAGCTGGCTCAGCACGTAGCTGGCCCAGTCGGGCACCTCGATCTCCCCGGGCTCGGCGCCGGTGAGGATGCCGATCACGTCCACCAGCGCCAGCACCATGTCCATGTCGAGCTGGCCGAGGATGTGGGGCTCGCCCCAGTACTCGGAGTCCATCTGCTTGTGTGGCAGGGCGGCCTGCACGGCCCAGCGGGGCGCGCCGTCGCCGCGGCGGGTGTCGGTGAAGGGCGGCACCATGGCCATGATCGAGGCGCCGATGTCGTCCATGTCCTGCAGGCCCTCGTCCGCGGCCGTACCCCAGGGGTCCTCGTTCATGCGGGTGAACAGGTGGCGGCTGAACATGTCCTGGTGCATGTCCATCAGCACGTAGATGTCGTGCTCGTGGGCCATGGCCACCATGGCGTCGACGTAGTCGAGGTACTCGGTGTCGTACACGCCCTTCTGATCGGGCTCGATGCCCTCCCAGTTGAGGATGAAGCGCACCGCGTTGAAGCCCTGTTCGTTCAGCACCCCGAACCAGTGGTCGGCCTCGTCGAGCGGGAACGGACGATCGACATAGGTGAAATCGAGGTCCGTGAAGTACACCTGCTCGGGTTCGTCGTCGTACGGCGCGGTGAACGGGGTCTTGGTGCTGCCGCCGAGGTTGATCCCGTGAACGTGCACGTAGCGGCCGTGCGCGTCCTTGAGGTACGTCAGGTCGGTCTGCACCTCGGTGGTCGGGTCCGGCGGGGGCGGCAGCGGCTCGCTGCACGCCACGAGCATCGCGCAGACCAGGGTCGGCGCCAGGATCGAGGATCGCATCACTTCTCCCCGGATGAGCGTCCAGTCAGGCGCCCGGCCAGCCGGGGGAGGCCCAGCAGGGCGGCTCCGGACACGACCATGATCAGGCCCCACCACAGCGAGGCGTTGAGCTCGGCGGTCGCGGTGAGCACCTCGGGGTGGTAGGCGTAGTACACGCCGATGCCTGTCAGCAGCACGCCGTAGGCGGCCACGAGCGCGCCGCACCAGGTCCAGATCGAGATCAGCTTCTCGGGGGTTCCACTCATGATCGCTCCTACCAGAACCACACGTTGAGCACGAACACGGCGACCAGCGCCAGGGCAGCCCAGAAGGCCGGCCGCTTCAGCAGGGGCAGGTCGGTGTCCACGGTCGCGGGGGTCAGGCCCTTGACCAGCCCCACGAGTTCTTCCTTCGGCTTGGGCTGCGTCAGCAGGCTGATGATGATCGTCAGCGCGAGGCAGACGGCCCAGGCCCACCAGGCCTGCCACAGGTTGCGGGCCATGTCGCTGGGGTCCGGACTCAGCGTGATGACGCGCGACAGGCCGGGCCCGATCATCTCGAGGCGGTACCCCAGGAAGATGCCGAACGACGTGCCCATGCCCGCCAGCAGGCCCCAGAATGCGCCCGCCGAGGTGCAGCGAATCCAGAACATGCCCAGCAGCATGGTGGCGAACAGGGGCGCGTTGACCCACGAGAAGATGGCCTGGATGTAGTCCATGATCGTGGGGAAGGTGCGCGCCCAGTAGGCGGTGCCCACGGCCAGCAGGATCCCGACGATGGTGGTCACGCGGCCCACGAAGACCAGGTGGGCGTCCGATGCATTCGGCTTGAACAGCACCCGGTACAGGTCGTAGGTCCACACGGTGTTGAACGCGCTGATGTTGCCGGCCTGGCCGGCCATGAACCCGGCGAGCAGGGCGGTGAAGCCCAGGCCCAGCAGACCATGGGGATAGTACCGCGCGATCAGCAGCGGCAGCGCCGAGTCGTAGTTGGGGTTGCCCGCCTCGTCCAGCATCAACACCAGCTCGCCGCTGTTGGACAGCTTCAGCGCCACCAGCCCGCACACGACCACGATGAACGGCAGGATCATCTTGAAGAACGCCGCCACGATCGGGGTCATGCGCGCCGCATGCAGGTCCTTGGCGGAGAACGCGCGCTGGACTATGAGGAAGTCGGTGGTCCAGTAGCCGAACGACAGCACGAACCCCAGCCCCAGCACGAGCCCAAGCCAGGTGATGCCCATGGCGTTGTCGTCGGCGTGCCCCGCCGTGGACCACAGCGCGCTCATGTGTTCGGGCAGGCCCTCCATCACCGCGGCTGGCCCGCCCATGTCGATGATGCCGAGGATCGACACCAGGAACAGGCCGAACCAGATCAGGAAGAACTGCATGATCTCGGTGAAGATCGCCGACAGCAGGCCCCCCAGGGTCACGTAGCAGGCCACGGTGCCGGCCGAGACCCACATGCACACGTCCCAGTTCCAGCCCAGGATGGTGCGGAACACCAGCGCCATCAGGTACAGGTTGATGCCCGACATCAGCACGGTCATGACGGCGAACGACAGCGCGTTGAGCACGCGGGTCTTCTCGTCGAAGCGGAGCTTGAGGTAGCCCGGGATCGAGTGGATCCGGCTGCTGTAGTAGAAGGGCATCATGTACAGCGCCAGGAACAGCATCGCGGGGATGGCGCCGATCCAGTAGAAGTGCGACACGAACATGCCGTACTTCATGGTGCCGCCGGTCCAGCCCAGGATCTCCAGCGCGCCGAGGTTGGCCGACAGGAACGCCAGCCCCGCCACCCAGGCGCTGTTGCGCCGGCCGGCGAGGAAGAAGTCGTCCCCGGTCTTCGCGTGCTTCTTGAGGTACCAGCCGATGCCGAGGATCGCGCCGAAGTACATCGCGAGCACGATCCAGTCGACGACGGTGAAGTGGATGTTCTCCATGGTCACTCCCGCCCTGAGAGAGACCGCATCCTAGGGCGGGGGGGTGGAAAACTCCAGAGGCTCAGTAGCACGTGTGTGCGAGCGGCGGCTCCCCGGCCGCCTGTTCCCCTCCTCGCCTCCCACTCTCCGGGGCACGGGCCTCGGTCCGTCCCGGACCTCGGCCCTGAGGCGCTCGCGGGCTTCGTCCGTCACGGACTCGCCCTTCGCTTGTCACCCCGGAGAGTGGGAGGCTGCGGGGGGACGGTGGCCTCCCGTTGAGGGGCCACGGGAGTGGGGGATATGGGGTACGGTGCGGGCATGGGTGAACGAGCGGACGTGGTGATGGTATTCGAGGAGCCGCGGGAGGAGCGGGACGAGCGAGGGCTTGCGCGGCTGGCTGCGGAGCTGTCGATCTCGGCCGGCGGGGGGAGGGTGTCGAGATCCGCCTTCCGGTGCCCGCTGGGAGCGGGCGAGAACGATGCGATCCGGTGGTACCTGGAGGTATTCCATGCGTGGCCGTTCGGCGACTTCCGGGAGCGGGCGAGGGGGATCGAAGGGGACCTGCTGCGGTGGGGGGAGGTCCTTCATCGGGCCACGCTGGGGCGGGAGGAGCACGAGGAGACCGTGGTGGCCTGGCGCGAGTCGGGGCACGACGCCGGGGCGCGGCTGCTGATCCAGGTGAACGGGGAGGGAGCGGCGGCGGCGAGGTTGTTGGGGCTGCCCTGGGAGTTGATGGCTGAGGGGGGAGTGCCGCTGGTGGATCCGCCGGTGCGGGCGCGGGTGCAGCGGCAGCTGGCGCGGGAGCGGGCGCTGGAGCCGCTGGCGGCGGGGGCGCCGCTGCGGGTGTTGCTGATCGTGGCTCGGCCCGAGGCCGAGGGCCTGGCGTTCATCGATCCCCGGGCCACGGCCCTGCCCATGCTGGAGTCGCTGCGGCCGCTGGGGGACCGGGTGGAGGTGACCCTGCTGGGGGATGCATCGCTGGACGGGTTGAGGGACGCCGTGGAGCGGGCGGACGGCGCTGGACGGCCCTTCCATGTGGTGCACTTCGACGGCCACGGGCTGGTGGACGAGCACAAGGGGGTGGGGCTGCTGTGCTTCGAATTCGGTGCGGGGGACGGGCTGGGGCGGCAGCTGGCCCTGGTCGAGGCGGGCGTGATCGGCGAGATGCTGGCCGACCGGCGGGTGCCGCTGGTGATCCTGGAGGCGTGCCAGAGCGCGAGCGCGCGGGGGGCGGTGTCCGCGTCCCTGGCCGGAACCCTGGTGGGCAGCGGCGTGGGATCGGTGGTGGCGATGAGCCATACCGTGCGTGCGGCCAGCACGCGGCGGTTCGTGGGCGCCTTCTACCGGGGGATGGCCGAGGGGCGGCGGATCGGGGAGGCGGTCGGGGTGGCGCGGTCGGCGATGCGGCTGCACGCGCTGCAGCACGCGCTGGGATCGGACGAGCCCGCAGCGCACGCACTGCAGGACTGGTTCGTGCCCGTGCTGTACCAGGAGGCGGGCGGTGACGTGGCGCTGGCGCCGCAGGGGGCCCAGCGGGGAGGGGAGGGTGTGCTGCAGTCGGCGGGGGCGCTGCCCTCGGCGCCGGCGCACGGGTTCGTGGGCCGCGCGCGGGACCTGCTGTGGCTACAGCGGCGGCTGGTGCGGGGACGATCGGTGGCGCTGGTCGGCGAGGGGGGGCTGGGCAAGACCGCCCTGGCCGTTGAGCTGGCGCGGTGGCTGCTGGAGACCCGCAGCGTGCACCGGGTGGCGTTCGTATCCGTGGAACGGTTCGGCGAGGTGCGGGTGGTGCTCGACCACCTCGGCGGCCAGCTGATCGACGGGTACACGGTAGCCCGGGCCGAGGGGAGCGGCACGGCCGAGGTGCGGCTCGACCGCGCGCTGGCGCCGGTGCTGGAGGCGCTGGCCGGCGCGAGAGCGCTGCTGGTCGTGGACAACCTCGAGGCCGTGCTCGACGCGCGAGGACGGAGCGTGGCCGAGGGGGCCGAGGAGCTGATCGCGCTGCTGGGCCGGATGGGCGAGGTGGGCGACACCCGGATGATCGTCACGTCCCGCGCCGCGCCACCCGCGCCGCTGGATCGACACCTGCACAGGCTCGGCCCGCTGAGCGTCGATGAGGGGGCTCGTCTGGTGGCGCAGGTGCTGGAGCGGGCAGGTCAGGAGCCCGCGGGCGCGTCCGGCGAGGACGAGGGGTGGGCGCAGCGGCTGGTGGAGGCCGTGGACGGACACGCGCGCAGCCTGGTGCTGCTCGCCGGGCCGGTGGCGGCCGAAGGGCTGGAGCCGACCGTGCACGCGTTGGCGAGGCACATGCAGCGCCTGGAGATGCAGTTCCCTGGGCAGCGGGAGCGTTCACTGCTGGCCAGCACCGAGCTGTCCCTGGCGCGGCTGCCCGTACAGGTACGCCAGCAGCTGGCCTCCATGGCCGCGGTCCGGCACAACGTGCACGCGGCCGTGCTGGCCGCTGTGCTGCAGGTGGACGTGGACGAGGCGCTGGACCTGTGCCGACAGCTGATCGACGTGGGCCTGGCCGAGGCGGACGGGCCGTACCTGCTGCCCGACCCGGCGCTGGCGCCGGCCCTGGCGGTAGGTTGCCCGGACGCGGTGCTGCGGCCCGCGCAGCAGCGCTGGCTGGACGCGACGGTGAAGCTCGTGGACGCACTGTACGACCAGCACCACGGAGACTCGCACCTGGCCGCCCGGGGTGTGGACCTGACCCTGGGCGGCACGCTGGGAGTGCTGGAGGAGCTGGAGGCCCGGGTGGAGGCCGGGCTGGCGGACGCGGCGCGAGCCACGCGCTACGCCACGTCCCTGGAGGCGCTGGTCACCGGACTGGGCAGGCCCCGGGTGGTGGACCGGGTGGTGGCCGCGCGGCAGCGGCTGGCCGCGCAGCTGAGCGGCTGGAGCCACGACCGCTTCGCGGCCGAAGGGCACGAGATCACGCGGTTGATCCGGGTCGGCGAGGCGGTCGAGGCCGTGGCCGGGGCCGAGCAGTTGCTGCGCCGGGCGCAGGTGGAGGGGGCCTGCTACGAGGAGGCCGGATACGACCAGGCCATGGGGTCGTGGCTGCTGGGCCGCGCGCTGCTGCACGCCGGGCGGGCTGCCGATGCGCTGAGACCGCTGGGCGACGCCGAGATCCGGTTCTTCGCGCTGGCGGCCGACGCGCTGGAGGGCGCAGAGCGGATGGCGTCCGTGGTGTTGGCCGAGCAGGGGGACGCGTTGCGTCACCTCGGTCGGCTGGACGAGGCCGTGGTCACGTTGCGGCGCGCGATCGCCATGGACGAGGCGCGGGGTGACCAGCGGCAGCTGGCGCACGTGCGGGTCAGCCTGGGTATCGTGCGGGCGCGCCAAGGCAGACCCGCAGACGCGCTGGAGACGTTCCAGCGGGCGCGCGAGCTGTTCGCGGAGATGGATGATCCGGTGGCCACGGCCAACTGCTGGCACCAGATGGGCACCGTGTACGTGCAGGGCGGGGCCGCGGACCGTGCCGAGCGCGCGTTCCAGCAGGCCCTGCGGCTGCGGGCGCGGGCCGAAGACCGCAGCGGCGAGGCCGTCACGCTCGTACAGCTGGGCAACCTCTACCGCGAGACCGCGCGGACCGAAGAGGCGTTGACGTTCTTCACCCAGGCCGCGGACATCCTGCACGACCTCGGCGACGCGTTCCGCGAGGCGGCCGCGCGCAACAACCTGGCCGAGGCGTACCACGCCCTGGGGCGACTGGACGAGGCGCGGGAGGCGCTGGGGGTGGCCCTGGAGCGAGGGGAGTCGGCCGGTGTCGCCGCCCACCCGTGGAAGACCCTGGCCGTGCTCGCCGACGTGGAGCGGGACGCGGGAGACGCCGCAGCGGCAGCCGAGGCCGAGGTGCGGGCGTTCGAGAGCTACCTGGGATACCGCCGTGAGGGCGGGGAACCGCTGGACGGGGCGACACGGCTGGTGGCGGACATCGGCGGCGTGCTGCGCAGCCGAGGAGGGGACGCAGCCCAAGCCGCGCTGCCCCCACCCGAGGTGTTCGGCGACGGCGCGCTGGTGCTGCGGGACGCGCTCGTGGCGCTGGCCCGTGGGGAGCGTGACCTGGACGCGCTGGGCGTGACGGGTTTCCCCTATGCGCTGCGGGCGGAGTTCGCGCTGCTCGCACAGCTCTCTTGACCGACCGCGTCACCCTCACCCATGCTCCTGTCCACGAGGGGGATCCCGAGGGAGGGCCCATGAAGTTCCAGGTGTGCATGGTCGCGTTCGTGCTCGCGGCGTCGGCGCTCGTACCGGTGACGGCCGTGGCCGCCTCCGAGGAGGAAGGAGCCGTGGAGGTGGCGCTGGAGGCTGGCGGGTCCGCCGACGAGGCGGGACGACCGGCGCGAGCGTGGTGGCTCCGCTACCCCGCGTGGCTGTTCCTCGGCCTGCTCGCCGGGTTTGGCATGGGCCAGCTGATCAACAAGCGGCTGGGCGGGCTGGGCTGCCTGGTCCCGATCTGGGGCCTGGCTGTGTGGTCGATCGTGGTGTCGTACCAGCTCGGGCACTCGCTGATCCCGCCGATCGCCTGCATCGTGGTGACCGTGCTGCTGTCCGGCGTGGCAGCCCGGGCCGGGCGCGTCGGCCAGGAGATGGCCGAGAAGATGCGCGCCGAACAGCGCCGATGAAGGTCTTCGTCAGCTACCGCAGCCTGGACGCCAACCTGGCGCGCGCCGTGGTCGACCGGCTGCGCGCCTCGGGCGTGGACGTGTGGTTCGCCGAGTACGACGTGCTGTCGGGGAACTACGAGGAGTTCGAGCGGAGGCTGCCCCGTAGCCTGGACGAGGCCGTGGCCGGGTGCACGCACGCGCTGGTGCTGACCAACGACGCGTGGTGCCAGTCCGGCTACTGCCGGCACGAGCTGGTCCGGATCCTGGAGCTCATCGCGGAGCCGGAGCGGATCCTCGAGGTGCGGTGCCCGGAGCATCCGCCGACGCGGGAACCTCCCTCCCTCGCGCGCGGCGCTCACGGTGACCGGGACGTCGACGGTCTGTGGTGCGAGTCGCGGCACTGTGCGGACCGGGCGAGGTCCGGCCGCTCGGAGTCCAGGGACGGGGCAGCGGCGGCGTGGGTGTGCCCACGCCACCGTGCACCGCGTACCCGGTTCGATGCGCTGCACCGGGATCCGGGCCTGCGCTTCGAGGGGGACTCGCTGACGCCCTCGCCGGCCGACGTCCAGCGCCTCGCCGAACAGGTGTGCGCGCGCTGGAGCGTGTCGGTCGCCCCGCTCCCCGCCTGGTCCGACCCCGCCGCCGAACCCCTGGAGCTGGCGGGCTGGGGGCTGCGCCTGCAGCCCGGACCGTTCCGCCTGTCCATGGCCAGGACCGTCGAACTCGGTGGGCTGTCCTCGGACGACGCGGTCACCCTCGTGGCCGACGTCGGAGGTGCGCAGGTCGAGGTGTTCCTGTTCGGCTCGGTGGTGCGGTCCGTGCTCGGGTGGGAGTCCGAAGCCCATGCCGCGTCCATCGAGGACCGGGATCTCTACGCCAGCTACCGGAAGTTCGCCGAGGCGTGGTACCGCGACCCGGACGGCCGCCAGCAGGGCCGCACGCCGGCCGCGCTCCGTGCCAGCTACGCGCGTCTGTGCGAGCGTGGGCTGCACGTGGCGTTCGTGCAGGGCCAGAGCCTGCCCGCTTTCACCTACACCTGCGGAGAGTCGCCAGACGACGAGACCTGGGAACGGCGGTTCCTGCTGCCGCTCCGGCGCGCCGACGCCGGCGCGCGCGGCGAGGTGAGCCTGGTGTTCCGCGTGCAATCCACCGGTACGCCCGACGCGCGAGCACGGCGGTTCCACGACCTGTGCGTGTTGTTCGACGCGGTGGCCGGCTCGGTGGAGTTCGACGAGGCGCTGGCCCGTCCCTCGGTGCACCAGGTCGCGCCTGCCTGTCTGGCCCTGGCGAGCTGGCTGGTGGGCCTCGGCTTGGGGCTACGCCACGTGTTGCCAGCAGACGGGAGGGCGTGGGCAGCGGCACTGCTGGGCGCTGCCGCCGGGTGGGTGATGGGGCAGGCGGTGATGCTGGGCGCGAGCCGCGACTACCGGCGCCTGATCCTGCAGGAGGTGGTGGGCGGCAGGGATCGGATGCAGGACGTGAGCGTGTTCGAGACCTGGTCCACCGAGCTGACCCGGTGGCTGCCGGGCCTGCCGTTCCTGGCCCTGCAGCAGCTGTGGGTGGCGCTCACGTCACCGCTGCCGGGCCTGCTGACCGTGGCCGGTGCGGGAGCGCTGGTCGCGGCACACCTCGTGCTCGACCTGCCGACCGCCTGGACCACGGCCGCGGCGGCGGGAGCCGGGCTGGGCTTCGCGGTGATGCTGGTCCGCACGTATGCCCGCCACCACGCCGCGCGGCGCGCCGACGTCAGAACACGCGCACGCTGAGCGGTCGGGAGGCCGAGCCGACCGTCACGGTCGAATCCGTGCCATCGGCGTCTGTGGCTTCGATGAAGTAGTGCACAGTGCCGGCCATGGAGGCGTCGAAGGCAACGGTCGTGCGCCAGGTACCGCCCTCGGCCGGCTGCATGGTCTGGCGCCGCCAGTCACCCCCCGGCGGGCGCAGCACCAGGGTCACCTGGACGTCCTGGCCGACGACCTTCACGGCGAACGATGGTGGTCGTGCCCGCCAGTTCGGTATAGATGGCGTCACCCCCGTCGGCGAAGGCGAAGATGTCGCTGGTCGAGGAGAAGGCCACGTCGGAGTAGCGGAAGACGTGGCCGCCGCACGGTACGCCCGCGTGCGGTTCTCCTGGACACCCCTGCGCGTGCGCGCTATCTGACCGCTACGATGAGGAGGGACCCATGGCCGAGATCACGCGCAAGGAACTGATCCTCGCCCTGGTCGGCGCGGACTACCCCAAGCTGGCGGGCGTGGACCTCAGCGGCCTGGACATGCGCGGGCTGCACCTGGAGCGCGCCACCTTCATCAACGCCAACCTGAGCGGCGCGGACCTCCGCGACGCGCGCCTCAAGCTCGCTCGCTTCCAGGGTGCGGACCTGCGCGGCGCGGACCTGACAGGTGCGGAGCTGACGAAGAACATGCCGCACGTGCAGTTCGAGGGTGCGTTGCTGGATGGGGTCGTGGGGTTGCCGGATCTCGAGGAGGGCGAGTGATGTCCGCGAAGGTGCGAGGCGCGGCGTTGCTCCTGGCCGCGTGTCTGCTGTCCACCCCCGGCCCATCCCGGGCCGACGACGATCCACCGCGGCCCTTCTCGCTGGGCGTGAACGTGGGGCTGCTGCCCGACATGGCCAACCTGGGCAGCACCATCACCCAGGACGGCACCATCGACACCGCGGACAGCACGCTGGCCAACCTGGCGTACAGCGCCGGCAAGGCGTTGATGAGCGACCGGGACAACCTGGCCATCTGGCACAACTCCCAGAACACCGAGTCCGCGTTCCGCCTGCTGGGCGAGGAGCCGGGGCTGGGCGGGGCCATGCTCGGCCTCGAGATCGGGGCCACGGCCCAGGTGGAGTTCGACCAGTTCCCGCGCAAGCGGGACGCGCGGCCCGCGCCTCCGCTGTTCGTGCGCACCGGGTTCCACTTCCTGACCCGCATCTCCGGCGGCCAGCAGACCCGTGTGCTGGGTGACATCGCCGAGCGCAGCCCGGACCTGGCCAACCTGCTGATCGCCAACGGCGAGGACCCCGCGGACTACACCGGCGGCGTGATGCACACCTCCTACGGTGCCACCTGGTTCGAGGTGCCGCTGTCGCTGGGCATCAAGGTGCCTGTGTTCAAGCGCGCCTTCGCCTACGGCTACGTGGGTGTGTCCCTGTTCCACGGCGGCTTCAAGGTGGGGATCGACGTGGACGAGAACTACGCCAACGTGCTGTGCACCCACGTCGACACCGACGCGCTCACCGTGGCCAACTACAGCCCGGGTGCCGTGTCCGAGGACGTGTGGCTGCGCATGACCGCCGTGGGGCTGAACTGGGGGCTGGGCGCGCAGGCCCGGCTGAGCAAGGCGGTGGGCGTGTACATCGAGCTCAACTCGTCGGGCACAGCCAGGACCGTGTACTCGTCGTCCATGTCCCCCGAGACCCGGCGGCTGCTGACCGCCCTGTCCAGCGAGAGCCTGGCCCAGGACGATCCGCAGTGGTTCAAGCGCCTGGCCTACCCGGTGGTGGCCAAGGGCGCGTCCGTGCGCCTGGGCGTGCGGTTCTACCTGTTCTGAGGGAGGTCACGATGCGTACCATCATCACGATCTCTGCCGTCTCCGTCGTCCTGCTGACCGGATGCGTGGAGGACCACGTCAACCCCCAGGACGAACCCACGGGCTGGGCGCCGTCCCACGACGTGATCTACGAGATCTACGCGGACAGTGCGCCGCAGTACCTGGACGCCAACCTCGAGCGCGCCAACTCGATGACCGCGATCTACGTCACCCAGGGGGGGCGGATCCTGCCGTCGCAGGTGGACGGCGCATTCCCGGCGGATGTGGGCTCGGACGCCGACCTGGCCGGCGGGATCGGGTTCGGCACGTACGTCAGCCCGGAGTACAACGGCCCGGGCGTGGACTGGACCCAGGCCGACCCCTTCCGCCACGTGCTGACCGCCGAGGTATCCCTGGGCGGGCCCGGTGACGCGATCCGGTTCTGCCGTACGACCGGCGGCACCTGTGCGTCCCTGCTCTACCGCCACGGCCCCGACGAGTTCACCGGGGTCGAGCTGACCGCGGCCGCGATCCTGCCGGACACGGACGCGGGCGAGGTGATGGAGGGCATCTCCGCGGGAGTGCACGACACCGGGGATGCGGGCCTGACCATCGGCCTGACGTGGCCGGACACGGTGCGGCAGGCGCTGGAGCTGGCACCGGGGCAGGACTACGAGTTCGGCTGGGGTGTGCGCCGCGATGCGGTCGTGGGATCCCTGGAGTACGCCGTCTCCGTGGACAGCGAGGCCCTGCTGTGGGGGACCACGGCCGAGGGCATCGCGTCGGACATCTCGCGGGAGCAGGGCGTCACCCTGGAGTTCGTCACCACCGCGGCCATCGAGGCCGAGGCCGGCGTGGACTACGGCTACGAGGTGTACGGCGAGTACGGGGACTTCACCGACATCCTGGGCACGGACGTGCACGCCTCGCCCCAACCCGGGCTGGCCAACGCGCCGGCGTACCTCTACCCGACCCTGGATCCGGACTTCGAGCTGCTCACCTATCAAGGGGTGGAGGGGGTGGCCCACGAGCTGCAGTTCGCTGACGGCATCCTCGGCGGCAGCGACACGAGCTGCGGCCCGGGCGGCGCGGCCCGGGTGTGGAGCGTGGCGTTCAACGGCGACGACTTCGTGGGCACGGAGTACATGCACGCCATCGACCAGGGCGGCGACGGGGGCGGGTTCTACCCCTCGGTGCCGTTCTGCTACAGCCAGATCTACCCGACCGTGCGCGAGCAGGTCGAGACCGGGCTGCGCCACACCATCCACCAGCGGATGTACGCCAACATGGCCAACGGGCTGGCGTCGGCCGACGCATCCCTGCCCGACCTGGCCGACGGGTTGAGCGGGTTCCCGTTCTACTACGACGTCAGCTACACGCCCCTGGGTGACTACGATGGGGGGGACACCGAGGCCTACATCACCCTGGGCACCGACTTCGCCGACAGCAACGTGGACGCCTTCCTGACCACCTCGGCCTACGACGCCTTCGTGGTGCAGTGGGCCGACTCCCGGGGGACCCAGTTCGCGGACGAGCTCGGTGCGCTGATCGACGCCCTGGAGGCCAACTGGGGCGTGGCCCTGGAAGGATTGATCCTGCTGGGCCAGATGACCGAGGAGGACTACGCCGATCTGCTCACCCTGCACGAGTCCGTGACCGCGACGCGGGGCATGGCCGACGGCGCCCGCGACGAGAACGGGGACGTGGTCTACGACGACATGAATCCGCCGTTCGCCGCCGAGACCTGCCAGGGCGCGGACTGCTTGCTGGAGTGGACGTTCCAGGACGTACTGCTCGGCACCAACGAGTCGGGCAACAACCCCGACCCGGTTCCCGCGCTGGCCGCGGTCTGCCTGTGGGGGCTGGCCCCGTCCGACGAGGCGCCGGCCAGCCCGGCCACGCTCACCGGAGACTACGACAACGACCATCCGGCCTACGACGCGATCCCGGCAGACCCGGGCATGGCGCCGGTGCGGGAGCAGGCCGCGGAGTCGATCAACGAGCTGATCGCGACCATGTACGGCGAGTTCCACATCCAGGCCTTCGGTACGGCAGTGCCCGCGTCCAACTTCTCGGTGGCCATGGAGGTCGGGGATCCGGACGGCACCGCGTCGCCCGCGTTCCGCTCGATCGTCATCACGAAGTAGCATCCCGCAGCTCCGGATGCGGCTTCACGACCATGGTGCGCTGCATCATGGCTCTTCGCGTATCATCCGATCCGTTCTGGACCACCGGAGGTGTTGTACGTTGTCCATCCGCTGCTCGCTGACGTCGATCTGCCTCGTGTTCGCATCGATGACGCTGGTCACGGCGGCCCGCGCCCAGCAGGTCCTGCTGATCCAGGACGCCGATCCCTGGTCCTCCTCTGCCTGGACGGACGCGCTGGACTCCGCGGGGCTCACGACCACCATCGCCGGCTCGCCCGGACTGCCGAGCGTCGACTTCACCGACTACGACATCGTGATCACCGTGAGCGTGCAGGGCTCGCAGTACAACTCGAGGATCAGCGCACGGCAGGCGGACCTCGAGGCGTTCGTCACCCAGGGTGGGGTCCTGGTCTTCTCGGCGTGCAGCTACGACGTGGACCTCCCCTACGCCGACCCGCCGTTCGGCGGGACCACAGGCTACTCCGAGGCCGAGTACAACGACCTGCCCGACCCGTCCCACCCGCTGGTGGACGGTGTGGTCGGACCGCTGTACGGCGAGTACGCGAGCCACATGATCTTCACCAACACGCCCGTCGGCGTCGTCGAGATCGCCACCCACGACACCCTCGGGGACCCAACCCTGTACGTCCTGTACGACGGCAGCGGCCTGCTGATCGTCAGCGGGCTGACACTGGAGTGGGGCGTCGAGCACGGCCTCAACTACGGCCCGATCCTCGCCAACGCCCTGGACGTGGCCGTGGACCACCTCACCTGCGGCGACGCGGACTGGGACGGCCACGCGGACGCGGCCTGCGGCGGGGACGACTGCGACGACGCGGACGCGGCCGTGTACCCGGGCGCGGCCGAGGACTACGACCAGGTGGACGACGACTGCGACGGCCTGGTGGACGAGGGCACGCTGCCGGCCAACGCGGTGGTGATCACCGAGATCATGGCCGAGCCCGACACGGTGGCCGATTCCCTGGGCGAGTGGTTCGAGATCGCCAACACCACCGCCTACGACATCGAGCTGGCCGGCCTGGAGGTGAGCGACACGGGATACAACGCGTTCACGGTCGATTCGTCGCTGGTGATCCCGGCCCTTGGCTACCTGGTGTTCGGCGCCAGCGAGGATGGCGGGATCAACGGCGGCCTGACCGTGGATCACGAGGTGAGCAACTTCTCCCTGGGCGACGCCCTGGACGAGATCATCCTGGTCCACGGCGGTCTGGAGCTGGACCGGGTCGAGTACAGCTCGCCGGACTGGCCGTCGCAGACCGGCGCGGCCATGAACCTGGACAGCGCGATGCTGGACACGGCGTTCAACGACGACTTCGCCAACTGGTGCGCCGCGTTCGACACGTATGGCAGCGGCGATCTGGGTACGCCTGGCACGGCCAACCCCAGCTGCTGCCCGGACTACGACGGCGACGGCTACCTCGACGCCAGCTGCGGCGGGGACGACTGCGACGACTCGGACGCGGGCGTGAACCCGGGGGCGACCGAGACCGCCTGCACCGGCGGGGACGACGACTGTGACGGCGCGTTGCACGACGAGGAGCTTGACGACGATCTCGACGGCGTGACCGAGTGCGACGGGGACTGCGACGACGCAGACGCGACCAACTTCCCGGGCAACAGCGAGGCCTGCGACGGCCTGGACAACGACTGTGACGAGCTCGTGGACGAGGACGCAGACGAGGATCTGGACGGGGACGGCTACAACGCCTGCCAGGGGGACTGCGACAACGAGGATCCGGACACCTACCCCGGTGCCGAGGAGGTCTGTGACGGCGCGGACAACGACTGCGAC
>CAZXHG010000094.1:0-32967 GCA_964639985.1 uncultured Rickettsiales bacterium
CGCAGCTACGGACTACCGGGGCTCCGGCGAGGGAACTGACGAATCAAGTCTGAGGGGGCGGGGGTGGCGTTACGGCTGGTAGCCGATGGCGTGGTAGGGGTTGGTGATCGTCAGCACGGCGTTGCGCAGGTGGGCGGCCACACGCTTGGTGTAGCGCAGCATCATCAACAGCGACAGCAGGCGCCGCTCGATCAGGTCGCCCGCGGCGATGTTGCCCTGGAACAGCAGCTCGATGGTGTCGTCGCAGTACTGGGCCACGTCGCGGTAGACGTCGTCACACTCCCGACCGGCGGCCGCGTCGTTGTCCTGCACGGTGCGGAAGGTGAGGTCGAACATCTCCAACACCTTCTGCCGGGCGCTGGCCATGCCAGCCTCGTGCTCCCCCCAGTCCACGGCCGCGGGCACCATGTCGGCCAGCTCGGCGATGTTCTTGGAGTAGTCCCCAACCCGCTCGAACTCGTTGACGATGTCATGCAGCTGCAGGCTTGCGAGCAGGTCGCGGTCCTTGGCCAGCGCCAGGTGCCGGTAGATGTCGCGGCGCACCCGGGTCTCGATGTCGTTGACCTCGCGGTCCATCATCTTGACCCGCGCCTTTGTCTGCTCGCTCTCCGCGTCGTGGAGCGCGCGCAGCACGGTGACGTACATCTCCTGGCTCTTGTGCAGCATCTCCAGGCAGTCGGCCCGGCACTGCTCGATGGTGCGGTCCCCCTGGAGCAGGGAATGGAAGAAGCCCGGCACGACACTGCCCTCCGTTCGACACTGGAAATCTACCGCAGGGCGGTGCCCGCTGCTAGCATCGAGTCCCATGCAGCTGCGTACCGCGGTCGTCGTCGTGGACATGGTCGCCGACTACTTCCGGCCCGAGGCCGGCCTGCCGATCACGCCCCACGCCCGGGCCATCGTACCGGTGATCAACCGCCTGACGGCTGCGGCGCGGCGTGCCGGATTGCCCGTGGTGTTCGCCTGCGATTCGTTCCTGGAGGGGGACTTCATCTTCGGTGGCCGCATGGCCCCCCACGCGCTGCGTGGCTCTCCCGGCGCCGAGCCGGTCGACCTGCTGGAGCGGGGGGAGGGTGACATCGTGCTGCCCAAGCGCCGGTTCTCGGCCTTCTTCAAGACCGACCTCGACCAGACCCTGCGCACCCTGGGGGTGGAGGGCGTGGCCGTGTGCGGCATCACGACCCACGTGTGCGTGCTGGCCACGGTGCTCGACGCGGTCTGCCACGATCTGCACACCTTCGTGGTGGAGGACGCGTGCGCCTCCCACAAGCTGGAGGTGCACGAGGCCGCGCTGTCGCTGTATCGCAACAACCCGCTGGAGCCGTTGCTGCGCGTGCTGACCGCGGAGGCGTACCTGGCGGAGTTCGTGGTGCCGTGATCCGCCCCGGCTACCAGCGGCCGCTGAGGGCGAAGCCGGTGGTGCCGGAGGTGGGATCGTAGGTCGGGCCGAACCCGTCGAGCCGCACGCGCGGATCGCGCCGGGAGGCCACCGCGTCGGTCGAGTAGGACTCGGACTGGCGGGCCGCGCCGGTCGCGACCATCACGATGCCCGTGACCATGTAGCCGACGCCGGTGATCGCCGAGACCAGGACCGGGCCGACCTCGTTGCCGCTGTTGAACGTGCTCAGGCGCATCACCGGGGTCACGCCGGCGAGGAAGCCGGTGCCCATGGCCAGGCAGGTCACGCCCCCGCCGATCAGCAGGGAGCCGGGCCGCAGGTCGACGGCCTCCTTGCCCCACACCTCCTGCAGGGCGTTGTCCCCGTCCACGGCCAGGAAGATGCCGGCGCCGAACACGCCGAGCCCGAGGATGGGCGTGACGAAGGAGGGCACGGTGGCGTTGTTGTCGTACATCCAGCCCAGGGAGGCCGCGATCAGCGTACCGCCGCCGGCGAGGCCGCCCGTGAGCAGGTAGGGGATGGCCAGGGCCTGGCCGGCCTGGGCGCGCTGGAACGCGGGCAGCAGCAGGGGATCGTCCACCGCGCTGTCGCCGGTCGCCATCTGCACCGTGCCGGTGACCAGGGTCGGGATCCCCGGGATCAGCAGGGTCGGCACGGCCACGGCCATGAATCCGGTGCCCTGGTCGAATCCCCAGTTGAGCTGGTACTCGGTGGTGATGGGCACCATGGCGATGCCGGACACGGTCAGGCCGCCGCCCACCACGGTGCGGGCCGTGGCGCCGGTGGTGACCGCCTGGGCGGGGGCGCCCAGGGCGAGCGTGCCGAGCACGGCCACCATCAGGATGAATGTCGGGGTACGGAAGCCCTGGTTCGAGGTTCGCATCGGTCCTCCTGTCTGCGTGCCTGTCATGATTCGTTCCATCGCATCACGCCGTCGGCGTCCCTGTCCATGGTGGAACGCCTCGGCAGGGTCAATCGTGGACATGAGTCTCGCGGTACTCGGTGAGCAGCAGCGCGATCTCGTTGAGATCCGCGTCACCGGTCTCCACATAGGTCTGTTCGGCCCGGCCGATCACGCCGTCGAGATAACCCCCCCGCTCGTCCTCGGGCAGCGCCCACACGTCGACCAGCGCCTGGGCGTAGGCCACGACGACGTCGGCCTTGGCCAGCTGCGCGCCCGCCGCGTCGAGCATCTCGGCCATGCTCACGGTCAGGGTGTCGACGCGCGCCTCCCGCGTGATCGGGTCGGTCCAGGTGACCGTGAACTCGAACACCTCGCTGCCGTCGTGGGCCTCGGGCGAGCAGTCGGCCAGCACCTGGTGGAACAGCATGGCGTCGCTGGGCGCGAGGTGCTGCGGTTCGACCTCCTCGGGATCCTCGGAGTACTCCTCGCCATGGAACTCGGCCATCACGTAGCCCGCGGGCATGATCATCTCCACCTGTACGGCCCGCGCCGCGATCTCCATCACGGACAGGAAGCGGTCGTCGTCGCCGAAGATGGCGGCCGCCTCGTCCTCGTCGTCGAGGAACACGTAGGCGCCCTTGCCCGCGTCGGTGATGGTGTCCATCAGCAGCTCGTTGTAGCTGGCCGCGTGGTCATCGATGCCGATGCCGACCATGTAGATGCCCTCGTCGTCGCCGTCGTCGGCGTGCCCGGCGATCATCTCCTCGTCGGTCTGTCCCACGTTGGCGCCGCCGTCGCTGATCAGGATCACGCGGTTGAGGCGGTCGGGATCGTGGTTGGCCTGGGCCAGCTCGTACGCCCTGACCAGCCCGCCGTGCAGGTCGGTGCTGCCGCCCGTGCCCAGGGCGTCGATCGCGGCGAGCAGGTCCGGATCGTCCGGGCCGTCCACCGTCTCGGACTCCAACAGCGCGGTGACCTGCGTGTCCCAGCTCAGCAGGGACACGATGTCTCCTTCGGCCAGGTTGTGGGCGATCTGGACCAGGGCCTCCTTCGTCACGTCGAAGGCGTGACCGCTCATCGAGCCCGAGGAGTCCACGGAGAAGGTCAGGGAGCGGGGGCGGCGGCCCACGTCGGCGGCCGAGGGCGCGACCACGCCGATCAACATGGTGTAGTCGCCGTCCTCGTTCACCCGCACCTGGGGGCTGATGCGAAGCTGATTCGCGGGCGCGGGGGGGTAGTAGAAGTCGTAGTAGTTGAGGAACTCGTAGGGCCGCATGCCGCCGTTGATGCGGGTGCCCTGGTCGATGAGCTGGCGGGCCAGGGCGGGCGCGGCCATGGAGTTGGAGTCGTCCGCGGACAGGTACAGGGTGGTCGGGTCGATGGGGATCTCGTCGCAGACTTCGTCGTCCGGCGCTGCCGAGTCGTCGTCGTCATCGCCCTGGAACTCGCCGCCGTAGTCGCCTGCGTCGTCGTCGTCGCCCTCCCAGTCGTCGTCGTCGCTGGTGGGCGCCCCGAGCCCCTGCTCGTAGGACGCGCAGCCCAGCCCGACCAGCGCGCCCGCGGTGACGATACCCAGTACCCGGATGATCCACCCTCGCTCCATCGTGTCCTCCCAGACCTCGAGATGTCCTGTTGGCCTCCTCCAACGAGCAGCAATTCGTCCAGATCTCCGGGCAAGTTCGTGCCCGGCATCCGGGGCTCCCTGGTACGATGCGGCCATGAGACTCCAGCAGATCCTCCTTTTCGTCATGTCGTGGGCGCTGTTGCTCGTGACGTCCCCCGCGTGCGTGCCCGATCGTCCGGACGACGACGACCGCCCCCGGCTCGACGACGATGACGCCGTGGACGACGACACCGGCGGGGACGACGACACCACCCCGGGCGACGCCTGCGACGAGTACCCGGGCGCGATCATCTGCCAGGGGAACATGGCCGTGACCTGTGACGTGCACGGCGACGTGGCCTACACCGAGGAGTGCGACACGGCCGCTGGCTACTACTGCTTCCCCGAGCTCGGCTGCATCCTGTGCTACCCCGGTCAGCGCTGGTGCGAGGGCGAGGACGTGGTGGAGTGCGACGCCAGCGGCGAGGCCACTGTCGTCGTGGAGACCTGCGATGGCGAGGCAGGCCTGGAATGCGAGGGCGGCGTGTGCGTGTCCATGTGCGACCTCGCCGAGCAGGAGCGCAGCAGCATCGGCTGCCGGTTCTACGGCGTGGACATGGAGCAGGACGGCGGCCACGTCAGCCTGCAGTACGCGATCGTGGTGTCCAACGTGCACGACATCCTGACGGCGCAGGTGACCGTGGAGGCCAAGAGCGGCGGTGCCTGGGCGCCGGTCGGCTACGCGGACGTGGCGCCGCAGACCCTGGAGATCTTCGAGCTGAACAACAACCAGATCTCCGGCACGGGCCTGGCGGAGGGCAACGCCTACCGCGTCAGCTCGCACATCCCGGTGATCGCCTATCAGTTCAACCCGCTGGATGGTGTGTCGTCCATGTCCTCGGACGCGTCGCTGCTGCTGCCCGCGTCGGCGTACGACGTGGCCTACTACCTGCCGGCCTGGGGCAGCCAGTACGGCAACAGCGACCTGGTGGTGGTCGCCGAGGTGGACGGAACGGCGGTCACGGTGACCCCGGCGACGGACACCGCCTCCGGGACGGGCGTGGCGCCGGGCCAGGCGGGCGTCGCCATGTCGCCGATCACCATGAACGAGGGCGACGTCCTCCAGATCGTGGGCTCCGCGGGGTCCTCCAGCATGGAGGGTTCGTTCATCGAGGCCACCGAGCGGGTGGCCGTGTTCGGCGGCCACAGCTGCGCCAACATCCCGGCGGCCAACACCTGGTGCGACCACGTGGAAGAGCAGGTGTTCGGTCTGCAGACCTGGGGTACGGAGTACGTGGGCACCCGGTTGCCGGCGCGCGCCGATCCCCCCGAGTACTCCGTGTGGCACTTCATGGGCGGCGACCTGCCCACGACGCTGACGTTCAGCGCGTCGCCCGACGTCACCGGCATGCCCGGGGGCAACACCATGAACCTGCAGCCGGGGCAGGTGATCGAGCTGCAGGTCGGCGGGACCACGACCAACCCCGGCGACTTCCTCGTCACCGGGACCGAGGCGTTCCTGGTCACCCAGTTCATGATCGGCGAGCTGTGGGGCGGCGACATCGGTGATCCGTGCATGGTGCAGGGGGTGCCGGTGGAGCAGTACCTGGACAACTACGTGGTGCTGGTGCCGCCCACCTGGGTGATCGACAAGATGACGCTCACGCGCACCCCGGGCACGACCATCACGGCCAACGGCACCGACGTGGACGCCTGGCCGGCGTGGTCCGAGATCACCCCCCTGGACGCGAACTGGGAGGTGGTGCGCATCGAGGTCACGGACGGCATGTACGTGCTGGAGGGCGTGGCCCCCTTCGGCGTACAGGTCGTGGGCTATGACGACTACGACTCCTACTGCTACCCCGGCGGCCTGAACCAGCAGATCATCAACGACCTCTGAGCATGCGACGGTCGCTCGCCAGCGCCGTGTCCACGGCACTGCTCCTGCTATCCGGGTGCGACGGCACCGGTGGCGAGGACTGCGTGGACGCAGATGGCGACTGGTACGGCGTGGGCGAGGACTGCCCCGCCGACCTGCCCGAGGACTGCGACGACGGCGTGCGGGGCGTGTACCCCGGGGCGGACGAGGTCCCCTACGACGGCGTGGATCAGGACTGTGACGGGGCCGACGTCACCGACGTCGATGGCGACGGCCATGACGGCGGGGCCGCGGGGGACGACTGCCACGACGGGGACCCGGCTGTCCACCCCGGCGCCGCGGAGATTCCCTGCGACGGCCTGGACAACGACTGTGACGAGGGCACCCTCGACGCCGCCGATGCGGACGGGGACGGCTGGACCGACTGCGACGACTGCGACGACGGCGATCCCTACATCACCCCCGCGGACCTGGACGGGGACGGCTGGACGACGTGCGACGGGGACTGCGACGACGGCGATCCGCTCCTGGGCCTGGACGACCTGGATCTGGACGGCTGGACGACGTGCGACGGGGACTGCGACGACCTCGAACCCTCCCTCGACCTCGACGACTGGGACGGCGACGGCGTGACCTCCTGCGACGGCGACTGCGATGACGGCGACCTCACCGTGTGGCCGGGCGCGGTCGAGCTGTGCGACGGCCTGGACAACGACTGTGACGGCGAGGTGCCCGGGGAGGAGGTCGACGGTGACGGCGACGGTACGCCCCGCTGCGACGACTGCGATGACCACGATCCCGAGCTGCACCTGGGCACGCCCGGCCTGCGGCTGGTGCCCGACCACCACCCGGACATCGCCTCGGCCCTGGCCGCAGCCGTGGACGGCGATACGATCTGCGTGCGCCCCGGCACGTGGCACGAGAACCTGGTCTTCGGCGGCGCGGCCGTTCGCCTGACCAGCTTCGAGGGCCCGGACGCCACCGTGCTCGACGGCGGCGCCCTCGATTCGGTCGTGAGGTTCGTGCACGGCGAGGGACCTGACTCGGCCCTGGACGGCTTCACGGTCACCAACGGCCGCGCGCACGACACGCTGGCCACCCTCCACGGCGGCGGAATCCACGTGCAGGACGCGTCCCCCACGCTGCGGGACCTGGCGGTGGTCGAATGCGAGGCGCACGGGTGCAACGGGGGCGGGATCTACCTGTCGGATTCGGCCGCCGAGATCACCGACGTGGAGGTCGTGCACAATCGCGCCATCGGTGGACATGGCGGCGGCATCACCATCGAGGACGGCTCGGACGTGCTGCTGACCGCCGTGCTGTGCGAGGGCAACGAGGCGTCGGACGGCTCCGGGGGCGGCATGCGGGTCACCGGGTCGACCGTGACCCTGGACGGGGTCTCGCTGCTGTCCAACGCGGTGGACGTGGGTGCGGGCGGCGGCCTGCACCTGGTCGGCAGCGATGCGTTGCTGGGAGGCGTCGTGCTCGACGGCAACACCACGCTGATCGGCGACGGCGGCGGGCTGGCGGTGGAGACCAGCGCGGTCACGGCGAGCGGCTTGACCGTGACCGGCAACGCAGCGCTGTGGGGCAACGGCGGCGGCCTGGCCGTGGAGGTGCACGCCGGCGAGAGCGTGGCGCTGTGGGACGCGGTGATCGCCGACAACCTCTCTGGCCTGGGAGATGGTGGCGGGCTGGCCGCGGACGGCGAGGGTCAGGTGGTGCTCAACCGCAGCCTGGTGGCGGGCAACGAGGCGGCTGGCGGCGACGGCGGCGCCATCTCCGCGGGGGCCACGGACCTGGTGCTGACCAACGTGTTCCTGGCCGGCAACCGCGCGTCGGACGACGGGGGCGGCCTGGACCTGGACCTGGGCGAGGCCACGCTGAGCAACGTCTCGGTGGTGGGCAACGAGGCGGCCGACATGGGGGGCGGGGTGTGCGCGCATAGCGCGCTGCTGTCGCTGCGCAGCACCGACCTGTCGGGCAACGTGGCCGCGGCCGCTGGCGGGCTGTTCACCGATGGCGCGACCGTGGACGTCACCTTCGGCAACGCGTGGGGCAACGTGCCCGAGGACGTGGTCGGGATCCCCGATCCCGCGGGACAGATGGGCAACCTCGCGGTGGACCCGCAGTACCGGGACCTCACGTCGGCCGACCCGCTGGACTGGGATCTGCACCTGGCGGCGGCGTCGGACCTGGTCGACGCCGGTGATCCGGCGATCCCGGACCCGGACGGCGGCCGTTCCGACATCGGCGGCTTCGGCGGCCCGGACGCCGGCGTGTGGGATCTGGACGGCGACGGCCACCCGAGCTGGTGGCAGCCCGGGGGGTATGATTTCGGCACCTACCCGGCCCTGGGCTGGGATTGCGACGACCTGGATCCGACCGTGGGTCCGGGCGGTGGTTGTTGACATGCACGAAGACCTGCCCTCCATCAGCTCCGAGATGCCGCAGGCGGGATTGCGCGCCGCCATCATCGGTGGCGGCCGCGGCTGCGAGTCGATCCTGCGCATGGTCCGCGAGGATGCCCTGGGCCGCTTCCGCATGACCGTGCTGGGAGTCGCGGACATCGATCCGGACGCGGCGGGTGTGCGCTACGCCCGCGAGATCGGTGTCCCCCTGGTCACGGAGGACTACCGCGACCTGTACGGTATCGAGGATCTGGACCTGCTGATCGAGCTGACCGGAGACCACCGCCTGCGCGACGAGGTGGAGCGCAGCCGCCCCCGCAACGTCACCCTGATCGACCACGTGGGCGCCATGCTGTTCTGGCAGCTGCACAGCGCCAACGAGGCGATCATGGCCCAGCGTGCCGAGCTGCGCGCCCGCCTCGAGGCGGAGCGGCAGCGCATCCAGCAGATCTTCGAGTCGATCCCCGACGAGGTGCTGGTCGTGGATACCGACATGGTGATCCAGGACGCCAACTCCGCGTTCCTACGCAACAACGACCTGCCGATCGAGGCCGTCAAGGGCCGTCACTGCTACGAGGTCGACCAGGGCGTACGCGGCGAGTGCCAGGTGGCGGTGGGCAACTGCCCCTTCCACGAGGTGCTGCGCACCAAGCAGCGTGCGTCCACGGTGCGCAAGCACTTCGACGAGGAGGGAAACCCGCGGGTGGCCGCGATCGTGGCAGGGCCGCTGAAGGACCTGGACGGCAACGTGGTCGGTGCGGTGGAACTCACCCGGGACATCACCCACCGCCTGCGGCTGGAGGCGGAACTCAAGACCACCGAGGTGCAGCTGCGGCAGTTCATGGAGATGGCGCCGCTGGCGACCTACGTCAAGAACCGCCACGGCCAGTACGTGCAGGTCAACCCGGCCATGTGCCGGCTGCTGGGCCGGCCGCGCCGGGAGGTGATCGGCCGCACGGACCTGGAGATCCTGCCCCGCGAGGCCGCCGAGGTGATGCGAAGCGGGGACAGGGAGGTGATCCAGACCGCCAGCGAGGTCAGCTTCGACGCCAGCCTGGAGATCGACGGCGACCGCGTGCACCTATCCACGATCAAGTACCCGGTGCTCGACGCCGACGGCCGGGCCCACGCGGTGTGCGGCCTGTCCAAGGACGTGACCGCGCAGAAGGAGGCCGAGGCCGAGCTCACCCGCACGCGAGAGTACCTGCAGTCGATCATGGACAACACCCTGGTCGCCATCGTCACCACGGACCTGGACGGTCGGATCGTGTCGTTCAACCGCGGCGCGGAGGAGAGCTTCGGGTACGCGGCCGAGGAGGTGGTCGGCGAGCCGGCACACATGCTGTACCGGGATCCGGAAGAGCGGGCACCGCTGCTGCGGCGCGTGCAGACCGAGGGCGCGGTCAGCGACCACGAGACCGAGCTGGTGCACCGGGACGGGCACACCCTGGCCGCGTCGCTCACCCTGTCGCAGATGAAGGACCCGGACGGCCGCATGGTGGGCACGGTGGGCATGTCCAAGGACATCTCCCACCGGCGCGCGCTCATGGACCAGGTGCTTCTGTCGGAGAGGCTGGCTGCCGTGGGCCGGCTGGCCGCGGGCGTGGCCCACGAGATCAACAACCCCCTGGCCGTGATCGGCGAGGTTGCCGGCTACCTCGAGGACGTGCTCGAGGACGCGGAGGACACGCCTCCCGACGAGCTGGTCGCCGAGCTGCGCGAGTGGTTGCCCAAGCTCAGCGTGCAGGTCAAGCGCGGTCGAAGCGTGACGTCACGGCTGCTGCACTTCGCGCGCAAGAGCCAGGCGGACAGTACCGAGGTGGACGTCAACGCGGCCCTGGCCGAGACCATCCCCTTCGTGCTCAAGGAGGCCACGCTGGCCCAGGTCGAGATCCACGAGGACTATCGCGACGACGTGCCCCCGGTGTTCATGGAGGAGATGCAGCTGCAGGAGATCGTGATCAACCTCGTGCGCAACGCGATCCAGGCGATGCGCCCCGAGGGGGGCGGGACCGTCTGGCTGACCACCGAGCAGGCCGAGGGCAAGGTGAAGATCCGCGTGCGGGACGACGGCCCGGGGATCGAGGAGGCCGTCCGCGACACGCTCTTCGACCCGTTCGTGTCCACCAAGCCCACGGGCCAGGGCACGGGACTGGGCCTGTCGATCTGTTACGGGATCGTGAAGCGGTACGACGGGGCCATCCGGGTGGAATCGGAGGCGGGCCAGGGGACCACGTTCACCGTGACCCTGCCGCCGTACGAGGCGTCGCCTACCAGCCGTGTTTCTTGAGGATCTCGTCGACCTTGTCGGTCTGACGCTTCTCCACCAGCACGGCCTTGCGCGCGCTGGCGCTCTCGATCTTGGCCAGCAGCTCGTCGAAGTCGCACGGCTTCTCCAGGAAGTCCGTGGCGCCCTCCTTCATGGCCTCGACGCCCGCGCGCACCGAGCCGTGGCCGGTCAGCAGGATCACCTGCAGGTCGGTGTTCAGCTCCCTGAGCTTGCGCAGGGTCTCGATGCCGTCCAGGCCGGGCATGGCCAGATCCAGCACGATGACGTCGAAGTCCCTCTCGCTGGCCTTCTCCATGGCCACGGCGCCGCTCTCGGCCGTGTCCACGGTCAGGCCGCGCTTGGTCATGCGCTTGGCCAGGGCCTCGACGAAGACCTCCTCGTCGTCCACCAGCAGTACCTTGTGCTCGTCCATGGATCCGTCCCTCTCGGATGCTGTCGCAGGCGGCGGCAGCGCAGCCGTCGCGCGGCGGCGTGAGATGTTAGATCATAGCGGGGAATCGTCCAACCCCGCTGCGGGAATGACCATGTCGTTGATCTACGCATCGGCCACCGAGCTGGCACGCCGTCTCCGCAACCGCGACCTGTCGCCCGTGGCGGTGCTGCAGGCGCACCTGGAGCGCATCGAGGCCGTGAATCCCGCGATCAACGCGATGGTGCACCGCCGCTACGACGACGCGATGGCCGAGGCGGTGGCGGCCGAGCGGCGGCTGGCCGACGGCGGGACCGGCGACCTCCCCCCCCTGTTCGGCGTGCCGTGCAGCATCAAGTCCGCCTTTGGCGTGGCCGGATACCCGTGGGACTCGGGCATCAGCTCGCGGCAGGGGTTGATCGCGCAGCGGGACGCCGTGGCCGTGGCCCGGCTCCGGGCAGCGGGCGCGATCGTGATGGGCATGACCAACGTGCCCGAGGGGCTGATGTGGTTCGAGACGTACAACGCGCTTCACGGACGCACCTGCAACCCCTATGACACCTCGCGCCTGGCCGGCGGCAGCAGCGGCGGCGAGGGCGCGCTGATCGCCGCGGGCGGTGCGCCGTTCGGGCTCGGCAGCGACGTAGCCGGCAGCATCCGGCTGCCGTCGTTCTTCTGTGGCATCTTCGGGCACAAACCCAGCGGCGGACGGGTGTGCTGCGATGGGCAGTACCCCCCGACCGCGGGCAAGCGCGCGCGCATCCTGGCCAGCGGGCCGATGACGCGGCGGGCCGAGGACCTGCTGCCGCTGATGCGCGTGCTGGAGGACCCGGACTGGCGCGCGGAGCGCGGCGAGGGTGACCACCGGCTGCGGGATCTGCCGGCGGTCGCGGGGGGAGACTTGCGTGGCGTGCGCGTGTACGTGGCCGAGACCAACGGCCGCATCCCGGTGCACCGGGACATGAAGCGCGCGATCGTGGCCGCGGGCGAGGCCCTGGAGAAGTGCGGCGCGGTGGTGGAGCACTGGCGGCACCCGGCCCTGGCCGGCTCGTTGGAGCTGTGGCTGGCCACCATCGACGAGACGTCGGGGTGGACGTTCTCGCAGATCCTCGGTTCGGGGGATGCGGTCCCGCTCGGCCGGGAGCTGGCGCGCAAGGCCGTGCGGCGTAGCCCGCACATCCTGCCCTCGCTGGCCCTGGTGGCGATGGAGAAGGCGACCGCGGGCAAGGCCAGCGCGATGATGGCGCGGCTGGCCGAAGACGCGCGCGCGCTGAAGCGGGATCTCGACCAGCGGCTGGGGGACGACGGCGTGCTGCTGCACCCGCCCTTCCCCCGCGTGGCGATGAAGCACCGGCGGGCGCTGCTGCGGCCCTACGAGTGCGCCTACACCGCCATCTTCAACGCGCTACGGCTGCCATCGACCCAGACCCCGCTGGGCCTGGACCGCCGCGGCCTGCCGCTGGGTACCCAGGTGGTGGGCGCGGAGGGCTGCGACGCGCTGTGCATGGCCGTGGCCCGGGCGCTGGAGGGGGAATTCGGCGGGTGGGTGATGCCGCAGCTGCCGTGATCAGGTTCGCCGCACCCTGGCCAGCCGCACGTCCACGCCCGCGCGCAGCAGCGCGTCGTGCCACAGGGACTGCTCCACCGAGACCTGGTCACCCGGGCCCTTGACCTCCACCAGCAGCGGGCCGTCGTCGCCGAACACGAACAGGTCGGGCATACCCCGGCGGTGTCGGCGCGGGTGGCGGGCGATGCGGCGCAGGATCGGGATCAGCTGCGGCCCGAGCGCGCCGGCCGCCCTGGCCAGGGTCTCGCGGTCGTACAGCGACCACGCCACCCCGCGGCAGCTCACACCCTCGTGCGCGTCGAAACCCCGGGTCACGGCGGCCACGACGTCGTCGCTCTCCAGGGCCTCGAACAGCGGATCGAACCAGGACCGGCGCACCTCGTGGAACGTGTCCGAGCCCAGGTCCAGGGGTGCGTCCTGGAACGGGTGCTGGAACACCCCGGGCACGGGCGCGAACAGGGCCTCCCAGGCCAGCAGGCCGAACAGGGAGGTGTACAGGCCGTTCTCGCACCACAGCCCGTCCCCGCCCAGGGCGTGCAGCACGGCCTGCTCCACGGTCACCGCCTCGTCATCGACGAGGTACGCGGCCTTGCCTCCCGCGTGGCCCGCGCCCTCGAAGCTGAAGTCCACCACCGGCGGCGGCAGCAGGGCCTCGCGCGGGTCCCTGCCCTGCCCGGCCAGGGCCAGTCGCCGCTCCACCCGGAACCGCGACAGGTCGTCCAGCAGTCCCGAGGTCAGCAGGCCGTGCACCGCACCCGGCAGCTCCTCGGCCCGGTCCAGCCGCTTCAGCCCCAGCCCCAGCCGGTCCGCGGCCTCGGCGGCCAGGCCGGCGTTGCGCGGCCTGGCCAGCAGCTCGACGTAGCGCTCGACCGCCTCCTCCAGCCGGTCCTGGCGCTCCAGCTCCCGGCTGGCCAGCAGCACCAGCTTGTCGTCGTAGCGCGCCGGATCGACGCGGCGCCGGTGGGGCGGCATGGGAGGGCGGTCCCGTCGGGCCTGGAGGGCCTCGTCGGCCAGCGCCCACAGCGTCTCGTGCTCACCCTCCTCCCACGCCAGCCACCCCTCGTCACGTCGGGCGGCCGCGGCCAGGTACTCCACCAGGGCCTCGCGGTCGGGGAACAGGGGCGCGGCGCGATCCACCGCGTAGGGCTCGAACGCGGTCACCTCCAGGTCGACGAGCACGAACGCGGTCTGGTCCTGGTGGCGGTTGCCGTAGAACACCACCTGGGCCAGCAGGAACGGCTCGTACCTGGTCAGCAGCAGGAACTGGTCCAGGCTGCGCAGGCCCGGCCCCCAGCGGTCGGCGGGCAGCTCGGCGATGCGCTCGACGAGCTGCTCCTTGCGGCCGCGCACGGTCAGGTCCAGGTCTCCGGCCAGCCCCTTGAGCTCGGGCACGCGCAGCCAGGCCAGCACCTCGGGTTGCGTCAGCAGCTCGGGGGGGTCCACCTCGAGGAAGCCCCCCTCGACGAGCTCCGCGATCGGGCCGTCCAGGTCACCGATCTCCGGGTACACGACCTTGGAGCGCCGGAACAGCTCACCCTTGCGCCCCAGCAGCCGGGCGAACAGCTGCTGCGCGCCCTGGCCCAGCGCGCGCAGCCGGCGGATGCACGCCACCTCGTCCTCGACGAACAGGTGGGGGTGCCCCTCCAGCACCACGTCCAGCACGGTGCGGAGGTAGCGCCAGTAGTAGTCCGGCGGGATCGCCGGGGGCGCGGCGGGTCCGGCCCCGACCATGGTTCCTCCTCGCGCGGGGAAGCTCTTGTCGGTCTGCGGTGATAAAGAGTACGAGTTCCGGGCGACAACCGCTGACCTCGGGGTGCGCGTGATCCACGTCATCCGCCGCTTCCTGCCGCTGCTGCTCGGCCCGCTGGGTGCGCTGCTGGGCTGCGCACAGGGTCTGCTGCTGCACCAGGCGCTGTGCCTGAGCCTGCGCAACCTGTGGCCCACGTACCAGTGGACCATGCACAGCCTGATCCGGCTCCTGGCGTACCCCCTCGGCGGCCTGCTCCTGGCGCTGCCGTTCCTCTACGCCTACCCGGGCGCCGTGCGCGGCATGCGTTCACCGGTGGGGCAGGCCCAGGACGGTCACCTGCGCCTGTGGATCGCCGTGCTGTTCGCCGGCTACCTGCCCGTGGGCGTGGCCGTGCTGTACGAGCTGTGGTGGAACGCGCCCAGCCTGCCCGTGCCGTTCACCGACGTGTGGCTCTACGCCGGTTCGAGCGGCGACCTGCTGGTGTTCACGCTGGCCATGGTGGTGTTCGGCCCGTTCTGCGCGGCCGGTGTGGAGCGGCTGCTGCGGGGCACGCCGGGGTGGTTGCGGCTGCTGATCGGCCCGCCGCTGGCCTCGTGGCTGATCATCGGCGCGGTGTTCGCCGTGGTCCTGGCGGGAGGGGGCATGTACGCTGCGGGCGTCGATCCCGGTCCCTTCGGCCCACTACACCAGCCGTGGGGCACCGCGGGCTGGGACAGCAGCCTGGTGATCGCGCTGGTGACCCTGGTGAGCAGCTCGATGGCCGGCGTGTACGCCATGATGATGGTGGCCCTGCCCGTGCTGTACGGTCTGGACGATCCCTCGCCAGCGGCGTCGCGGCGGCGCTGGGCGCTGCCCGTGTTCGGCACGGCCGTCGCCGGCGTGCTGGCCGTGGTGGCGATCGTGCACGCCCACGGCCTGGACTCGGTGCAGGCGCTGGCGCCGCGGCTGACCGAGGGGCGCTACCAGCTCACGGGCCAGCTGATCGCGCCGGCGGACAGCGACGTGCTGCGGCTGAAGACCGAGGGGCACGGCTACCACGTGCTGGCCTTCCCCCGGCCCACGGGTGGAGACCGCCACCAGGTGTACGTGCCGGGCTTTCCCCTCCCGTCCCCGTCCCTGGAGACCGGGCGCTACCTGGTGAACGTGCCCGAGCCGCCGGGAACGGTGGACGTGCAGGTGACCAGCGGCTGGCCCCAGCGCGCCGGGATCTCGTCCTATTCGGGTCCGGTCTCGCTGCAGGCCCTGCAGCCCGGCGAGCCACGCAAGGTGGTGGGGCGCGCCTCGCTGGACGTGGGCCCCGGTGAGGCCAGGGAGTGGACCGTGGACCTGGCACGTGGTGCCGCCGAGCTGGACCTGGGCAGCGCGGCGCTGACGTACTGGACCGTGCTCGCCCCGACCACCTACCCGGAGGGGTACTGGGCCTGGGAGACGGGCTGGTCCACGGTCGACCTGCAGGTGCTGGCCGGGGACCGGGTGCTGTACAAGCGGGTGCTCGACATCGAGGGGATCGGCTGCTCCGGGGTGACCCTGATGGTCTCGCGCGCACCGGGCGCCGAACAGCCGCCATGCCTGCGGCTGCGGCTGACACCATCGCGACCCGGCAAGGCCGGGCTGGAGATCCCGGTCGTCGGGGAGGGCTTCGACGCACGCACGCCACGCACACTGCCCACCCTCGGGCCGGCGTTCGTGGGCATCCCGCCGGGGCAGCAGGTGACCGTGAACCCACCTCCCGGCGGGATCTCGGTGGTGGCCGAGCTGCACCACTTCGGCCCGTCCGACGTGACCTTGACGCGCATGGGCGACGACGGCGAGCCCCACGAGGTCGGGGGCAGCCTGCTGTTGATGGGCAGGACCATGCTGCGCGTGGACGGGGCGGCCGGCCCGTCCGTGGTCGCGCTCGGCACGGACCGGGCCGGGCCGCGCTGGGCCAGCTGGTACTGATTTCCTCCTCCGGCCCCGGCCTTCCTGCCGCCCGGGGTGCTATCCTCCCGGCGATGCGGATCCTCCTGCCGTCGCTGGTCGGGATCGCCCTGATCGCAGCCCTGGGTTGCGGTAGCGGTACCGAGCGGCCACCCCCGGGCGCCCTGGACGACGACTCGGCAGGCCTGTCCGCGCTGTGCGCGGACGCGTCCTTCTCCGAGATGGTGCAGCCCACGCTGCAGCGCTACTGCCTGCAGTGCCACTCCAGCACCTGGGCCGGCGGCGATTTCTCCGTGCAGTCCTGGACCAGCATCGTGGTCGAGGGCGGCCTGTCCGGCCCGGTGGTGCTCCCCGGCGACTGCGGGAGCAGCCTGCTGTACCAGCGCGTGTCCGGCCAGACCGCCAGCCCCATGCCCCCGGTGGGCTACGGCTCCCTCGCCGACGAGGAGATCGCCTGCCTCTGTCTGTGGATCGAGGACGGCTGCCTCGACGACTGACCCCCCAGAACCCGTCTGCCGCCCCCCCGCAGCCTCCCACTCCCCCCCAGAACCCGTCTGCCGCGCCCCCGCAGCCTCCCATCCCCGCGCGGAGCGCGGGTTTGGGGGTGACAAGCGAAGGGCGAGTCCGTGACGGACGAAGCCCGCGAGCGCCTCAGGGCCGAGGTCCTGGAAGGACCGAGGCCCGTGCCCCGGAGAGTGGGAGGTGAGGAGGGCATCAGGCAGACGGCCTGGCCCGGGGTTCCCGGACCGGATCCAGGGGAGCTAAGGGATCTCGGGGGTCTGCAGCTGGAGAGTAGCCAGCAGTCGGTCCCGGCTACGGCGTGCGCGGCGGGAGAGGGTGACCAGGCCGACGAGGGCATCGGGGGGCACGCAGCGGGCGAGCAGCACACCGTTGGGGCTGCGGAACAGGTCGATGCCGGCCGCGCCCAGGCGTCCGGGCGATACCTCGAGCAGCAGGCCCACGCTGGCCCGCTTGCCCACGTGGCTGTCCTGGGACGCGGCCAGGTGCACGTGGGTGCGGCGCACCGGCAGGATCCCGTGGCGGGCGATACCCTCCACGGCTTCGACCGTGGTGCCGTGCCAGACCGGGTCGTGCAGGGTGACGCGCTCCCACGAGTCTTCCAGGGCCTCGCGGGTGACCGGCATGCCCTCCAGCGAGTGACCCTGGGACGCGCGGATCCGGTCGCCGTCGAGCTGGTAGCGCTGCTTGTCGTTGCGACGGACCACCTCGTGGACCTCGGCCCAGGTCAAGTGTGTAGCCCGGCACACCTCGCCCCGGTCGACCCAGCCGGCGGCGTCCATGCGTACGCCGGCCTCGGCCGCACCGTGGCGCAGCAGCCACGACAGCCTGCGGCTCTTCTTCGCCAGCTTGCGGGTGTGCATGGGGTGTTCCTCCATTGTGCTCCGGCGCGGGGATTCGGTGGGTTTTCCTGGGTGGAGGCGGCAAACTGGACCCCATGCGAACCATCGCGATGCGGCTGACGGCGACGCTCCTGTTGGGGATCGCGGTGCCGGTCTCGGCCGAGGACGTGCCCCTGTACGGTCGGTTCGAGCTGGACGCCGGCGTGGATGTCGGGGCTGCGGCCGAGGTGGTCGCCCAGGTCGAGGCCCCGTCCGGCGCGACGGCCTGGCCCACCTACTGGCACGGCGGCACGTGGTGGTTTCGCTACCAGCCCGTGGAGGTCGGAGACCACGCCGTCACCCTGCTCGGCGACGGGGCGGAGGTTGGATCGGCGTCGTTCCACGCGGAGGAGTCCGCCCTGCCCGGACCGCTGCACGCGGACGGCTACGGGTTCCGCGACGCGCTCGGCGAGCCCTTCGTGCCCCTCGGCCTGAACCTGGGCTGGTCGGACGGCGGGGGGACGGACGACTACGCGCACTGGTTCGGCGAGCTCGCCGGCCATGGCGGCAACTTCGCGCGGGTGTGGATCACCCACTTCACCGAGCAGGACCCGGAGTGGCCCGACCTCGATCCGCTCAACGAGACGGCCGCGGCCAACGTGGACACGATCCTCGACCTGGCCGAGGCCGAGGGCGTGCGCGTGATGCTGGTGCTGTGGCAGCACTCCGAGCTGGAGACGATGATGTGGTCCAGCTGGGAGACCAACCCCTACAACGAGGCCAACGGAGGGCCGTGCGCGGACTCGGCCGCGTTCTTCGAGGACGACGCGGCGCTGGCCCACCAGCAGACCTTCCTGCGCTACGCGGTGGCGCGGTGGGGGCCGCACCCGGCCCTGGGCGCGTGGGAGATCATGAACGAGGTGGACGGCATCTCGGGCGTGTCGTCCGAGGTGGCGGTGGCGTGGGCGCGGGCACACGCGCACACCATCCGTGAACTGGAGCATGGCCGCCACCCGGTGAGCTGGTCGTGTTCGCTGCCCGAGCACGTGCTGGCCAGTCCCGGGTGGGAGGGCGCGGACTTCAGCCAGGTGCACTCCTACCTGCTGACCGATGTGGCGCCGGTGGCCGACGGAGTGGCTGCGCTGTTGCCGGACGACGCGCCGGTGCTGGTGGGGGAGTGGGGCCTCGACTGGTTCGGTGACCTGGACCACCAGGACACCTACGGCCGGGGCTGGCACAACGCCAGCTGGGCGGCCGTGGCCTCCGGGTCGGCTGGCAACGCGCTGACGTGGTGGTGGGACAGCCACGTGGACGTCAACGACCTGTGGTGGCGGCTCCACGGCCTGCACGTGGTGCTGGAGGGGCTCGATCTGCCCTCCATGGCGCCGGTCGGCGCGACCGTCGAAGGGGAGGATCTGGAGGCGTTCGCCCGTTCCGACGGTGAGCTGGCCCTGGTCTGGCTCCACGACCGGCGCGCCAGCGCACCGGAGCCCATCGAGTCGGAGATCGAGGGCGCCGAGCTGCACGTCGATGGGTTCACCGAGGCGAGGTTCACGTTCCACGACACGGGGGGACTGCTGGGGATCGACGACGTGCACACCTGCAACGGCGTGGTCGAGGTGCCGATGTTCGTGGGGGACGTGGCTGCCGTGGTCGAGCAGGAGCCATGCCTCTCCTGGACCGAGGCCGAGGGCTGCGGCTGCCGTGTGTCCGGTGAACCGACCCGTGCCTGGTGGGTGTTGCCGACCGTGGCCCTGGTCGTGTTGCTGCGCCGCCTCAGTTGCAGATGACCGGGCCGGTCAGGTAGAAGGCCGTGCCCGACCAGTTGGCGTTGTAGTCCGCGCCCACCGCCCCGATCAGGATGTCGTCCAGGCCGTCGCCGTCGAGGTCGCCCCCCCCGGCCACCGACGTGCCCGCCTTGTCCGTGCTGTTCTCGCCGGACAGCACGACCTCGGCGTCGATGACGCCGAGTGTTCCGGTGACCGGGCCGAAGAACAGATAGGCGCGGCCCGCGTCCGAGGCGTTGCCCTGGTTCTGCCACGCCCCGAACAGGACGTCGTCGTAGCCGTCGCCGTTGACGTCGCCCGCGCCGTCCACGGCCATGCCCAGCTCGTCGTCGTCCGCCTCGCCCTGGAACTCGGCGTCCCACTCGTCCGACTCGACCGCACCGAAGATGGGCCCGTGCACGAACACCACGATCCCCGAGTTGCTGGCCATGCCGTCGGCCTTGGGCGCGCCCACCAGCACGTCGTCGTAGCCGTCGCCGTTGACGTCGCCCGCGCCAGCCACCCGGTAGCCCATCTGGTCGCCGTCGGTCTCGGCCACGATCATGGCGTTGGCCCCGGCCAGGGTGAGGCCCGCCGGCGTGGGGCTGCCGTGGATCAGGTAGGCCACGCCGCCGTCCACGCCGCCGTAGCTCGCGCCGTAGGCGCCCACGAGCATGTCGTCGTGGCCGTCACCGTTGACGTCGCCCACGCCGGCCACGTCGATGCCCGCGCGGTCGCCGTTGGACGTGCCCAGGTACTTGGCGTCGGCCGCGCCCAGGCTCATGTCGGCGAGCCCGTCCTCGCCCAGTACCAGGTAGGCGGCGCCCGCGTTGGTGCCGCCCTCGCCGTTGCCGTCCGCGCCGATGATCAGGTCGGCCAGCCCGTCGCCGTCCACGTCGCCCGCGCCGTCCACGGCCCGGCCCGCGTAGTTGGCCCCTCCCTCGGCCGCGAAGGTCACGTCAGGCACCATCGGATCGGCCGGGGGACCGAGGATCAGGTAGGCCTCGCCAGCCAGCGTGCCCCCCCCGTCGTCGCCGTAGGCGCCGATCAGGAAGTCGTCCTTGCCGTCGCCGTCGGTGTCGCCCACCCCGGCGAGGTCGAAGCCCGCATAGGCGTTCTCGGCCTGCCCGGAGAACGTGGCGTCGGCCGAGCCCAGGTCCAGGTACCAGCCATGCGGGCCGTACACGAGGTAGACCTCGCCGGATCGTGAGTAGTCGCCGTCCGCGTAGTTCGCGCCCACGAGCACGTCCACGGTCCCGTCGCCGTCCACGTCACCGGCGAAGTCCACCGATCGGCCGGCGTAGTCGTCCGAGCTGGCCCCCACGAACATGCCGTCCGCGTCCGCGGTGTCGAGCCACGCCTGGAGCGGGACCAGGTCCTCGCCATCGCAGTCCTGGTCGATGCCGTCGCACTCGGTGTCGACCTCGTCCGGGTTGATGCCCGCGTCGCCGTCGTCGCAGTCCGGAGGCGTGTCGCAGTCGGTCCAGCCGTCGCCGTCCGCGTCCGTGCCCTCCACGGTGCCCGCGTCGCAGTCGTTGTCCACGCCCCCGTCGCACACCTCGGGGTTGCCCGGGAAGCGGTCCGGGTCGTTGTCGTCACAGTCGCTCTCGCAGACCATGTACCCGTCGCCGTCGTCGTCCAGCTCCTCAGGGGGCAGCCCCATATCGCAGCTGTTGTCGATGCCGTCGCAGATCTGCGGCGCGCCCGGGTGGGTGTCGGGGTCGCTGTCGTCGCAGTCGGGGGGGAGCAGCGGCTGGGCGCACAGGGTGTACCCGTCCCCGTCGAGGTCCATCTCCTCCTGGCCGATCAGGGTGTCGCAGTCGTTGTCCAGGCCGTCGCACTGCTCGGCGGCGCCCGGGTAGGTCTCGTCGTCGGTGTCGTCGCAGTCGAGCTCGCATTCGGCGAAGCCGTCGGAGTCGTTGTCCACCTCGTCGTCGGGCACGGTGCCGTCGCAGTCGTTGTCCTCGCCGTCGCAGTCCTCGGCCGCGCCGGGCCAGGACGTCCCGTCCGCGTCGTCGCAGTCGCCCTCGCACACCATGTACTGGTCGCCGTCCGTGTCGACCTCGTCGGCGCCGGGGTTGCCGTCACAGTCGTTGTCCTCGCCATCGCAGGCCTCGGAGTTGCCCGGGTAGTTGGCCGGGTCGGCGTCATCTCAGTCGTTGTCGCAGACCATGACGCCGTCGCCGTCCGCGTCGACCTCGTCCACGCCCGGGCTACCGTCGCAGTCGTTGTCCAATCCGTCGCAGATCTCGGGGTTGCCCGGCCAGACGTCGGCGTCTTCGTCGTCGCAGTCGCCCTCACACACCATCCAGCCGTCCCCGTCGTCGTCCGGCTCGTCCGGATTGGGTACACCGTCGCAGTCGTTGTCCGCGCCGTCGCAGGCCTCGGTGTTGTCCGGGAAGTTGTCGGCGTCCGTGTCGTCGCAGTCGTTCTCGCAGACCATGACGCCGTCGCCGTCCGCGTCGACCTCGTCCGCGCCCGGGCTGCCGTCGCAGTCGTTGTCCAGGCCGTCGCAGAGCTCGGCGGCGCCGTCGTACACCGTGGCCGCGGTGTCGTCGCAGTCCCCGTCGCAGATCCGGTAGCTGTCGCCGTCGTCGTCGGCCTCGTCCGCGGGCACGGTGTCGTCGCAGTCGTTGTCGATCCCGTCGCAGCTCTCGGCGTTGCCCGGGAAGCGGTCCGGATCGTCGTCCGCGCAGTCGCCGTCGCAGAGCCGCGAGCCGTCCCCGTCGCCGTCTTCCTCGTCGTCCGGCACGGTGCCGTCACAGTCGTTGTCCAGGCCGTCGCACAGCTCGTCCGCGCCCGGGTAGACCGTGTCGTCGCCGTCGTCGCAGTCGTCCTCGCAGACCATGACGCCGTCCCCGTCGTCGTCCACCTCGTCGGCGGGGATCTCGCCGTTGCAGCTGTCGTCGATGCCGTTGCATTCCTCGGCCACGCCGGGATTCCTGTCGGCGTCCGTGTCGTCGCAGTCGTCGTCCGGCGACGGCTGTACGCCGTCCTCGCCGCACATGGTGTATCCGTCACCGTCCGCGTCGAATCCCTCGTCCACGTCGCCGTCGCAGTCGTTGTCCGCCGCGTCGCAGGCTTCGGTGGCGCCGGGGTTGATCTCGACGTCGTTGTCGTCGCAGTCCGGTTCGCTCTCCAGGCAGCCGGAGGTGTCGTAGTCGGCGCGACCGTAGTCGTCGCCGTCCACGTCCACGCAGGTGTCGGTGACGTCCGGCCACTCGTCGCCGTCGAGGTCGCCCTCGGGCGGGACGGGCGGGTCGGGGCAGCCGAGCACCAGCAGGGCGGCCGCCAGCAGGATCGTGCGTACCGCGGTCATCGCGCCCACCTCCCTTCCGGGTGCAGGGTGACGGTGAACATGCACCCGTCCAGCGTCGGTCCGGCCGGCGTGTCCAGGGCCAGCGGCGAGGCGCCAAGCGCGATCTCCGGCCCACCCTTGTTCGTGGTCAGCACGCCCACGGGGATGGACAGCACCATGGCCGCGCCGCCCACCGCGATCAGGGTGTAGCCCGCGCCCAGGCGGTTCCGCTTGCCCTCCCACTGGGTGTAGAGCGGGTAGTCTTGAGGGCTCTCGGCGTTGGGCCCGGGGAAGGGCCAGATCTCGCCGGACTCGACGCCGACCGAGAACTCGCGCAGGTCCTTGTTGCTGACCGCGGCCAGCACCACCCCGCCCACCACCAGGCCGGCGCCCACGGACAGCAGCGCGGGCACGGCCGGGCTGACGCGCGGTCCGTCGTCGCCGCCGGCCAGGACCACCCGGGCGGTGCGGGGGATCGCTACCTTCTGCAGGGCTGAGCCGTCCCACCACCAGGCCGCAGGCGAGTCATCGGCCGCCACGAGGTACGTCGGCGGCGCGGTACCGGCGTCCTGCTGCGCGCTGAACAGCGCGGACGCCAGCGCGGCCAGGTCGTCGCCGCGGTCGAGCGGGTCGGCGTCGATCACCACCCCGTGCTGGTCCGCCGTCAGGTCCAGGGCCACGGCCCGGAGCGGGGCGTCGGCGCTGTCCCGCACCTGGACCAGGTGCCTGCCGGGGGCAACCTCGGTGATGGGTGTGGTCACGGGCCGACCATCGATCCAGGCCTCGGCGCCCGTGGCCGTGTGCACGGCCAGCCGCACCCGCGGTCCGTCTGCCACGGCGCGGGCGGTCTCGTCGAAGGTGCCCTTCGCGCCCGGACCGAACTGGCCATCCCAGGGGTACGCCGGGTCGATGGCGAACATGGCCGCGAACGTGGCCTCGGCCCGGTCCACCTCGCTGACCTCGAAGGCCATCACGCCCTCGATGAAGCCCACGCGGGCCAGATCCGCGGGCAGGGCTGGTTCGGTCAGGCAGGGTTGCGAGTCGCGAACGTCCTCGAACAAGGGCGCGAGGTCGTCCACCTCCCAGACCGCCTCCACCAGCTCGTCGAGGCTCTGCTGGTACGCGGCCCGGTCGAGCTCGTCGCCCCTGCAGCGGGCCGCGGCCGGGTGGGTCGGCGCCAGCAGCGTGCCGGCCGGGGCCAGCCCCTCCAGGTGGGTGGGCGGCGCCGCGAGCGTGACCGGCGGCTTGAGCAGCGCCAGCATCTCGGCCACGCGGGCCGCGGCCTCGGGCGTGGCGGGTACGCCGGTGTACACGGCGGTGGCGTCGCCGTCGGCGGCCTGGGTGGCCCGGGGTGTCAGCAGGGATACGAACAACAGCAACACGGGGAGTCGTGACACGGTCCAGCCTTCCGGAGGGCAATCGGGTCGATCCGCCGATCATACACCGAAGTAGTGGTGGAACACGCGCTCGCGGGAGCGCGGGCGGTCAGCTGCAGGGGGCGTCGGCCGCGAAGTCCCAGCAACCCAGGCTGGCGTCCTGGCCGTTGATGTCCACGCTGAACACCTTCTCCGCGCCACCCTGGTCGGGGCACACCAGGCGCACGGTGTGGCGGCCGCCGGTCACGGCGTGCTTCTTGAGGATCACGCTCTCCTTGACCATTTCGCCGTCCACGTAGATCTGGGCCCACGGCTTGCTGCGCACGGTGATGGTGCCGTCGCGCTGGGCGGGTTCGGTGGGAGCCGTGGTGGCCGGCTCCTCCGGGGGCGGTGCGACCGTCTCCTCGACCGGGGCCTGGGTCGAGGGCTCGGGCGGCGCCTCGGTGGCGGGCTCCGTGGCCGGCTCGGCAGGCTCCTCGGCGGGGGCGTCCGCGGTCGCGTCGGCCCCGGTGGTGGCTTCGGGGGCCGTCGTGGCCGGCTCCGCGAGAGGCTGCGCGTCCATCGGCTCGTCGGCCTCGGCAACCGCGTCCGGTGGGGGATCGGGCGCGGCCGTGTCCCCGCCGTTGCGGCCGACCATCACGGCGGCCACCACCAGCACCACGGCCAGGATCGCGCCGATGGCGGCGAACAGGGGCCAGCGCGGGCGGGCGGGAGAGGGCGATGCCATGGCCGTGTTCGACATCCGCGCCCCGGGGGGCAGGGTGTCCGCGCCGGCCGGCTCCCGGTTCATCAGCGGCTGGGTCTCGTCCCCGGCGGCTGCCTGGGCGGGTAGCGTGAACACCGGCCGCGTCTCGTCCCCGGGGGCCACGTCCATCTGGGTGGCTGTCCTCGATCCGGTCGAGGGATCGCCCTTCAGCGCGGAGGTGAAGTGATCCCAGCCCGCGGACTCGGGGGATGGCGGGGGGATCGGCTGCTGGTCGGAGATGTCGCTGAGCAGGCCGTCCTGGGCCGGCAGCGCGGTCATCTTCAGGTCACTGGTGGCGTTCACCGGCGCCTGCTCGGACGTGTCCATCAGCGGTATCAGCCGCGCGATGACCTCGCCCATGTCCGTGTTGGCCGGGTACTGCTGACCCAGCTCGATCAGGTCGGCGGCCAGGGTCTGCACGTCCGGGTAGCGGTCCTCGACCTTCAGTTCCATCGCCCGCGCCAGGATCGGCCGGCAGCCCGGCAGCGCGGCCTCTGCCTCGTCCAGGTCCGGGTCCGGGGGGCCCTGCACGATCAGCATCGCCAGGCCGGGCAGGGACGGCGCGTCGAACAGGACCCGTCCGGCGATCATCTCGAACAGCACCACCCCCAGCGAGAAGATGTCCGAGCGGTGGGTCAGCGCCGCCTTGGAGGTCATCTGTTCGGGGGACATGTAGCGGGGCGTGCCCTTGGTCACGGACGTGGCCGTGGTGTTGAACAGGTTGGACGCGGCCTTGGCGATGCCGAAGTCCAGCAGCTTGGCCACGCCCTCGGCGTTCACGATCACGTTGGTGGGCTTGAGGTCCCGGTGGATCAGGTTCAGCGGCCTGCCGTCCGGCCCCGAGAGGGTGTGGGCATAGTGCAGGCCGCGGCAGATGTCGCCCGCCAGCTTCAGCGTGGCGAACCGGGGCAGCAGGGTGTCGTTGTGACGGCAGATGCGGACGATCTCGGCCAGGGTGAGACCGTCCACGTACTCCATGGCCAGGTAGTAGTGCTCCCCCACCTGGTCGAACTCCACCACGTCCACGATGTTGCCGTGGTGCAGCAGGCCGCCGATGCGCGCCTCGTTGACCATGGACTGCACGAAGGTGGGGTCCTCGGCCACGATGTAGCTGCGCAGCATCTTGATCGCCACGCGCTTGGTGAAGCCCATCGGGCCGGGCAGGTAGGCCTCGTAGACCGCGCCGAATGCGCCCTCCCCGAGCTTGCGCACGATGCGGTACTTGCCGAACTGGACGCCCTGGGGTTCGCTCATCGGTCCTTCCGTGCGGAGATCATACGCAGATCCGGTGGTCCTCGTACGCGGGTCAGTCGAGGTGTGGGAGGGCGAATGCGAGGAAGGCGGCCAGCGACTCGTGGCCGTGATCGCGGTTCCAGCGGTCCACCAGCTCTTCCCACGCGGGCAGCTCCGTGACCCAGAACGCGTGCGCTTCGTGCAGCAGTTCCTGTTCCTGGTGATGTCGCAGCGGGAACGGACCCGGGCAGATCACGTCCCCGCGCTGGACCAGGCACAGGTAGCGGTCGTCCTCCACCTCGTGGGGGTACAACCGGCAGATGAAGGGCCGGGCCTCGTGCGCGAGGCACAGGCGCGAGTCGGGATCCTGGAAGCAGCAACGGCCGTCGCGGGTGTTCAGGGCCAGCTGGGCGGGCGCGCCATCGAGGGTGATCTCGGGCAGCTCCTCGGTGAGGATCTCGAACTCGGCGAACACGAACGAGTCGGGCGAGCAGTCGAGGAGGTGGGCGAGCCGGGCCACGTCCTCGCCGGTGACGAAGATCGTGTAGTGGCTGCAGCAGTCCGTGTCGCAGTCGACGCAGGGGTTGGGGGCGCGGCTCATGGGACCTCGACCTCCTCGAGGTCCGCGCCGCCGGTGGTGAACGCCCAGGCGACCTCGGCGTTGAGCAGGACCACGAAGCCGTACACCGGCAGCGCCACCGCCAGCAGGCCGCAGAACGGGCAGGTGAACACCGAGCCGGTCATGGCCAGCAGGGCCGGGATCCGCATGCGGTAGGACCGCACGAACCACCCCAACACGAGGTTGGCGGTGCCGAACACGAGGTACATCAGGCCCATCACCATCCCCACGAGGAGCACGAACGGGTCCCCCTCCTGCAGCGCGCCGATCGGCGAGGTGCACACGATCAGCGTGCCCAGCGCGATCATGATCCCGCCCCAGACCATCATCAGCGTCGACAGTACGGGCACGTGGCGGACCACGGTCACCTCCCGCCAGCCATGCGCGCGAGGATGACGTCCGGATCCGTGCCCGGGAGCTGGGCCGACAGGGCCTCGGCCGCCGGGCGGGCCGCCTCCGGTCCGGCGAGCATGATCAGCGAACGTGTCTGCAGCGTGAGCAGGTGCACGTCGTCGGGCGAGGTCCGCAGGCCGCGCGCCGCGTGGTACAGGGCGCGGGCGTGCTCCTGCTCGCGGTCGGCCAGCACGCCACGCACCAGCGGCGCCACCTCGGGGCCGGCGCCGAGGTCCTCGGCGCGGCGCAGGACCACCTCGGCCGCCGGAGCCTGTCCGGCCGAGGCGAGATCCAGCGCCAGTCCGGTGACCGCGGCGTGGTCCTCCCCGGCCTCCCCGAACGAATCGCGGAACATCTGCATGCGGTCCATGGGCTGGTCCGCGAGGATCAGCTCGGCGAACATCAGCATCTCCGCGACCTTGGCGCGGTCGGGAGGCGACTCCCCCACCAGCTCCCGGGCGATCCACAGGTGGAAGCGGGCGTCCTCCATGCGCTGCTCGCCGCCGCACACGCCCGCGTAGTTCAGGTGGGTGGCCCACTCGCGGGGGTACTGGTCGAGCGAGCGTGTCCACAACGCGGCGCTGTCGTGCCAGTGCGGGATGGTCAGGACCGTCAGCACGATCCACGTGGCAGCGAACCCGCCGGTGACCGGCATGGCCAGCCGGGCGAGCCGCGGCAGCTGCAGCAACATGGCCAGACCCAGGCTCACGGCCAGCGAGGGCAGCAGCGTGTAGCGGTCGGCCACGGGCCAGGCCAGCGGCATCAATCCGCACACCGGTCCCATCGGCAGCAGGTACAGCAGGCACAGCAGCAGTGGCCTGCGCCGCCCCCGCCAGGCCCACCATACGGCCAGCCCGACCACGGCCAGACCGACCAGCAGCGCCAGCCACCCCCACGCACCCGGGGAGGGCGCCGACGGCAGCGCGGCAAGGCCGCTCGGCACCAGCTGCAGCCGCAGGTACCGTACCTGGATCGCCGCCACCACCGGCAGCGAGCCCAGCAGACCGCCGCCCAGGGGTGTGTTCACGTCCAGCACGGTCTGGTAGGCCAGCCGGGCCACCACCGCGTCGGCCACGCCCAGCACCAGCCACGGCGCCGCCGTCACCAGGCTGGAGCGCCACGGCTGCCGGCGCCAGAGCACGTCGATCAGCAGGGGCAGCGGCGCCAGCGCGAACACCATCGACTTGCACAGCAGGGCCGCGGCGAATGCCGCGGGCGCGGCCACCCGCCGCAGGCCGGCGCGGTCCGACAGGTGCAGACGCAGCGCGGCCAGCACCGCCGTCACGCTCATCACGTCGCGCAGGGCCGTGGCCCAGGCCACTGACTCCACCCGCAGCGGGTGCAGGGCGAACCAGGCCACGGCCAGGGCGCGGCCGGCCGGGCCGATGCCCAGCCGCCGCAGGCATTCATGCCACAGGGCCGCGGCCGTGGCGAACAGCAGGATGGAGGTCGCGTGGAACGGCGCTGCGGCCCCGCCCACGAAGGTCCAGGCCGCGGAGAGCTGGGGATCGCCTTCCACCCACCCCGTCACGGACTGGCCGAGCAACCACAGGATCCGCAGGGCCCACACGTACAGCGGGTACCAGGCGCCCAGGCAGGGATCGGTCCAGGCCGTCCACCAGGCCTCGGTGCCGGGCAGCACCACCAGCGGGTTGTTGAGGATCCAGTCGGTGTCGTCCCAGTTGAGGAACTCGCCGCGCAGGGCCGGTACGAACACCAGCGCGGTCGCGGCGAACCAGATCCAGGCCGCCCGGTCCCGGCGTCGAGGTTCGCTCACGGCCCCTCTCCGCCCTGGCGGTGCAGCAGGAGCTGGAGCTGGCGGGCGGTGCGCACCGACCGGGGCCCCGGGATCAGCAGGTAGTCCTCGGTCAGGACGTGGATCCGGCCGTCGCGCACGGCCGGCACGGTCGACAGGCTGGACCACGAGGCGACCACGTCGTCCGTGGCCAGCTCCGAGGGCGGCACCACCACCTCGACGATCACGTCCGGGGCCAGCCGGATGACCTCCTCCAGCGGCACCTGGGGGTACAGGGAGACGGCGTCGGCCAGCACGTTGCGGCCGCCGGCGACCCGCAGCAGCTCGTCGAGGAAGGTGCCGGGGCCAACCGCGAAGATGCCGGTCAGGTCGCCGCTGCCGCGACCGATCACGACCAGGACCTCGATCGGCGCCTCGCCGGCCACCGCCTCGGCGATGGCGTCGAGCTCGGTGCGGAGATCCGCCTTCAGCTTCGTGGCCTCGTCCACGTGGCCGGTGGCCTCACCGATGGCGTCGATCGAGTCCAGCACCTGCTGAAGACTCTCGTTGGCCACGGCCCGCGTCTCGATGCCGGCGCCCTGCAGCCGCTCGGCCAGACCCACCATGGAGGGCAGCACCAGCACCAGGTCGGGCTGCAGGGCGATCATCCGCTCCACGTCCGGGTTGAGGTACGCACCGATGCGCGGCACGTCGCGCGCCTCGGGCGGCCAGGTGCAGAAGTCGGTCACGCCCACGACCTGCTCGCCAGCGCCGACGGCGAACAGGATCTCGGTGAGGTTGGGCGAGGTGGAGATCACTCGCCGGGCCGGGCCAACGGGCTCGGGGTCCGGCTCGGAGCGGCCGCCGCATCCCGCCCCCGCGGCCGCGATCAGCAGCGCGCAGGCGAGCCCTGCCGTGGCGACAATGGCGCGTGAACTGGCTGCCGACATGGGGTCCTTCCGATGGTCGAACCATGGCACAGCGGTCCACGCGCCCGCAAGGACGGGGGTGCGCGCACGCCCGGTGGCGGTCCGGGGGCCCATCGGCTATCGTGTGTCGCCCTGGAGGCGTGCCGTCCATGAGACAGATGCGGCGCAAGAAGCTGGCCATGAGCCAAGGCGAGACCGCCCGGCGGTACATCACGCCGCTGCGGCCCAACCTGCACCGCTACGTGACGCGCCGCAAGATGCGCAACGCCGTGCTGTCGGAGCTGGACATGCGCCGCCGCGTGCGGGTGGCCAGCGGCCTGCCGTACGTGCTGCACCTCGAGCCGACCAACGCCTGCACCCTGCGCTGCCCCCTGTGCATCACCGGCGCGCGGGACAACCAGCTGCCGCCGGGCAACCTGAGGTTCGACGCATTCTCCCGGCTGATGTCGCGGCTCAAGGACGACATCATCTTCATGCGGCTCGACGGTTCGGGTGAGCCCTTCATCAACCGCGACTTCATCGCCATGGTCGAGTACGCCCACGCCATGGATGTGGGCACCGTGGTCTCGACCAACTTCCAGAACTCGGACCCGGCCGATGCCGAGAGGCTGGTCCGGGCCGGCCTGGACTACGTGATCGTGTCGCTGGACGGGGTGACGCAGGAGGTCTACGAGACGTACCGGGTGGGTGGCGACATCCGCAAGGTCTACGACAACCTCGAGGCGCTGCTGCGAGCCCGGGAGCGGCTGGGCCGGAGCAATCCCTACATCGAGTGGCAGTTCCTGGAGTTCGACCACAACGCCCACGAGGTGTCGCAGGCGCGGGACATGGCCGCGCAGCTGGGCGTGGATCGCTTGCTGGTCAGCAACGCCCGGCCGTCGGCGTGGCAGGCGAACATCGCGGGCGAGGCCCAGAGCACGTGCTACTGGTTCTACAAGTCGATCAACGTGGCCTACAACGGCGACCTCAAGGCCTGCTGCAGTGACGGCCTGGGCGAGGAATTCGCCATGGGCAACCTGCTGGAGCAGGGTCTGCCCGAGATCTGGAACGGCCCGGTGATGCAGGATCTGCGCGACCTCTTCATCAGCCCCGAGCGGTACACCGAGCGAGTCGCCGCCTCCAAGTGCATCACGCACTGCCCGATGGTGAATGCCGGGCGACGCAAGCACGGCCTGCCCGAATTCGAGGACGTGGAATCGGACGCGCCGATCTTCGAGGACGACTGGCTGACCCGCGGCGCGGTCAACCGCCCTGCCGCCGACGCCCACTGACCCCCATGCGCCCGGCGCTCACCCCGGTGTAAAGTGGGTGAGCGGATGGGATGACCATGTTCTGGATCACGCGCTGGCTGGCACCGATCTTCGCCCTGACGTTCGCCATGGGCTGCCTGAACCTCGAGGGGGACGCGGCCGGGGAGTGCGGCGACGGTGCGGACAATGACCGGGACGGCTTCTACGACTGTGACGACCCCGACTGCTTCGGATCACCGAGCTGCGACGGCGACGACGACACGGCCGGGGACGACGACACGGCCGGAGACGACGACACGACCGGGGACGACGACACGGCCGGGGACGACGACACCGCCGGGGACGACGACACCGCCGGGGACGACGACGACTCGGCCGGTCCGCCGGACGCGGACGGCGACGGCTACGACGAGACCGTGGACTGCGACGACCAGGATCCTGCCGTCAACCCGGGCGAGACCGAGCAGTGCAACGATGGTCTGGACAACGACTGCGATGGCACGGTCAACGACTGCGTGTACGCGGGGGTGCTGGACATCGTCAACGCCCACGCTTCGTTCCAGGGCGGCCTGTCCGGGCACCAGATCGGTCTGGACGTGGGCTTCACCGATCAGGACGACGACGGCCGCGGCGACCTGTTGATCGGCGCGCCGTATGTCGATGATGGGCCGTTCTCGGACGCGGGCTTCAGCTACGTGGTCGAGGGCCCGGTGGCCGGCACAATCCCGTCGTACATGGCGGACTCGATGCTGCACGGCGTGTCCACCAGCGACCTGGCTGGCTGGGCCGTGGATGGGGGCGCGGACCTGGACGGCGACGGCCACGAGGACCTGCTGGTCGGCGCGCCAGGGTACTCGGACGAGGAGGAGTCCAGCGGCGCGGTGTACGTGGTGCACGGTCCGCTCAGCGGCTACCTGACCGTGGGCGTGGCTGTGGCCCGGCTGGCCGAGGAGGGGGTCGACGCGGTCCTGGGCACGTCCGTGGCCATGGCCGGTGACGTGGACGACGACGGCCTCGCGGACGTGCTCGCGGGGGCGCCCGGCGCGGCGTGGGGGGGCGAGGACCGTGGCGGTGTCGCCTACCTGTGGCTGTCACCGCTGGTCGGGGACCACGACACGGACACGTCCGAGGCCCAGATCTACGGCGATGACGAGGACGATCGCGCGGGGCAGGCCGTGGCCGCGGCCGGGGACCTGGACGGCGATGGCTTTGCTGACGTGCTGGTGGGCGCACCGGACGCGGACGAGGGCGGCTCGAACGCGGGGGTCGTGGGCGTGTTCTACGGTCCGGTGAGCGGCCACCACCGGATCACGGATGCCCCCGGCGTGCTGATCGGAGAGCATTCGGGCGACCGGGCAGGCGAGACCCTGACCGGGGCCGGCGACGTCGACGGCGACGGAAGCCCGGACTTCCTGGTCGGCGCGTACGACAGCAATGTCAACGGCGACGGCTCGGGCGCGGCCTACCTGATCCTGACCTCACCCCAGGGAGAGGTCGACCTGGGGGCGGCCGCGGCAGTGTTCCGTGGTGGCGCCTCGGGCGAGTACGCCGGCTATGGCTTGGCCCTGGCCGACGTGGATGGGGACGGGTACGACGACGTGCTGGTCGGCGCCCCCGGTCGGATGGCCGGCGTGATTCCGGAGGCGGGCGCGGTGGGTCTGTTCTACGGACCGGTTACCGGCGACCACGTGCTGTCCGGGGCCGACGCGTTGTGGCAGGGGGGCACACAGGGGGGGCACGCCGGCTGGGCGCTGGCGGGCGGTGACGCGGACGACGACGGGTACGACGACGTGCTGGTGGGCGCGCCGCACGAGGACGCGGCCGGCGCGGACTCGGGCGTGGCCTACCTGATCGCAGGGAGTGGACCGTGATGACGAGGCAACTGCTGAAGGTGCTGGGACCGCTGTGTCTGGGGCTGGTGTTCGTGGCCTGTCCCGCGCCCATGGAGGGCGACGACGCCGGCGAGTGCGCCGACGACGCGGACAACGACCAGGACGGGCTGTTCGACTGCGACGACCCGGACTGCTTCGGCGCGTCGGCCTGCGAGGGGGACGACGACACCCAGGGGGATGACGACGACGACGACGACGAGGCCGACGACGACGACGGCGAGGGCGAGGACGAGGACGACGACGGGGGGGACGGCGACGC
>CAZXHG010000095.1:0-32493 GCA_964639985.1 uncultured Rickettsiales bacterium
TCGCCCGCCACGTCCGGCCAGTCCGGATCGTCGTAGATCACCGCGTCGAGCTCGACGCCGCCGTGGGTGAGGATGATCTCGTCGTCGGAGTTGCCGATGGAGAAGTTGGAGTAGGTGTAGTCCGGCGTGATGCCGCCGTTCACGGCCGCGTCGTGGTTGCGGCCCAGCACGGCGAAGCCGTAGGCCGGCACCACCAGGGTGCTGTCCACCGTGAAGCTGTTGGTGCCCAGATCGGTCACCTCCATGCCGATCAGCTCCAGGTCGACCGCCGAGTCGTTGAAGATCTCGAACCACTCGCCGTATTCGTCGAGCACCGCGGACGGGTCCTTCATGATCTCGGTGATGAACAGCGTGCCCGGCGGGATCACGCCCTCGTCGGCCAACCCGTCACAGTTGTTGTCCAGGCCGTCGAGCACCTCGGCCGCGCCCGGGTTGACATTGGCGTCGTTGTCGTCGCAGTCGTCCCCGCCGCAGGCCATGTCGTCGTAGCCGTCGCCGTCGATGTCGTCGCAGATGGCAGCCGCGGCGTACAGCACGGCGTTGTAGGCCAGCTGCTGACCCCAGCCGTGGTCGATGGCCAGCGAGCAGTCGCTGGTGATGTAGTGCAGGTCGAGGTAGACCACCCGGCCCGCGCCGTACTCCCAGTAGGAGACCAGCGGATCGCCGTCGGACCACTCGGCGGGCACGACCGCGCCGGCGCGCACGGTGACGCCGCTGTAGTCCTCGTACCCGGTGGAGTCGCCGTTGACGAACGAGACGCCGCTCAGGATCGGATCCGACGCGTCCGTGACCACCGAGTCCAGCGAACCAGTGAAGGTCGCGCTGCTGCTGGTGACCTCGAACGGGAAGTAGGCCTGGGTGTAGCCCTCGTTGTTGAAGCCCCAGGGCGTGCCCACGATACCGCCGCCCGCCTGGGCGAAGGCATCGAACCCGGTCTCTTCGTAGCAGGTCTGGTTGCCGTACAGCCAGATGACGTCGAACTGCGCCAGTGTGGCCGCGTCACAGGAGCTGAACGTGGACACGTTCAGGTCGGGCTGGGACGACAGGTAGTTCTGCAGGTCGTCGGTCCAGAAGCTACCCGAGCCGATGCCGACCTCGATGGTCTGGGCCTGGGCCCGCGGTGTCAGGGCCACGGCGCCGAGCAGCAACGCGACGGCCAGGCTGGAAACGAAACGTGTCCTCATCCGGATCTCCTCTCATTGGAGCGGGGGGCTCCTCCCTCGGTTGGTCTGTCATAGCGATGATGCGCGCGCAGATCAATCTCTGGCCGACCAGCGCAGCACGGGCTTGCGCGCAGCCTGGGTCTCGTCCAGCCGCCGCACCACCGTGTTCACCGGGGCCTCGGCCAGGGTCTCGTCGCCCGCGTCGAGTCGCTCCCGGATCTCGATCATGGCCGCACAGAACGCGTCCAGGGTCTCCAGGGACTCGGTCTCGGTGGGCTCGATCATGAGCGCGTCCTCGACCACCAGCGGGAACGACATGGTGGGTGGATGGTAGCCCGCGTCGATCAGCGCCTTGGCCACGTCCACGTTGGCCCGCTTGGGCGCCACGCCGGCCGTGGTCACCACCACCTCGTGCATGCAGGTGGTGTCGTAGGGGATCGGGTAGTGGCCCCGCAGCCTCGCGCGCATGTAGTTGGCGTTGAGCACGGCCAGGTGAGTGGCCCGCCGTAGTCCCACGTCCCCCAGCTCGCGGATGTAGGTGTAGGCCCGCACCAGCACGCCGAAGTTGCCGATGTGGGCCCGCACCTGGCCGATGCTCTGGGGCCGGTCGGTCATGGTGCTGAGGCGATAGCCGTCGCCGTGCTGGAGGACGAGTGGGTTGGGCAGGAAGGGAGCCAGGTGCTCCTTGACCCCCACCGGACCCGAGCCCGGGCCGCCGCCGCCGTGGGGCGTGCTGAACGTCTTGTGCAGGTTGAAGTGCATCACGTCCACGCCCTGGTCGCCCGGCTTCGTCACCCCCATCATCGCGTTGAGGTTGGCGCCGTCCATGTACAGCTGCGCCCCGACCCGCCGGAGGCTGTGGGCCAGCCGGTCGATGTGGCTCTCGAACAGCCCCAGGGTGTTGGGGTTGGTCAGCATCAGGCAGGCCACGTCCTCGTCGAGGTACTCCTCGAGCGTGGCCGGGTGCAGGATCCCGTCGTCGCCGCTGGGCACCTGGACCACGTCGTAGCCGCACAGCACGGCCGAGGCCGGGTTGGTGCCGTGGGCCGTGTCCGGGATCAGCACCTTCTTGCGCGGGTTGCCGTTGGCCGTGTGGAACGCCCGGATCAGGTACAGCCCGGTCAGCTCCCCCTGGGCCCCGGCCGAGGGGTGCAGGCTGACCTCATCCAGGCCGCTGATCTCGGCCAGCATGCGCTGCAGCTCGTACGCCAGCTGCAGCGCGCCCTGCACCTGCTCGTCCGGCTGGTGCGGGTGCAGGTTGGCGAACCCGTCCAGCCGGCAGGTGGCCTCGTTGACCTTGGGGTTGTACTTCATGGTGCACGACCCCAGCGGGTAGAAGCCGGAGTCCACGCCGAAGTTCCACTGGGACAGCCGCAGGTAGTGGCGCATCACCTGGGGCTCGCTGAGCTCGGGGAAGCCCGCGATCTCGTAGCGGTGCAGGTGCTCGGGGATGTCCAGCACCTCGTCCACGTCGCACTCGGGCAGGTCCACGGCGCGGCGGCCGCGGATCGACTGGTCGAACAGGGTGGGCTCGCGGAAGGCCAGCCCCCGGATTCCGGGCTTGTTCCTCACGGCTGCCTCCCTTCCTCGGCCAGTGCCTCGACCAGGGCGTCCATGCACTCGCGGGTGTTGCGCTCGGTGGTGCACACCAGGAAGCGGCCCGGGCCACCACCGGGCACGTCCCGCAGCGGGATCCCGGCGAGGAAGCCGCGGTCGGCCAGGCGTTTCAGCAGCGCGCCGGCGTCGCCGTCGAACTGCACCACGAACTCGTGGAAGGTCTGCGCGCCGAACGGCAGCGTGAAGCGATCCAGCCCGGCGATTCGCTCCTTGAGGTAGTTCGCCTTGAAGTGACTCTGCCGCGCCACCTCGGCCATGCCCTGTTTGCCCATCAGCGCCATGTAGATGGACGCGGCCAGGGCGATCAGCCCCTGGTTGGTGCAGATGTTGGAGGTGGCCTTCTCCCGGCGGATGTGCTGCTCGCGGGTGGACAGGGTCAGCACGTAGCCGCGCTCGCCGTCCACGTCCACGGTCTGGCCCACCAGCCGCCCCGGCATCTTACGCATGGTCTTGGTCCGCGCCGCGAACAGGCCCACGCCCGGGCCGCCGAAGCTGGGCGGCACGCCCAGGGCCTGGCCCTCGGAGCACACGATGTCCGCGCCGAACGCGCCCGGCCCGCGCAACAGGCCCAGGCAGGTCGGGTCGGGCACGGTCACCACCAGCTTCGCCTTGTGCGCGGTGGTCAGCTCGGCGATGGCGGCCAGGTCCTCGATGCAGCCCAGGTAGTTGGGGTAGCTCACGGCCACGGCCGCGGCCCCGTCGGCCAGGGCGACGCGCAGCGCAGCGAGGTCGGTGACACCGGTGTCGTCCAGCGGCACCGGATCGAGCACGATGTCCTCGCGGTACCGCAGGTAGGTGCAAAGCACCTCCATGATCTCCGGGTTGATGCCCGAGCTCACCAGCACCCGCGTCGCCCCCTTGCGCTGCATCCGCTCGACCATCAGCACGGCCTCGGCCACGGCCGACGCGCCGTCGTAGAGGCTGGCATTGGCCACGTCCATCTCCAGCAGCTGGCAGACCATGGTCTGGAACTCGAAGATGGCCTGCAGCGTGCCCTGGGAGACCTCGGGCTGGTACGGCGTGTAGGCCGTGTAGAACTCCGAGCGCTGCAGCACCTGGTCGACCAGGGCGGGCGCGTAGTGGTCGTACGTGCCACCGCCGAGGAACGAGCAGGTGTCGCTCAGCGAGGTGTTGCGCCCGGCGAGCTGGCGCAGGTGCCGCACCAGCGGCTCCTCGGCCAGGGGCGCGGGCAGGTCCATGGTGTCGCGGCATCGCAGGCGTTCGGGGATCGGCTCGAACAGGTCGTACAGCTCCCCCACGCCGATCGTGGCGAGCATCGAGTCGACCTGCTCGGGGGTGGCGGGCAGATATCGCATGGGACTCCCGGCAGCGCCGCCGACGGGGTCAGGCCCCGCAGCGGGCAGGGAAGGGTGGGCGGATCCGGGTCCGGCGTCAGTCCTCGAGCAGCGCCGTGTAGGCGGCCACGTCGAGCAGGTCGTCGACCTCCCCCTCGTCGGACAGCTCGATCTTGAGGATCCAGCCGTCCTTGTAGGGGCTCTCGTTGACCAGCTCGGGCGCGTCCTCCAGCGCCTCGTTGACCCCGACGATCTCGCCGCTGACCGGGGCGAAGATGTCTGAGGTCGCCTTGACCGACTCGACCACGCCGATCACATCGTCGCGGTCCACCTCGTCCCCCTCCTCGGGCAGGTCGCCGAGGTAGACGATGTCGCCCAGGGCGTCCTGGGCGTGGTCGGTCACGCCGATGGTGGCCACGCCATCCGCGATGGCGAGCCACTCGTGCTCCTTGGTGTACTTGAGGTCCTTGGGGAACTCCACGTCAGTCCTCCGGATCGATTCAGTACGGCCGCTGGTAGAACGGCGGCTTGACCACCACCGCGTCCAGCGCCTTGTTGCGGATCTCCACCTGGAACGTGCTACCCGGCCTCCACCACCCCTTGGGCAGGTAGGCCAGGCCGATGGGCTTGCCCAGCGAGGGGCTCATCACCCCGGACGTCACCTCGCCGGCGGGCTCGCCGTCGATCAGGGCGCGGTACCCGTGGCGGGGCACCCCCCTCTGCTGCAGCTCGAACGCCACCAGCCGCCGCTTCAGGCCGTCGGCCTTCTGCTGCACCAGCGCGTCGCGGCCGCGGAACTGCTCCTTGGCCAGCTTGACCACCCAGGCCAACCCCGCCTCCAGGGGCGAGGTCTGCTCGGTGATGTCGTTGCCGTACAGGGCGAACTTCATCTCCAGCCGCAGGGTGTCCCGGGCGCCCAGCCCGATCGGGCTCAGCCCCAGGGGCTCGCCGCGCTCCATCAGCGCCTCGAAGATGGGCGGCCCATTCTCGGGCGCCATGTAGATCTCGAAGCCGTCCTCGCCGGTGTAGCCGGTGCGCGACACCACCGCGGGCACGCCCGCCACCTCGCCCTCGGCGAAGTGGTAGTAGGCGATGGCGTCCAGGTCCAGGTCGGTGATCCCCGCGAGGATCTCCGGCGCCAGCCGCCCCTGCAACGCCAGCTGGCCGGTCTCGTCCGAGCGGTCGATCACGTCGGCGTCGGCCGTGCGGTGCTCGGCCATCCAGGCGAGGTCCTTGGCCACGTTGGCCGCGTTGACCACGAACACGAACCGCTGCTCGTCGAAACGGTACACGAGCACGTCGTCCACGATGCCGCCGTCGGGCAGGCACATGGCCGAGTACAGGGCCTGGCCGTCGACCAGCGCGGCCACGTCGTTGGTGACCAGCATGTTGGCCACCGACAGCGCCTCCGGCCCCCGCACCTCGACCTCGCCCATGTGGCTGACATCGAACAGGCCGCAGGTCTCGCGCACGGCCCGGTGCTCTTTGACGATGCCCGTGAACTGCAGCGGCATCTCGAAGCCGGCGAACGGCACGAGCTTGCCCCCGAGCTGCTGGTGGAAGGCGTGGAACGGTGTGGTTCTCAGCGACTCGCTCATCTCGGGTCCCCGACGCGGTCGCGGACGCGCGGGCGTTGCTGCCCGGGGTCCCGACCGGGGGACCATATTGGGTACCGGGAGGCACCTTGTCAATCCGTACGCGGGTGAGCGGGCGCGCACGTGCGAGCCCGCCGGCGCCGCGTTGACAGGCCGTCGGAGCGGTCGTTACGGTTGACCCCCATGCTGTACGTGGCCATGGCGTTGTGCCTCGCGTTCTGGGCGCTGTTCGCGGCCGTGGTGTTCACCTACGGCGTGCGCGCCGTGACCGCGGGGGAACGCCTGCCCGCACCCGACCCGACCCAGACGGGTGGCCGGCTGGCCCAGGCCGTGGGCGCGGCCTGTCGCGAGTTCGTGCTCGCCGGCCTGACCACGCTGGCGTGGCCGGTCGGCCTGGTCCCGCCCCGCCTGTTCGCCGCCCGCGGCCGGGGCGCCCCCATCCTGCTGGTGCCGGGGGCGGGCATGACCTGGACCGCATGCGTACCCCTGGGCGCCTTCCTGCGCCGCCAGCTGCCCTGCCCGGTGGCGTACGTGTCGCACCGGCCGCTCGGCGCCCCGCCCGAGCGGGTGGCCGCCATGCTGGCCGACCGGATCCGCATCCTCTCCTCGGTGGCCGACGACGAGCCGGTACACGTGATCGGCCTGGGCGAGGGCGGGCTGGCCGCGCTGCTGGCCGCGGGCCGGGACGCGAGCCTGCCCGTGGGCCACATCGTGACGATCGCCTCCCCCCGCACAGCGGCGGCCGTGGGCGTCTTCCTCCCCGGCGGCATGGCCCGCTTCCACGGCCTGGCCGACGCGACCCTGGCCGCGCCCGCGCTGGCCGTGCGCTCCGCGGGCGACAACCTGGTCTCGGACCACGAATCCCTGCCGCCGGAAGGCACGCCGACCCTCGACCTCGCGGTCGCCGGCCACCTCGGCTGCTGGTACTCCCCGCTGGTGTGGCGCGCCGCGGTCGCGGCCCTCACCGGGGAAGACTGATGCACGAGCTGCTGGGCAAGGAGCTGCTCGTGATCGCGGGCAAGGGAGGCGTGGGCCGCAGCACGGTCACGGCCGGCCTGGGCCAGCTCGCCGCGCGCGCGGGGGTGGCCACGGCCATGGTCGAGATGAATGGCGTGGGCTCGCTGCCACGGCTGTTCGGCGAACACGAGCCCGCCTACGACGGCGTGCGCGTGGCCGAGGAGCTGGTGGCGTTCAACATCTCGGCCAGCGAGGCCATGGAGGAGTACCTGCTGCGCCACATCCGCTTCCGCGCGCTGTACGAGCTGGTGTTCGGCAACCGCTTCATCGCGCCGTTCATGAACGCGGTGCTGGGCCTGTCCGACCTGATCGCCCTGGGCAAGGTGATGGACCTGGGCTGGGAGGTGGACCGCGACGGGCACCGCCTCTACGAGCTGCTGCTGCTGGACGCGCCGGCCACCGGCCACGGGCTGACCATGCTGCGTGCACCCCGCGCCATGATGGAGATGGCCCGCAAGGGCCCGCTGTTCAACAACGCGGAGCTCGTGGACGAGCTGCTCAGCGACCCGGAGCGCGCGGGCATGGTGCTGACCACCCTGCCCGAGGAGATCCCGGTCAACGAGACCCTGGAGATGGCCGACGCCCTACGCCGCGGCGGCGAGGTGACCCTGGCGGCGGTGGTGGTCAACGGCGTGCCCTCCGAACCGTTCCCTGAAGGCGGCGAGGAGGCCTACCGGGCATTCGTCGACGGCCCCGGGGCCCGCGCAGGCGGCGAGGTCGGACGGGCCCTGCGCGAGGTGGAGCGGCTGATCGCGCGTCGCCGCACCGCGCAGCGCGAGATCGACCGGCTGCGATCCGAGATCGACGTACCCCTGGTGGAGATTCCGATGCTGCCGCGCCGCGAGCTCGGCCCTGAGTCACTGCAGGTCGTGGCCGCCAGCCTGGAGGCCCTGCCGTGAGCGCACCCGGCTGGCCCACCACCCCCATGGAGGCCGCGGCCCCGGCCACCGGTAGCCTGCTGCCCCTGATCGAGCGCAAGGTGCTGGTGTGCTGCGGCACGGGCGGGGTGGGCAAGACCACCATCTCCGCGGCCATCGCGCTGATGGCGGCGCGGCGGGGCAAGCGCGTACTGGTGATGACCATCGACCCCGCGCGGCGACTGGCCGACGCCCTGGGCGTGGCCGACCTGCCCAACGAGGCCACCGCGATCCCGGTCTCGCAGCTGGCCGACACCCCGCCGATCCCGGGTGAGCTGCACGCGCTGATGCTCGACGTCAAGAGCACCTGGGACGACGCCGTCAACCGCTTCGCCCCCAACGCCGAGGCAGCCGAGCGCATCACCCACCACCGCTTCTACCGCAAGATCACCGAGGGCATCAGCGGCTCCCAGGAGTACAGCGCCATGCTGCGGCTGCTGGACGTGCTGGAAGAGGACCGCTACGACCTGGTGGTGGTGGACACGCCGCCGGCGCGCAACGCCCTGGAGTTCCTCGACGCGCCCGGCCGGGTGGCCGACGTGCTCGAGGAGGGCGTGTTGCGCTGGCTGGTGACCCCGTCGTTCTCCAGGGCACGGGCCGGCCTGCGCATCTTCGGCAAGGGCGGCGCAGCCCTGTTCGCCGTGTTCGAGCGCTTCACCGGCGCGGACGTGCTGGCCTCGCTCAGCGAGTTCGCCACCGCGTTCTCCGGCGTGTTCGGTACCCTGCGCACGAGGGCCCAGCGGGTCCAGCAGATCCTGCGCCAGGACGACACCGCATTCCTGCTGGTGACCCAGCCCACGGGCATGGCCGTGCGCGAGGCGGGGGCCTTCCTCGAGCAGCTGATGGCCGAGGACCTGCCCTTTGGCGGGTTCGTGCTCAACCGCATGCACTGGGGCAGCACCGACCCGGTGCCGGCGGAGCCGCCTCGCGGACCGGAGGGGTTCCCGACCGAGGTGCCCGCCGGCATCGATCCGGACGCGTACGAGCAGATGGTGCGCCAGGTCTGGGAGCTGCACCGCGTCTACTCGGACTGGGCCCGCCACGACCGCGGCGTGGTCGACGCGCTGCGCGAGTGGTTCGGGGATCGCCACCCCTACCGGGAGGTGCCGGACCTGCACATCGATCTGAGCGACCTGGCCGCGCTCGGCGTGCTGGAGTCCTACCTGGTCTGAGCGATCAGCGAGGGTCCACGCGGAAGCCGAGCGGCGACGACTCCGGGTACCGCAGCGCCGGTCCGGCCACGCTCTCCAGCTTCGGAGAAGACACCACGAACGACGCGCCCCCGTGCACCGGGTGCAGGTCTGCCAGGGGCACGCGCACGCGCAGCTCCGGCCCCTCCCAGCGGGCGCTGACGGCCGCGTCCAGGGGCCGGCCGTGGCCCACGTCGACCTGGCCGTTGCCGTCCGTGGGCACCGTGATGCGCCCGGCCTCGCCCGTGGGCCCCTCCGGCTTGAACGAGACCATCACGTGTAGCCTGCCCTGCGGCGCCTCGGACAGGCGCACGCCCAGGCACAGGTCCACGCCGCAGCGGGCCACGCCGAACCGCTCCACGAGGATCTCCACCCCGGTGCCGCTGGCCCCGGGCGGCACACCGAACCGCTCGGCGCCGGTCAGTGGATCGCCTCCCTCGCCCAGGTCGGGCGTGTCCCGCTCCTCGCCGTCACGGGAATCGTCCGGGGGGCGCCCCCCGGCCGCGGCCTTGCTGCCCTCGTCCCGCACCACCCGCCCGACCACGAGTTCACGGGGGCCATCGAGCCCCACGGGATCGAACCCCTGGGCCAGCAGCACGTCCTGCACAGCAACCGCGGCCAGCTCGCAGGCCAGGGGGCTGAGGTGCACCGGATCGGCCGGGTAGCGGCGTAGCTGCTGCACCGGTGCCCCCTGCAGGGTGGGGGTGAGGTCCAGGTACGGCAGCCCGTTGGCCTGCAGCAGCTCGATCGCGGTACACAGCGCGGCTGCGTCCTCGTCCGTGCCGCCCAGGGCCGGGAACAGTGCGTACAGCACGCCCCGCCCCTGCTCGGCGCAGGCCGCGGCGATATCCAGCAGGGCGAGGCTGTTGGCGGCCACGTCCATGTCCAGCGCCGCCCCGCCTCGGCCGGGCCGGGCCCAGGCGCTGGCTCCCAGTCGGGCCAGGGTGGAGCGCCGCAGCAGCCAGATCTGGGCGCCGGGCAGCGCACCCCCGACGAGCCGGACCGACGGACCGTCGCTCACGGCCTCCACCATCTGCTCGCCGTCGCGGACCCACACCCGCGAACGGCCGAAGTCGTTGACCGCCCACGCCACCAGCACCAGGTCCGGGTCCAGGTCCAGGCCCCGCGACCGCAGGATCGCGGCCTCCTGCTCGCTGTTGTAGCCGGGCACGGCCAGGTTCAGCACCTCCACCGGCCCACCCGGGGCCGTGGCCAGCCGCTGCTCCAGCTGGTTGTCGAAGGTCTCGTCCAGGTCCAGGCCCGGGCCGTAGGCCACCGAGTCGCCCAGCACCAGCACCCGCCGCGCGCCCGGCCGTTTTTCCAGGTCGTACTTGTGGTCCCGCAGCCCCAGGCCGTTGAACGGCGCGACGCCCGGCACGGGCTCGTACCCCAGCACGCCGTCCGCCGGCTGGTAGGGCGGCGTCTCGCCCGCGCCGTCCAGCACCACCCAGGTCGAGGGCGCCACCAGCCGCGCGATGCCCTCGGCCGCGGCCAGGGACAGGATCAGAGAGACCGCCGCCACGGCGGCGCGGGCGATCCAAAGGCGGCGGCGGGTGGTCATCCAGGGGCGATCCTACCGCGCCCCCGCCCCGAGCGCGGATCTGGCGTACCCTGATGCCATGGAGTCCGGCAGCGTCCTGTCCATCGTGCCCCCGCTGCTCGCCCTGGTGCTGGCCATCGCCACGCGCAACGTGGTGCTGTCCCTGAGCGTGGGCGTGCTGCTGGGCATGACCATCGCGGCAGGCTTCGACCCGCTGGCCGGGCTGCTCGACTTCTTCGACAAGGGTGTGATGGCCCAGCTGGCCGACGCGGCCAACTCCCAGGTGGTGATCCTGATCGTGGTCATCGGCGGGTTCGTGCACCTGCTGGACCGCAGCGGCGGCATGGCGTCCTTCGCCCGCACCATGACCCGCTACGTGGACACCCCGGCCAAGGCCCAGCTGTCGGTGTGGGCCACGGGCATGGGCATCTTCTTCACCGACTCGGGCAACAGCCTGATCCTGGGACCCCTGTTCCGGCCGATCTTCGCGGGGCTGCGCATCAGCCGCGAGAAGCTGGCGTTCATCATCGATTCCACCTCCTCGCCCGTGTGCGTGCTGGTGCCGGTGATCAGCTGGGGCGTGTACATCATGAGCCTGATGGAGAAGCCGTTCGACACGCTCTCCATCGACGCCACCCCGCTGCAGGCCCACCTGCGGGCACTGCCCTACCAGCTCTACCCCCTGGCCGCCCTGGCCACGGTGCCGCTGATGGCGGCCATGGGCCGCGAGTGGGGGCCCATGGCCCGGGCCCAGGCCAAGGCCGAGGCCGAGGCGCAGGACGTCGCCGAGGAGGTGACGGACGACGGGCCGCAGGCCAGCGGCCGCGCCATCTGGCTGCCCCTGGCCACCGTGTTCGCCGTGCTCACCGCCCTGTTCGTGGGCTTCTGGGTGCAGCTGGGCACCCTGCCCGGGGCCAAGGTGCGGCTGTCGCTGCTGATCGCCTACCTCGCCGGCACGATCGTGTGCGGCTGGTTGCTGTCGCGGGAGCAGGTGATGACCGCCCGCGAGTCGTTCCGCGCGTTCCTGCGCGGCATGGGCAACATGGTCTTCATCGTGCTCATCCTGCTGCTGGCGTGGTCCCTGGGCGACGTGTGCCAGATGCTGCACACCGGCCCGTTCGTGGCGCAGATCTTCGACCACGGCCTGCCCCCGGGCGTGCTGCCCGCGCTGGTGTTCGCCCTCGGCGCGGTGTTCTCCCTGTCCACCGGCTCGTCCTGGGGCACCTTCGCCCTGCTGATGCCCATCGCGATCCCCGTGGCCCACGAGGCGGGCGCCCCCCTGTACGTGACCATCGCGGCCGTGCTCAGCGGCGGCATCTTCGGCGACCACTGCTCGCCGGTGTCCGACACCACCATCCTGTCGTCCATGGCCACGGGCTGCGCCCACGCCGACCACGTCAACACCCAGCTGGCCTACGCCATGATCACCGGCGGCTCCGCCCTGATCGGCTTCCTCATCGCCGGCCTCACCGGCGCGGTGTGGACCATCGCAGTCGTGCTGGTGCTGCAGGCGGCTCTCGTCACGGGGATCGGGCTACGGCTCGGTACGCGGCTACGGCCCCGTTGACAGCCTCGATCCCACCCCCCTACGCTGGGCACGTGCCCCCCGACTCCCCGGACCGCCACCTCGACACCGGCCAGCTGACCGACGAGGAGATGGCGCGCCTGCGGCAGCGCCGCGAGGCCGATGCCTCCTCCGGCCCGGTGCTGCTGCTGATCTACCACCGAGACGGCGTGCAGACCGTGTCCCTGCAGCCCGACGCCGACCTGTTCGTGGGCCGCACCCGCCCCGCGGACGTGGTCGTGCGCGACGCCAGCCTGTCGCGCTCCCACGCCCGCCTCTCCCTGGCCGGGGAGGCCGTGGCCGTGCAGGATCTGCAGTCCACCAACGGCACCTGGCTGGACGGCGAGCGCATCACCGAGGCCACGGTCACCTCGGGCCAGGTCCTGCAGTTCGGCGCCGTGGCCGCGGCCGTGCTCGCCCCGGGCAAGGCCCACACCTCGGCCCTGGACACCCACGACCGCTTCGGCCGCGAGCTCGACGCCGAGACCGCCCGCTCCCAGGCCTTCGGCCGCAGTGCAGCCCTGCTCATGATCCGTGGCGCGGGTGGCGCAGGCGGCCGCTTCGGCCGCTGGCTGCCCGGCCTGGAGCAGCGCCTGCGCCCCTTCGACCGGCTGGCCCTGTACTCCGGCGACACCGTGGAGGTGCTGCTGCCCGAGACCGGCGAGGACGCCGCATCCGAGGCCGCCCGCGCCCTGCTCGGCGACGACCCCACCCTGCGCTGCGGCGTGGCCGTGTTCCCCGACCACGCGGCCACCGCCGACCAGCTCGTCGCCGCAGCCCGGGCCGCCCTGCGCCGCGCCCGCGCCGACGCCCCGGTCCAGGTCTCCCCTCCGGCCGCCGTCACCGCCGGCACCACCACCACCACCACCACCGAACAACCTGTCGCCGCTTCCCCGGTCACGAAGCGCCTGCTGGCCACGGCCGAGCGCCTGGCCTCGTCCGTGATCCCGGTGCTGCTGCTCGGCGAGACCGGCACGGGCAAGGAGGTGGTGGCGCGGGTGATCCACGACCGCGGCCGCCGCAAGGACCACCCCATGATCTGCGTCAACTGCGGCGCCATCCCAGACCAGCTCGTGGAGTCCACCCTGTTCGGCCACGAGAAGGGCGCATTCACCAGCGCCGGCTCCCGCAACCGCGGCGTATTCGAGTCCGCGGACGGCGGCACCGTGCTGCTGGACGAGGTGGGCGAGCTGCCCGCCCCGGCTCAGGCCGCGCTGCTGCGGGTCCTGGAGAGTAAACGCTTCACGCGGGTCGGCTCCTCCGACGAGATCGAGGTGGACGTGCGCGTGATCGCGGCCACCCACCGCGACCTGGGGGCCATGTGCAGCGAAGGCGCCTTCCGCGAGGACCTCCTGTACCGCCTCAACGCCATGACCCTGACCGTGCCGCCCCTGCGGGACAGGCCCGACGAGGTCGAACCCCTGGCCCACCGCTTCGTCGACCTGGCCAACGAGGCCAACGGCTGCGCCGTACGCCACATCGCGCCCGACGCCCTGGACCTGCTGCAGCGCTACCGCTGGCCCGGCAACGTGCGCGAGCTGCGCAACGCCATCGAGCGCGCCGTGGTGATCGCCCTGGACGACGTCATCACCGCCGCCGACCTCCCCGAGCAGGTGCGCGAGCTGCACCCACCGTCCCCGCTCTCGCCCGCCACCGACACGGTGGAGGCCCTGCCCCCCGCCGACCTCAAGGCCGAACTCGGCCGCGTGGAGGCCACCCTCATCCGCGATGCCCTGGCCCGCGCCGACTGGGACCGCAAGCTCGCCGCCGACCTGCTCGGCATCCCGACGCGCACCCTGTCGCACAAGATGCAAGTGCTGGGGATCCGGCGAGGCGAGGGGCTGGGCTGAGGGCGGAGAGGATGTTGGGGGGGCTATTCCGCCCAGACCACCCGGGACCGCAGCAGCTCCGGATCCTCCACGGCCTGGCGGCCGTCCCAGGCGAGGCCGGACTCCGACGCGACGCGCAGCAGCAGCTGGTCCACGGGCTGGTCGAGGGCGGCGAGCTCCCACAGGCGGATGCCGTGGTCGTCCTGGGCCGTGGCCAGCAGCGACGAGTCCGGGGAGAAGGCCATGCCCAGGGTGGAGCGGCCGTAGCCGGTGAGCGTGGCCGCCTCGTGCCACGCGGCCGCGTCCCACACCCGCACGGTCTTGTCCCAGCCCGCGCTGGCCAGCCAGCGTCCGTCCGGGGAGAAGCACAGGTGGGCCACCAGATTCTCGTGGCCCTCCAGCCGCGTCCTCAGCTCCAGGGCCCGCAACCCCTCCCCGCTCTCGACCGGCTCCCACACCCGGACCACGCCGTCCCGGGTGGCTCCGGCCACGCGCGATCCGTCCGGGGCGATGGCCAGGGCCAGCAGCCGCGGGCCCTGGGTCTGGGCCACGGCCCGCCCGGTCGTCAGGTCGACCAGGTACAGCAGCCCCCGCGCGTCGGCCACGGCCGCGAGCTGCTCGTCCGGCGTGGCCGTGACCAGGACCGGCCACAGGGGCTCGGCCAGGTCCGGGTCGACCTCCACCGGCTGCACGCTGCCGTCGGCCAGGTCCCAGCGCTGCAGCCCGCCCTCCTCCCCCGGACCCAGGGCCTGGCGGCCGCCGTCGAGCAGCAGCGTGGACAGCAGCTTGCGGGTCGGCAGGGCCAGCTCGCCCGTACGCCGCGGCGGGTCCAGCGCCCAGATCTGCAGGGCCTCGGACGCCGACACGGTGGCCAGGGCGCTGTCGCCGAAGAACCGCACGTAGGCCATGCCCTGCAGCTCGGTGCCGAAGGGCTCGGCCGTGCCCTGGTCCAGGTCCCAGCGCAGCCCCTGGCCGGCGTGGTCCACCGACAGCAGCGCCCGGCCCGAGCGGTCGAAGGTCAGCGCCGACACCAGGTCCCGGTGGCCCCGCAGCACCGGCTCGGGCGTGGCCGTGTCCAGATCCCACAGCCGCATCACCGTGTGGTCGTCCAGGGTCAGCAGCCACTGGCCGTCGCCGGGGAAGCCCAGCCCGGCCACGATCCGGTCGTGGGGCAGCTGGCCCAGGGGCTCGCCGCTGGCCACGTCCCACAGGTGCACGGCCTTGTCCGCCCCGCCGGTGGCCAGCAGGCTGCCGTCCGGCGAGAAGTCCAGGGTGTAGACCACGCCGTGGTGGCCCACGAAGCGGTGCAACTGCTCGCCGCGCTGCACGTCCCACACCGCGATCACGCCCTCGGAGTCGCCGGTCACCAGCCAGCGCCGGTCCCGGGAGAACTCGGCGAGCCGGAAGTAGGGGGAGGACTCCTCGGTGTGGAACAGGGGCCGGTCCGCTTCCAGGTCCCACACCGTGGTCGGCCCGCCCCGGTCCACGGACACCGCCCGGCTGCAGTCCGCGGTGGCCACGATCCAGTAGTCCGTGCCCTCTGCGCCCCGCGTCAGCGGCCGCGGCCGCTCGTCACCCGGCCGCCAGCGCGCGACCGCGTGCTCGGCGGTCTCCAACAGCAGGTCCCCGTCCGTGCAGAACCGCATCGGCCCCCACACCCCCTCGTCCGCGGGCCTGCGGTGGATCTCCTCGCCCCGCTCCAGGTCCACGAGGTAGAAGTCCCCGCTGTGCGCGCCCACGGCCATCAGCCGGCCGTCGTCGGACAAGGCCACGCGCTGGCCCGGCTCCCCCTGCCACACGTGCTGCTGGGCGCCGTCGGCCATGGCCACCACGCGGAACACCCCCTCGGGATCGCCCACGGCCAGGCGGCCGCCGTCCGAGGTGATGCAGGCCGCGATCGGGTGGCTGTCCGGGCCCTGCACGCGGCCGACCTGCACCCGGTCGCGCCACACCGCCAGGGAGCCGTCGCTGGCCGCGGTCACCAGCAGGCCGCCGTCCGTGGTCGCAGCCACGGCCGTCACCCCCACCTCGTGGCCACCCAGGGGGTGGTTCTCGTCTGCCGAGAGGTCGACGATCCGCACGCTGCCGTCGCTGCAGGGCTGGACCAGGGACCGACCGTCGGGCAGGGGCAGCGGCGTTCCACTCACCGCGTCGCACACCTGCTGCACCTGGGAGGCCGCCCCACGGGCCAGGTCCCAGGCCACGGACCGTCCTTCCACGTCCACGCTGACCAGCGTCGCGCCCACCACGGCCAGCCCGGCGACCGCGGCCTCGTGCTCGCCCTCCAGGATCACGGCCAACGCCTCGCCCGGTGACCAGACCTCCAGGGCCCCGCTCTCGCATCCCACGGCCGTCCGGTCGCCGGCCAGGGCCACGCCGCGGGCGCCGGCGCACGCCGGACCGATCCGCTGCTCCGCGGCGAGGTCGGGCCCGCTCCGCACGAGCACCGAGCGATCGGCGGACATCGTGGCCAGCCTGGAACCGTCCGCGGACCAGGCCACGGCGGTCACGGCCATGCGCTGACCTGGCAGCGATCCCACCAACTCGCCGGTCGCGGGGTCGTACAGCCGGGTGGCGCCGTCGTCGTGCCCCACGGCCAGCCGGTCACCCGAGGGGGCCAGCGCCATGGCGGTTACGCCCGCGTCCCGGGGCGCCACCGGCTCGGCCTCTATCCCGGTACCCAGATCCATCACGCGCAACCCCGCGCGCTGGCGCAGGCACAGCAGCCGGCCACCGTCCGGGGTCAGGGCCAGGTCGTCGCAGCGCATGCCCGGGCTGCTCTGCCACACCAGGGAGGGCCGCGGCCTGTTGACCAGCCCGGCCAGCAGGCCCCGTGCGGCCGGGTTCTCCTGCTCGCGCAGGGAGGCGGCCGCGTACAGGGTGGCCTCGTGCATGCCCGGCGTGGCCGCGGCGCGCTCGGCCAGGGACCACGCCAGGGAGGTGCGCGCGTCGTGCTCGGCCACGCGCGCCTGGTCCCGGGCGGCCTCCGCATCGCGGCGCTGCCGCTGCGCATTCAGGGCGCTGAGCCCGAGCAGGACGGCCACCAGCACGAGCTGACCGACCAGCACACCGGTCAGGATCCTGCGCCGACGCTGGTGCCGGCCCTGGCGGACCAGTCCGGCCAGCACGAACCGCCGTGCGGTCCCGGTCAGCTCCACCTCGTCGAGGGCGACCAGCCGCTCCGCGTCCCGCAGCGCGTCCCCCTGCCACACCTCGTCGGCCGGGCAGCCGCGGCGGTGCCACAGGGCCGCGGCCTGCTCCAGCTCACCCACCATGGCCCGCCGATCCCGGCCCTCGTCGATCCAGCGGGCCAGCCGGCCCCAGGCGCGGACCAGCGACTCGTGCACGATCTCGCGCAGCTCCTCACCGCTGTCCGGCGAGTTCCTCCCGGTCACCAGCCTGGCAGCGATCAGGCGTCGCAACACCCCGTGTGCAGCTGGCTCCAACCCATCCAGCAGGGCCTCTCGCGCCACGGTCCGGCGGGTGCCCTCGGCCGTGACCAGGCGCAGCATCAGCGCCCGCGCCTGCCCGATCTCGACCGGGGTCATGCCCTCCAGCACGCCGTCCGCGTGCTGCGCGAGCGCGCCGGCCACGCCGCCGATGGCGCGATACGCCTCGTGGGTCAGCAGCCCACCCTCCCGGTCCCGCCGTTCCCACAGCATCTGGCCGGTGAACTGCAGCAGCGGCAGGCACGCGGGTTCCCCCTCGACCTCGTCGACCATCTGACGGACCAGCGCTTCGTCCTCGAAGCGCAGACCGGCCGCGGCCACGGGCCGGATCAGGGTCTCCTCGAGGCCCTCGCGCCCGGGGCTGCGCAGCACCGTGATCGCACCCAGGCAGTCGCTGACCCCGGCGCCGTCGGCCACGGCGCTGAGGAACTCCTCGCGCAGCACCAGCACCACCCGCACGGGCAGCTCGGGCACGTCCGCGGCGTTGCACACCGCGCTCATGAACGCCCGCCGCACCCCCGGGTCGTGGCCCAGCGTGTACAGCTCCTCGAGCTGGTCCACCACCAGCAACACGGCGCTGCCGCGCTGCTCGGCCAGCCGCTGCAGCGTCAGGTTGAGCTGCTGGGGCGCCTCCCGCAGGGTGGCGGCCAGCTCGCGGGCGTCCTCCCCAGCCGTGCCCGTCTCCTCGCGCGCGATCTCCGCGGCCAGGCTGAGGAAGGGATCCGCACCCGGGCGCAGACGCAGCACCACCAGCGGCCCGCGCTCCCGCAGCCGCGGCACCACGCCGGCCTGCACGAACGAGCTCTTGCCCGCGCCCGAGGCGCCCACCACCACCTGCACCGGCTCGAAGCGCAGCCCCTCGGACAGGGCCGCGACCTCGACGTCGCGGCCGAAGAACAGCGCGCTGTGGTCCTCGTCGAAGGGGAACAGTCCGCGGAAAGGACCGTCCGTGACCTCGGCCGCGTCCCGGCCCCGGGCCAGCAGCCGGTCGAGGCGGGCGAGCACGTCCGTGGCCCGCGGCCGGGCCTGCGGCTGCTTGCGCAGGCAGTCGGCCACCAGCTGGGCGAGGTCCGCAGGGCACGGCTCGAACGCGTCCACTGGCGGCGGCGGGTCCGGGGCCAGCACCTGCTCGCCGATGGTCACCGGGTCGGGATCGTCGTAGGGACGGCGGCCCGCCACCAGCTCGAACAGCATCACGCCCAGCGCCCACACGTCCGCGGCCGTGGTCACCGGATCGCCCCCCCACTGCTCGGGCGACATGTAGGCGGGCGTGCCCGACGGGGAGGAGGGGTGGCTGGCCAGCGGATCGCGGCCGGTACCGTCCGGGTCGCCGCTGTCCGCGGCCAGGTCGGGCCGGGCCAGCCCGAAGTCGAGCACGCGGATGCGGCCGTCGCGGGTGAGGAAGACGTTGCCCGGCTTGAGGTCCCGGTGCTGCACCCCCTGGGCGTGGGCCTCGGTCATGGCCGAGGCCACGGCGCGGCCGATGCGGATCGCCTCGGCCTGGGCCGGCCGCTGCTCGGCCAGCCGCTGGGCCAGGGTCTGGCCCTCGAGGTACTCCAGGGCCACGTAGGGGCGACCGGCCGCCTCGCCCACCGCGTGGATGGTGACGATGTGAGGGTGGTTGAAGCGGGCCGTGGCGCGGGCCTCTTCCAGCACTCTCTGCCTGGCTGCCTCGGTGCGCACCCGCGCGGCACGGATCACCTTGAGCGCGACCCGCCGGCCCAGCACCGTGTCCCGGGCCAGGTACACCTCGCCCATGCCGCCAGCGCCGAGGAAGCGCAGGATGCGGAACGAGTCCATGGCCGTGCCCGCGGGCAGGTGCCCGCTGTCGGCGCTGAGTGCGTGCGTGCTCATCGCGGTGCTCGAGGTCCGGCCCGTCCATCGTGGGCCAGGGATCCGGAGGGGGTCAAATCAGGGGCGTCGGGTAAAGAACCGGGTGACGCCCGTGCTGGAGTCGCGCTCGTCCGCCTGGACCTCGGCGGCGTCGTTGTCCAGGTCGGCGCGGGCGCTGCGCAGCATGGGCACGGTCAGCTGGTAGCCGCTGACCACGGCCAGCAGCAGCAGGTGCAGCACCAGGCTGGCCCACAGGATCCACCAGAACCGGCTCCGCTCGCCGTCGATCGGTCCGAAATTGAACATCGCCCACCTCCGGGTTCGTCGTTCGAGCCAGGAAGGGAGCAACGGCCGTGCCAGATCCGGGGAATGCGGCGATGTGGGCCGATGGACGGTCTCCAGTGGGTTGATGGCCGAGGTGGTCTGCGCGATTTCTTGCTCATTCCGGCAAGGGCTTGCTGGCCTCCCTCAGCCCGGACGCCACCTCTCGCGCGGCGAGCAGGTGCTTGCAGGGCCCCCTCATCAGGCTGAAGCGGCGAAAGAACGCACACCCACAAGAGCCGCCCAGCAGCCGGCCGTCGGCCGACTGCCGGAGCACCACCTCGTAGTCGCCACCCCGGCCCCGGACCACGCCCTCGGACCGGTCGCCGTCCGAACGTGCCAGGGTCACCCGCCCCTGGGCCACCAGGGCCGCGGCACGCTCGCGCCGGGCGGCCAGCGGCGACGGTGGTGGCGTGCCGCCGGGGAACACGCTGCGCGCCAGGAAGGCGCCGTCCTCGGGGTCGAACAGCACCTCGCCGCGCAGCCCGAGCTCGTCCAGTGCCGCGTCGAGGGTCGCGCTGTCCAGCGCCCCGCTGGCCTGCAACTCGTCCCGAGTGCGGATCGTGTCCAGCTGATCCCTCACCTGCCGCAGCTCGGCTTCGGTCACCTCGGCTGGGGGCTGGAACAGCTGCCACGCCTCCTTGCGCGTCCAGTCCCGCGAGGACCAGGGGCTGAGCCCCAGGGTGAAGCTGGCGTCGCGCAGCAGCACGGTCCAGAACGACGGCCGCGCCGTACCCATCAGCCGGGCGGTCACCCGCCGCGCCAGGGGCAGCACGTCCAGCAGCAGCAGCAACCGGCGCCGCCCCCACACAACCACGTCACCGGGCTCGCCGCTGTCGTGGTTGGACCGCTCCAGGTCGAACCGCTCGCCCCAGGGCTCCACCTCGACCCGGGGCGGCTCGCCAGGTACCAGCGAGAGCCGCAGCCCCCGTGGCGAGTGCTTCGCCCGGCGCGATCGCAGGTAGACCAGCACCTCGCGAAGGTCTCGCGGATGCAGATCCAGCACGACGGCGGGCAGGCGCGCCGCGGCCTGCACCTCCACGAATCCCTGCATCCAGGAGTCGGGCAACCGGATCCGCTCCTCCTTGCGCCGCATCTCCCGGCGGCCATCGGCCACGGCCAGGCCGGCCCGACCGACCTCCAGCCACACCTGGCTGCGGGATCGCAGCTGGCGCAGCCCACCCCCGAACCACTCGCTGAACTGGATGTTGGTGCACCCTGCGCGACAGCGGCCCAGCCGCTGGAGCATGGCCGGCTCCAGCCGCACGCGGGTGTACATGGACTCGTCCCTGGAGAACGCCTCGAACCACACCCGCTCGTCGCTGACCGTGATCAGCGGGTCGAGGCTCCGTTCCTCGATCTCGCGGCGGCTGACGTAGTGCTCCGACCGGATCGCGCGGCCCAGGGCGAGCATGGCGTCGCGGAACACCAGCGGCCGCTTCACCAGCGCGCGCAGGTACACGGGCTCCCGCGCCAGGTCCGGGAACAGGTGGATCAGCTGGCCGCCGCCCTCGGCAGCGCCGACCTCGCTGTGGCCCTCGTACTGGCGGACGGCCTCCACGGCCTACCCGGCCTCCTCGACCAGCTCGCGGCACTCGTCGGCCACCTCGGGGAACGCCTCACCCACGGCCTTCGCCGCCTTGACCGCCCGCGTCACCACGCCCTTCTGGGCTGCTCCACAGGCCCTGCGGAGCGCGTCCACCACCTCGTCCAGCGCTGGTTCCGCGGATCGCGGGGAGTCCGCCACGGCGTCCAGACCCAGCCGCTGGCTGGGCGCGGACGGGGACTCCAGCAGGTCCAGCAGCTCGTCGGCCGGGTAGCGGAAGCCGCCCTCGCGCAGGGCCCGGTCCCGCCGCACCAGGTCGAGCACGTGCCGGGCGAGCCAGGAGTGGTCGGCGCAACGCATCAGGCCGCCCACGACCGCGTCCACGCGCTCGGGGCACCCCTCGCGGATCCGTGGCCACACCCGCTTCAGCTCCGCGCCTCCTTCCCGGCGTGGCTTGCGCTGGAACCGTTTGAAAGGACGCGGCTCGGCCACGGGCGGCATGGATGCTCGCCTGCCGACCCCCTGGTCGCTGCGCACGTAGGGCAGCGCGCACCGCTCGAGCATGGCGGCCAGCACCTCCATGTCGCCCGCCTCCCACGCGGCCCATGCTGCGGCGTCCCAGGCCTCCTTCCAGCCGTTCTCCTCGCGGCTCTGCGCCTGGTCCGGCCAGGGCATCTGCCCGATGGCGTCCAGGGCCAGCTGCCGCGGCTCGTCCCCGGCGACGAGCATGCGGGCCACGGCCACCTGCCATACGGCGTCGTTGCGACGCGACCCGGCCCAGTGGCGCTCCAGGCTGGCCAGCCAGGGGATCATCACGGCGGGCTCGACCAGGCACCTGCACTCCAGCACGGCTGCCGCACCCTCGTCGTCGAGATAGGTCCACGGATAGCGGCCGGCCTGCTCGTCCAGCCAGCCGCCGAGCGCAGCCAGGCGGCCCAAGGGCAGCAGCGTGATGACCCAGCGGGTCAGCCCGGACACGGTCAGGGCGTGGCCCGCCCACTCCGGCCCCTCCTCCAGGTCGCCGGACTCGTCCGCGTACTCCAGCATGGCCCGATCCCAGCCCCGCCGGATCATCGACTCGATCCGCTCGACGTCCGGCAGTCCGTCCATGGCCGCCTCGCTGATCACCGAGGAACCCTCGCCCACCTCGGTGGCATTCCCGCGTGCGAATTCGACCAGCGCCAGCAGGGACGCGGCGTCCTCCTCGGCCCCGGGGCCGGGTGGGAGATCCTGTTCCTCGTCCTCGTCCTCGTCGTCCCACGACCAGACCGGCTCCTCCTCCTCCAGCTGCTCGACCACCGCATCGAGCCCCAGTTCCCCGGCCAGGTCGGAGATGGCCTCCTCGAACACGTCCAGGGGCACACCGGCCGTGGTGCTGCACGCGGGCTCGACCACCTCAACGGGGTAGGCCTCACGAAACTTGTCCAGCAGGTTGGTGAGCCAGCGCGCGGTCAGCTCGTCACCGCAGGCCTTCCTGACCGCGCCAGCCCGTGCATGCAGGCGTTCACGGTCCTCGGGCGACAGGAATCCCAGCTTGCCCGCGGCCGCCCAGTACAGCCGGCGCCGCAGGGTCGAGCGGTCGCCGTCCGACAGCGTGCGCTCGAGGGCCTCGCGCGCGGTCTCGCCGAGCTGCGCGGCCTCGGTGTGGCCGTCCAACCACACCTCGACCAGCTCGGCCAGCAGGGCCGGCTTCTTGTGCACCACCCGTCCGAAAGCGTTCTTCGACGCCAGGTGCATCAGCATGAACACCCTGGCCAGGCCGCCGTGGTCGTGCGGCGCCGCGGGATCGCGGTCGACGGGAGAGCGCGTCTTGGCCTCCAGGAATTCGAACAGCACCACGAATGTCCGCGGATCCAGGGTGGCCAGCGCGTCGATGGCGATCTCCAGCGCCACCCTGGCCTGCCGCTCGGCCGGGGAATAGGCGTCTCCGCGCTTCTGTAGCTCGAAGGACGGACCGAGCCGCCGGATGTGCATGCCCAGCGGGGAGGCCAGCCCGTCCCAGGCCCCTGCCGCGCCGCTGCCATCGCTCACGTCGCGGAACGGCTCCCAGCTCTCCAGCACCATCGCCAGCAACAGCTCGGCCCGCCCCGATCCCAGGGCCCTGGCCGCCTTCTTCACCGTCTTGCGCACGTTGGCCGACGGATCGAACAGGCCAGCCAGGAAGCTCCGCTCCGCGTCGGGATCGGCCAGCCCTTCGTCCAGATCACTGGATGTCAGCTTGGGCAGCTCCCGCACGGGCAGGTCCGATTCGGCCGCCAGCAGGCCAAAGGCGTCCCCCACCTGGCCGGCACGCACCAGGTCCGCGAATTGCTCATGATCCAGGCTCACGACGAGTCCTCCTCCCAGGGTGGAATTCTCCCATCGAAGGGGCAATGTCGCCAGGAGGGTCAGACGTGACGAGGGCGTCGGCGCAGGAGCCCCGCCCACCCGAGCAGCAGCCAGGCCCACGGGGCTGCCGAACCGCCCGGAGCGGCCGTACAGGTGCAGCCCGTGCTGGCGGGGTCCGTCGCATCCTCACCGGGATCGAGGTCGGGGTCCTGGGCGAGCTGCACCACCACCGCCACCTCGGCCACGGTGCTGGGGCAGGTCATAGGCTCGCCGCTGCCGTGGGCCAGACGGAACGCATCGACCGCGTCGTGCCCTGGCGTGTCCGGCGCGCGCACCACGCCCTCGAACCAGCCCGTGTCCCCGGGCAGCACGTCCACGTCGAGCAGGGCCAGCACGTCCCAGGCGGGCCAGGTGCCGGGATCCTGCAGCGGGCTCTCCACCCCGTCGAACGACGACTCGGCCACCAGCCGCACGTCGCCCGCGGACCAGGTCTCTCCGCCCACGTTGGTGAACGCGAACCACACCGTGCCGACCTCCCCGACCAGCAGCGCCGCCGGGTACGAGACGTCCTCCAGCACCGCCGCATAGGGCAGCGGCGGGTCCCCCATCACGGTGGGATTGCCGTCGTCCACCTCGCCGTCGCAGTCGTTGTCCTTGCCGTCGCACAGCTCGTCCGCATCCGGGTGGATGGTGTCATCCCCGTCGTCGCAGTCCCCGCCCGCGGACACGGTCCCGCCCGGCGGGGAGCCGCAGACGTACACGTCGTCCCCACCCCACCCGTCCCCGTCGTCGTCGTCGTACCAGGTCTCCGAGGCCAGATCGCCGCCGCTGCAGTCGTTGTCCAGGCCGTCGTCGCAGACCTCGGCCGCGCCCGGGTGGACCGAAGCGTTGCCGTCGTCGCAGTCGTTGTTCTCGTTGTAGCCGTCGCCGTCGTTGTCCGGGGCCGGACAGTTGCCCGAGGTCAGCCAGTCGCCGTAGCCCGGGTCACCGTAGTCGTAGAAGGTCCCCGGGATGGTCGTGCAGTAGTAGCTCGCGCAGTCGGACTGCACCGCGAAGTGCAGGTGGTCGCCGCACACGTACCCGGTCAGCCCGATCCGACCGACCAGGTCACCGGTGTCCACCCAGTCCCCCACGGACAGGGAGGACGACCACTGCTGCAGGTGCATGTACATCGCCTCGGTGCCGTCGCCGTGGTTGACCACCACGTAGTTGGCGTCCCAGCTGCACGAGGGATCGCAGCAGCCAGTGGAGCCGGACATGCGGATGTGGGACACCGAACCCGACGCGGCCGCCCACACCTCCTCGCCCACGTTCAGGTCGAAGTCCCAGGCGTAGTACGAGCCGTCGTTGTGGCTGAAGCCACCGTGGCCCTGGGTGCACATCACGGTCTGGCCACAGGGCCAGGGCAGCTCCAGCACCGGCTGGGAGATCACGGCCAGCAACAGCAGCGCCTCGGGACCCACGACCCTAGTCTCCCCTCCCCGGCCAGCGCCGCATCGAGCGCGCGGCCGTGCGCAGGTTGCCGCGGCGATCGACGAGACCGATCCGCGGGTGGTAGCCGCGATCCTTGTCCCCGAAGGTGTCGATCAGCACCCGCGCCGTGGGGTGGGCCTCGGCGGCCCCCAGGGCCTGCAGCACGCGCTCGGTCACGGCCTCGTCATCCGTGTGGGCCCGGTGCTCGGTCCCCCGGGGCAGCTGTACGTGGCACAGGGCCCCCAGGCCCAGCGCACCGGCGCGCTGAACCGCGCGGGCCACCCCGTCTCCGGCCGGAACGTCCGGGGGGATGTCGAAGGCCACGCGGCTGGCCGGCACGTCGACCGGCAGCTCCTCGTCCAGATCGAAGCCCACGCGCGGGAAGTGGGAGAAGAACCCGCCCGCGCGCGGGTCGTCGCCCGCGGCCCGGGACAGGATCAGCGGCGCGCCCGCCGCGGATGCGGCCTCCAGGCAGCCCGGCTTCGCGGAGATCGGCAGCACCACCTCCCAGCCCGTGATCAGCACACGCCGTTGCCCGGCCAGCGCCACCTCGTCCGCGGACGGCTCCCCCGCGCTGAACACGAGGATCTCCACCCCGTGGGCCGCCAGCTCCTCCAGCCGCGGGGCGGTCTGTGGATCGGCGAGGTCGGCCAGGGGCACACGCACCGTGGTGATCCCGATGTCCAGCAGCGCCAGCAGCGGGTAGTCGTCCCTGGCGGTCTTGCGCCGGAACTCGTCCAGGTCGCCGTGGGGCAGGTCCACGGTGCGGGCGTAGCCGCCGCGCAGCCACACTCCCAGGGGCAGACGCGGCGGCGACGCTTCCCATGTCCCGTCGCCAGCCGCAGTCCGCACCAGCTCCAGGTCGTGGCCGTGGCCGTGCACGTGCACCAGCCACAGGCCCAGCTTGTCGGTGTCGTCGCGGCCGTTCTCGGCGGCCGCGGCCAGGGCGAACAGCTCGCTGTACTCGGGGCGCACGAACGCGGTGGCGGGGCCGGCCACCACGGGCACGCCCGCGTGGCGGTTGAGGAACACGTTGTGCACGTGCCCGGCGAAAAGGGCCTCCACGTCGTGCTGCTCGATCAACGACAGCAGCCACGAGCGCGCCGGTTCGGCGAGGTTGTCGTAGTGGGGCGGCTCGTCCGGCGCGTGGATGAACGGGGGGTAGTGCAGCATCACGAAGCACCGTTCCGCGCCGTCGAGGTCGGCCTCCAGCCACCGCCGCTGCTGGCGCTCCAGGTCCAGACCCGAGTTGAGCAGCGACGCGTTGAGGGTCACGAAGTGGCAGCCGCCGTGATCCCACGAGCGCCAGGTCGGACCCCAGTGGCGCTCGAATGCCGCGCACCCGGCCTCGTCCACGGGCGGCGCCGGCGCCAGCGGATCGGGCTTGTCGCCCACGTCGTGGTTGCCCGGCGCCACCACCAGGGGGCAGGCCAGCTCCGCGAACACGCGCTTCGCCCGCTCCTGGGCGGCGTCGTAGCTGTCCAGCCCGGGCACGGTGTGGGTCAGGTCACCGAGGTGCACCACGAACGCCGGGTCCCGGTCGCATAGCATGCGCACGGCCCGCTCGGCGCGGGCTGTGTGCTCCGCATCCGAGGGGTAGACGGCCTGGGTGTCGGCCCCGGCCGGCCGGATGTGGGTGTCGGCGATGACGGCAAAGGTGAAGGGTGTGCTCATCGCGGCGATCGTAGACGTCCGGCCAAGAGATGGCACGCCTCTTGCTCCACCCCTCCACAACATTCACGCTCCGGGAGGACCCACAATGACGCATCGAAGCTTCCTGACCGCCCTTCCCCTGATGACCCTGGCCCTGGTCGCCTGCGACGAGCGGGACATGTGCCGCGACACGGACGGCGACGGCTACGAGTCCTGCAGCGACGTGCCCGGGCTGGTGGACTGCGACGACACCGACCCCACCGTGCACCCGCGGGCCGACGAGGTCGCCTGCGACGGCATCGACCAGGACTGCGACGGCGGCGACTTCGACCCCTCGGCCGTGGCCTGGACCTTCCCGGCTGACGGCGAGGCGGACGCGCACGTGCGGACCTTCCTGAATGCGGGCTTCGAGGACGCGGACGACCCCGACGACCTCCCCGAGGTGACGATGCTGCTGGCCGCTGACACGGGCGAGGTGGTGACCGGTGACCTGTCCATGATGCGCGAGGAGGTGTGGTTCACCCCGCACCAGGAGCTGGCGCCGCAGCACGCGTACACCGCCACCCTGACCGTGGGGCAGTGCCCGGCCCACGAGTGGACCTTCGACACGGGCGAGAGCGGGCTCGAGGTGGACCCCACGCCGGCGGTCGGCGGTGACTACTACATCGATCACATGTCAGGTCGAGTTTCCAGTCCCCTGTCCATGGGCGGGCTGATCGAGGCGTTCGCCGAGGAGATCGACGTGGCCCTGCACGTGACCGCGGTGGACGAGGCCAGCGGGGCGTTCGAGGCCTTCTCTGCCGTGGTGGACCTGGACCACGGCGCCCTGGTCCAGGACCTGTGCCAGCCCACGTCTCCCTGGGCCGGCCCCGACGCGACCGCGGCCTGGGACAACCCCCACTTCCACACCGACGAGTTCGCCTTCACCTTCGGCCTCGACGAGGGCCCGGACGGCTCTACTGGCCGGTCCCAGGGTGTGCTGGCCAGCGGCACGGTCAGCGCGGACGGCGAGCACATCGATGGCCTGCGCCTCGACGAGATGGTGGAGATGGAGTTCCTCGAGGCGATCTACGTGTCCGACGACGACACGGGCGCCTGCGAGCTGTTCGCGTCCCTGGGCGAGCCCTGCGTGGCCTGCCCGGACGGCAGCGGACCCCGCTGCATGAACATCGTGTTCGAGATGATCGACGCGCCACGCACCGAGGTCGAGACCGAGGACGAGGAGAAGGGCGAGCTGCTGACGACGCTGGTGGAGGTCACCGAGGAGGACGTGCAGCGACGCCGCGACGCCGGCCACTGCATGTAGTCCGCGACCCGCCATCGATCGACCGCAAGAACTCATGAACTCATGAGCGTCCCTTTTTCCGCCTACCCACCCAGGGGAGTCTGCCGCACCCCCGCAGCCCCCGACTCTCCGGGGTGACAAGCGAAGGCCGAGTCCGTGACGGACGAAGGCCGCGAGCGCTCAGGGACGAGGTCCGGGACGGGCCGAGGACCGTGCCCCGGAGAGTCGGGGGCAAGGGGGATCAGGCAGACGGGCTGCGGAGCCACGGGAACGAGGTCAGGGGATCGTCGGGTCCGTCGGCCTGCGGCCTCCTCGAGGGGATCGTCGGGTCCGTCGGCCTGCGGCCTCCTTGACCCGACCTACCGACCTACGAGTCGCAGACCTCGGTGATGTCGCCCTGGCCGGCGCGGTAGGTGACCACGATCATGGAGTCGCGCGGCGGGATGGCGTCGCCCCAGAACAGCAGGTAGTTGTTCTCCTGGTCGTAGGACCAGCCGTTGGTCTCGGTGTCGTCGCGGGACACGAGCTGGTCGTCCACCAGCACCTCGAGGGTGCACACGTCCGGGGTCCGGGTCAGCAGGAAGGACGCGCGGATCCCGGAGACCGCGAAGCCCATCTCGTCCATGATGTCCGCGTACTCGCCACAGATGGAGCGGGTGATGCCGCCGGTCATGCGGGCCAGCTTCAGGTAGCGGTGGCCGGTGGCCGCCTCGCCGCAGGAGGCGTAGCCGCTGTCCGAGTCCAGCTCCACGATGGCCGAGAACGTGATCTTGGTCGGCGAGTCCTTGATGTTCCACAGGTCAGCCGCGTACTGGGGCACGGGCACCAGCAGGTCGCCCTCCTGGTAGCACGCCTCCTGGTCGTCGCCCACGAGCTGACCGCCGTCCGAGCAGTCGTTCTCGTCCGACACCACGATCAGCGCCAGGTGGGCGTCCTCGCGGATGAAGCCCTCGTTCTCGTGGGTCGACAGTGGGGGCGTGACCGCGGACACGGCCGCGGCCAGGCCGCGCTCGATGGGGTAGCCGTCGATGCCAACCTGCACGTGCTCGCGGAACACCTCCTCGTAGTCGTCGGTGTCCGGCGTGATGATGACGGGATCGCCCTGCAGCCGGCCCCGCTGCACCGGGTCGACCATGTCCGTGGTGACCACGCCGATCTGCCAGTCGGAGTTGGTCTCCTGGATGTTGGCGATGAAGCCCTCGAAGTTGTTGGCCACGTCCTCCTGCTCCTCCTTCATGGACACGGAGTTGTCCACGACGAAGAGGATGTCGACCATGGCGGCGGGCTCTTGATAGAAGATGTCCTCGATCTCCTGGCCGCGGAAGTTGTACTCCGAGCAGGCGCACAGCATCAGCGGCACGGTGGAGAGGACGGCGGAGATGGTCCAGCGGATCATGCTCACTCCCGTGTGCCGGGTTCCCAAGACACCCGGTTCGCAATAGAACATGATAGCGCATGAGCAGACTTTCCCCACGATCCGGAGCCTACCGATGCATTACCGCGGCCGCATCGCGCGCCTGACCCCGATCGCGCTGACCGTGGCCAGCCTGGTCGGGGCCACCCTCGCCTGCCCCGCACCCGCGAACGCGCAGTCGGGCCAGCGCGTGCTGTTCACCGGCGACGTGATGGGCTCGTTCGAGCCGTGCGAGTGCGAGGGCCAGCCCTTTGGCGGACTGGCGCAGCGGGCGTTCGTGGTCGCGGACGCCCAGGGCACGGCTCCGGCGCCCCTGGTGCTGGACGCGGGCAACCTGCTGTTCCGCACGGTGGTCGCGCTGGGGCCGGACGCCATGACCTGGCGCAAGATCGCCGCAGTGCTGCTGGTCGACGCCTACTCCGTGATGGGGGTGGACGCGGTCAACATCGGTCCCCACGACCTGGCCGCGGGCATGGAGTACCTGCAGCGGCTGCAGATCCGCGCATCATTCCCCTTCCTCAGCACCAACCTGGTGCACGCGGACACGGCCGAGCCGCTGTTCACGCCGTCGCTGACCATGGAGCAGGACGGCGAGCAGGTCGTGGTGCTGGGCCTGCTGCCCGGGGAGATGGCCGGCCGCGGCTACGTGACCCTGGATCCTCTGGAGGTGACGCGGGATGCGGTGGCCGCCGCCCGCGCCGACGGTGCCGACCGGGTGGTGCTGATGTCGAGCCTGGGCATGGCCGACTGCCGCAGGCTGGCCCGCAAGGTGCGGGGCATCGACGTGGTGCTGGTCAGCGGCGAGCGCAACCACAGCGACCCGCCCGAGCGAGTGCGCTCCACGCTGCTGGTGGCCTCGGGCAGCCGCGGCAAGTTCGTGGTCCAGGTGGACATGCCGGCCGACGGCACGGCCGCGGGCGCGCGGTTCATCCCCGTGGAGAAGAACGGTCCGGCGCACGAGGTGGTCGAGGAGCTGGTGGCCGAGACCGAGCAGCGCTACCAGTCGCCGGACTTCGAGGAGGCGGGGCCCGAGGCGGTGCCGTAGCGGCTCAATCGCCCCAGAAACGGATCTCGCCGATGGACGTGTCGTTGTAGCGCTTGCCCAGCGTCACGTCCTCGATCACGAACTTGGCCCAGGCGATGTTGCGGCCGCCGAGGTCGAGGTACTGCCAGTCCGCCGTGTCCTGCAGATCCCAGGTCTCGCGGCTACCGTCACTGAGCTGTACGGCCAGCCGCGCGGGTCGTGACGACAGGTCGAAGGACTGCTGGTCGTAGGCGTCGCCGATCACGATGCCGATGCGGTCGACGCTCTGCCGGCCACCGAGGTCGACCTTGATCCACTCGTCGATGCCGCCGGCCGCCTCCGTGAACGAGCGGGAGGCCTCCATGGCGGTCTGCTGCGGCGCCTCGCCCCGCTTGCGCTCGGGCGTGTCCTCCTCGCCCGGCTCCTTGACGCCCTCGCACCACACGGTGTCCACGAACCCGTCCACCACGAAATCCGGGGCGTAGTCCCCACCCTCGAGCTCGGAGCTGGCCGTGGCGCTGGTGCCGCGGATGTGGTCCTCGGGCGCGGCGTCGAAGAACCGGATCTCGGTGATCGTGATCTGGTCCCAGGAGGTGCCGCTGTGCAGGCCCTTGAAGAACATGCGCACGTTGTTGGAACGCATGGGCTCCTCGAAGCGGATCACCTGCTTGCCGGGCTGATCGGCGATGTCGAACTCCATGTCGTCGCCGAAGCCGATCTTGAGGTTGACCTTGGCCACGCGGGCGCGCGCGTTGTACGAGTCGTCGTCCACCTGGCAGCCGTTCCAGATCTCGAAGCCGGCGATGTCGTGGGTACCGCTGAAGGTGAACCTGAGGTTGTCGCTCAGTCCGCCGCCCTGGCCGCCGGCGACCCAGAACGTGTACACCTTGTCGTCCACCATCTCCTCGGGCGCGAACGTGTAGCCCTCGTGGGTGTGGCTGGCCGACGCGGTCACCGAGCTCACCTCGAGAGTCTTGCCGCTGGCCGACAGGGCCGGGATCACCAGGGCCGCCAGGGCCAGGATCGTCGTTGCGAGGCGTGCATTCATGCGTTGCGTCTCCTCAGGTGGAGCCGGTCATGGACCGGATCACATCCACCAGTGCGGCGTCATTGTCGCGCTACCATCCCATCGGATCAACGTGCTGGATCGACGGACGGATTCGGTCCGCCACCCATTCGACCGCGCGTTCGGTCTACAGCGAGAACGTCAGCTCCGTGCGGAAGCCGCTGAACCCCGGCAGCCAGCGGCACACGCCGCCGGTGCAGCGCAGGCCCTGCTTGTTGGCGCCGACGAACACCTTGACCCCCATGTAGTGGGTCGGCCGCACGGTCACCTCGAGGGCGCCGAACACGCCCAGCGGATCGGCTGGATCGTCGCTGTTGTACAGATTGCCCGGCACGGCCAGCGGCCCGCTGAGCGAGGCCCGCTCGGAGGTCACGTCCATCAGCGCGGCCACGGTCAGCCAGCCCTTGTAGTTCCAGCTCAGGGCGGACTCGGCCGAGACCCAGTCGTAGGGGTCCTCGGTGTCCTCGTGGAAGCCGCGCACGTTGGCGGTCAGCTCGAAGGTCGAGGCCTTCACCACCACGGCGCCGTCCACGTACACGTGCACCATGTGGTCGTCGCCGTACTCCTGGCCGGTGGGCGAGGCGTCCTCGATGTTGGCCTCGCCACGGTAGCCACCGGTGAAGAACAGGTGGTGCCCCTCGTTGGCGAACAGCTGCATGCCGAAGTACGGGTGCAGGATCACCTCGCGGTCGTGGCCGGGCACGTCCGCGTCGTCCACGAACGCGGCCATGTTGACGTAGAAGTTGTGCGCGGTCTTGGGGATGTACCACGTCAGCCGCACCCGGCCGCCGGTCATGTCGTTGGACGTGACCGCGTGCTGGCTGTCGGGGTTGACCACCTCCTCGAGCTCCAGCGTGGGCGCGGCCGTGAGGCCGTTCTCGGTCACGCCGGACAGCCGGCTGGCCCGCAGGTGGTCCTTGAACCGCTTGAACTCGGCGAGGAACGACAGGTTGGAGCCGAACACCTGCGCGCCCGAGTAGATCGCGTACCCACGCGTGAGCTCCTCGACCTCGCCGTCCATCTCGATCTCGGCGCGCGCGCCATCGGGCGTGCGGCCGTAGAGGAACACGTCCGCCTCGGAGTACCAGTCCACCGGTCCGAGGCTGGGGAAGCGCAGGGAGCCGCCCAGGGTGCCCATCTGCACCGGCTCGCCCAGCAGGTCGACGCGCCCCGCCGGGCGCAGCTCGCCGCTGGCGTCCAGCCGGTCGAACGTCACGCCCACGCCGTGCACGCCGATCTCCATGAACCGCGCGGGCCGGATCAGGCCGGCCGTGCCGAAGATCAGCTCGCCGGCCGGCACCTCCAGGGCGCGGTTGACCGACACCACCGAGATGTTCTGGGCGTTGGCCCAGCCGCCGAACAGGTTCCAGTCCA
>CAZXHG010000096.1:0-32296 GCA_964639985.1 uncultured Rickettsiales bacterium
GCGATCTACCTGCGTTTTTCGGATCCATGTGCGTAGCACCTGTCAAACAGGGGCGGAACGAACCATGACCCGAATCGCCCCCCTGCTCGCGTTCGCGGCCGTGCTGGTCGCGGACATGACCGTCAGCTGCGTGACCGACGCCGACGGCGCCATCTCCGAGGTCGAGATCGAGGGCGGCGCCGCCCAGATGGACGTGGTCCAGCGGGCCTTGCGCGCGCTGCAGAACCCGCAGCACGTGCCGAAGGAGCTTCGCCCCGGCCAGAGCTGGACCCACACCGAGCACCTCGACCTGGACCTCGGCGTGCCCGAGGGCGGCGAGGAGCACGGGCTCGCACGGACGCACCTGATCGCGGACGTGAGCGCGGAGTTCCTGTTCGAGGGCTGGAGCGAGGTCGGGGGCCGCCGGACCCTGCGGATCGCCAGCACGGCCCGGCTCGGCGGCACGCTCCACGCCCAGCTCGACAGCGGCCGCTGGATCGCCCAGTCCATCGCCCTGGACGTGCGCGGGTTCCTGCACATGGACGAGCATGCCAACCCGGTACACCAGGCCCTGGACCTGCGCATGGTCATGACCGACGAGCGCGACGTGGATGCGTACGAGCGGGAGACGCGCGAGGCAATCGTGGACACGGACGGGGCCGCGTGGCTGCCGTGGATGCCCAAGCCCTCCCGGCAGTGGCAGGCGCCGTTCTTCGGCTGGGAGGTGCTGGAGCAGCGGGGGAAGTGCCTGGCCGGGAACGAGGCGGTCTGTGAGGGCGGGGAATGAGTGGGTCGACCGGAGGGGGTTCCATGGCAACGGCGTTCTCCCCTGATGGACGATGGGTAGCGGTCGCTTCGGGTGAAATCCTCGGATTGTGGAATCTCCTGGATGGGAGTCGCGGAGCGATCCTGCCTGTGACCGGTGGGCTGCGCACGCTTGATTTCCTCGATCACCAGCCACGGCTCGTCGCCGGAGATGGCCAGGGCGCCCTGGTGTTCCTGCGGCTGGAGAACGTGGTATCTGGGCCGACCTGCGTGACCGCCTGGCGGGACGCGGTCGGCGTTCATGCGATGGGATGTCCGGCCTGCCGGAGCTGGTCCGAGGTGGCCGCGGATCAGCTGGGCAGGGGAATCGCCTGCCCCGGGTGCAGGACGCCACTGCAAATCAATCCTCGGCCGATCCGAGGTGACTGGCACCGGGGCGCGGCGGCCTGGGCCGGGCCCGGGACGGAGGACGAGTAGGACTGCGGGTCGAACGCCCCTACAGCAGCTCCACCGTCACCGTGTACTCCCCGGCCAGCACCTCACCGTCCTCGACGTAGGTGTCGGCCACGATGAAGTAGCGGCCCTCGGTGATGTCGTAGTCGAAGTCCCAGTGGCCGCGGGCCAGGCACGCGTCCGGGTCATCGCCGTCGAGCAGGTGGATGTCCACGTCCACCACCGGGTCGTCGCAGTCCACCTCCACGTGCAGCGTGCCCGGTTCGTCCAGGGTGAACACGTACACCACCTCCGGGCCGGATTCGTCCGCGGTGGAGCAGCTGTACAGGTCGAATTCCGAGGTGGTGACCTGCGTGGTGTCGCCGCTGACCTCGTCGCCCAGCGGGTCGATGGGGTAGGGACACTCGTGGGTGCCGTCCGGCGTGCACGGCTCCCACACCTCGGGTGCGATGTCGCGTGCGTCCACCAGGAAGTACTGCACGTAGTCCCCCTCCTCGGTCCACGCCGCGAGGATGAACTCGGTCCAGTTGGCGATGCCGGGGATGGTCTGGCAGCCCGCGGACCACGAGCCCACCGTGGCGTCGCCCAGCGGGCCGTCCACGGACGCGAGGTGGATGTTGTGGCCGCTACCGGTGCGGTCGTAGTCGTCCTCGCCCACGGGCGGCAGCCACCCGTTGCGGTCGCTGTCCCAGTGGCCGTTGTTGTTGGTGTCGTCCCGCACCCGGTAGCCCCACTCGCCGATGCGCAGCGCGTTGTAGTCGCTGTGCCAGCCGTTGGAGTACCAGTAGCGGCGGTTGGGCCGCAGGGACGAGGACGACTCGTACCCGAAGTCGCGCGCGCCCACGTCGGTGTGGGCGTGGAACTCGCGTACGTACTTCGCGCCGCCGCCGTCCTCCCACAGCAGCACCAGGGTGTCGTTGAACACGTCCGGCGTGTTGCCGTGCCAGGCGAACGTGCCGGGGTAGGCGCCTCGGATCCCGACCACCGTGCGCTTGTTGGGACCTTCCTCGAACGGCACGCCGGTGGTGGTCTCCGCGATCTCGCGGTACAGGTCGAACGCCTCGGCCTCGGTCATCCACGTGTCGCCGTCGGGCAGCTCGAAGCAGCGCCAGTCCTCCATCCACTCCAGTGCCCGGTCGAACAGGGGCATGTCGTCGGTGTACCCGGGCATGACGAGGTCGCGGCCGTCGCGCGTGGATGTGGTGTAGGTGAACGGAGGGGGTGGTTCGGCGTGGGCCACGGTCCCGTCTTCGAAGCGGGAGTGGGCCGGGGAGGTGTAGGGGGACCCCGATCGTTCGCCGAACATCTCGGCGTAGCCGAAATCGCACGGCTCGTCCGGCGTGGTGTCGTCGTCGTCGTCCGCCGCGTCGTCGTCGTCGTCGTCCGTGCCCTGGGCGTCGAGCACGTCGTCGTCGTCCTCCACCTCGTCCGCGCACCCCGCGGCGAGCACAGCGCAGAGCAGCAGGACCAGCCAGGATCGTCGCATGGGGGCTCCGTGGAGGGGGGCGAGCCACGAACCTACCGTAGAGCGGCGCGGGACGCGACGGTCGTGATCCCCGGCGGGGCGCGGGGTAGGATCGGGCCATGCCGACAGCGGTCTGGCAGCTGCCCTGGGCGGACGTGGATCCAGCCGGGCAAAGGTTCTCGATCGAGGAGGTCGAGCGCGTGGTGCACGCGGCCCTCGACAGGAGGGATCTGCGCGGGGACACCCACCGCCGGCGGGCCGAGGATGCGATCGACCGGGCGTTGATCGCTGAATTCGGCTGGTGGATGGCCGGGTGGCGATGGACGGCGAGCGAGCCGGGGTGCGGCGGACCGGTGAGCGGGTACTGCTGCGCCCCGCACAGCCTGGGGCCGGGCGCGGACGAAGCGGTCGCCGGGGTGGTGGCTGCGGCGCGCAGCTGGCGGGAGCAGCTCGAGGCGCTGGCGCTGCACTTCGGGGTCCTGCGGGAGGAGAACGCCGGGCTGGCGGTCGAGGAGGATGCGTGCCGGGCCGCGTCGCAGCTGCTGCCGCTGGTGCTGGAGTGGACCGACGCCGATGACGCCTGGTACGGCACGTTCGAGCGGATCCTGGCGTGGTACCTCGAGCCGGTGATCGGGGATCCGGTGGTGGCGCGGGAGGTGGTGCAGGGGGCGATCGGGGGGCGGTTCGAGAGCTGGATCACACCGGACGACGACACGGCCGACGCGGTGGTGGCGGATGTGGGTGCGGCGGTCGGGGTCGAGGTGCGCGGCGAGTGGGAGGGGGTGGACGCGCTGGCGCGGTGGCTGGAGATCCGGGAGGGGATCCGCTGGCAGCAGAAGCGGCTGTGCCGGGTGGAACCGGTGGTGCGGGACGGGCACCTGGCGTTCGTGGAGGCATGGGATCGGCCGCGGGGGGAGGAGCGGGCCGAGCGGATGGTCGCCGCGATCGAGGAGGCGCGGGCGGCGGTGCGGCGTGGGGAGGAGCTGAGCGTACAGCTGCTGTGCGAGTGGCAGCAGGTGGTGCTGGGCCGGGAGGTCGGGCTGAGGAGGACCGAGGCGTTCGCGTACGGTGGGCGGCACCGGTACGGGGTGGACCCGGGGACCTGGACGGAGTTCGAGCGGTGCGTGGCCGAGGCGAACGAGGTCGGGCCCGTGACCGCGATCGGGGTGGCCGCGCGGGTGTACCTGGATGCCCTGTACTTCCACCCGTTCGAGGACGGCAACGCGCGGGCCGCGCGGCTGGCGCTGGACCACGTGCTGACCCGGGCCGGGCTGGCCCTGCACTCGGCCGAGCCGTTGTTCGTGGTGTCGCGCAGCGCGTTCGATCAATGGGGCCCGTACTCGTTCATCCACGTGATCGATTATCTTGCGGGTGACAGCCGGTAAACCCGGGGAAACGCCCCGCGGACCCGACTGCGAGGTGACCTGTGGACTCCATGCACTACTTCCTCCAGATCTACGGCACGCTGCCGCGGGCGGGACCAGGTTCGAACGAGGCGACCCGCAGGGCGCTGGGCATGATGGAGGGGGTTCCAGCGAAATCCCGGATCCTCGACATCGGCTGTGGTCCCGGGATGCAGACGGTCGAGCTGTTGAAGAACACGTCCGGGACCGTGGTGGCGCTCGACGTGTTCCCGGGCATGCTCGCCCGCGTCCAGGACACTGCCGCGCAGGCCGAGGTCGCCGACCGGCTCGAGACCCTCCAGCTGGACATGAACGAGATGGACTTCCCCACCGGGAGCTTCGACGTGATCTGGTCCGAGGGGGCGATCTACTTCCTGGGCTTCGAGGGCGGCCTGGGCAAGGTGAAGGACTTCGTCAGGCCTGGAGGCTACGTGGCCGTGAGCGAGGCCGTGTGGCTGAGACCCGACCCGCCGAAGGAGGTCCTCGACTTCTGGGAGGAGTACCCGGAGATCGACACGGTGGAGGCCAAGCTCGCCGTGATCGAGCGGCTCGGCTACGAGACCGTGGGCCACTTCGTGCTGCCGCCCAGCGCGTGGACCGACGAGTACTACGACCCCATGGAGGTGCGGATCGCGGAGAAGGAGGTCGAGTGGAAGGACGTCCCCGACGCGCTCGCCGTGATCGAGGAGGCGAAGAAGGAGGTCTCGACGTTCCGCCGGTACCCCGACTACTTCAGCTACGGGTTCTTCGTGATGCGACGGTGAGCAGAGCCGGATCAGGAGCCGAGCAGGTAGTCGACCCCTCGGATGCGCTCCGTTGATCCAGCTCCCCGAGAATGAACTCGGCGACGTTCTCTGCCACCCTGGCAGACGTTCACGTTTTCGTCAGCGACATGGTAATCCCTTGGTGAGCTGGTTGGTATCGCATATGATACCAGCATGAGCCCCGGGATCGTCATCGATACCAACGTGATCGTGGCCGCGCTGAGATCTCGGAGGGGTGCGTCACAGCGGTTGCTGAGGCTGGTCGGAACCGGCGCCTTCGAGGTGAACCTGTCGGTTCCCATGGTGTTCGAATACGAGGAGGCCGGAAAGCGAACGGCTGAAGAGCTGGGATTGGATCCGGCGCTGGTCGACGATCTGGTCGACTACCTGTGTCAGGTGGCCCACCATCGCAGGATCCATTTCCTGTGGAGGCCGTACCTGAGGGATGTGGACGACGACTTCGTCCTGGAGCTGGCCGTCGAGGCCGAGTGCGAGATCATCGTCACGTTCAACAAGAAGGACTTCGTCGGCATCGACCGATTCGGAGTCCGGGCGCTCACGCCCGGCGAATTCCTGGGCGAGATTGGAGAGTTGCCATGAGTGCCATCAGTCTTCGGCTTCCGGACTCGCTCCACAAGCAGGTCCGTGAAATCGCCCGGCGAGAGGGGATCTCGATCAACCAGTTCGCCTCCACGGCGATTGCAGAGAAGCTCGCCGCGTTGATGACCGAGGAATACCTTGCAGAGCGTGCCGGGCGGGGCAGGCGAGATGCCTATCTGAGGGCGCTCGACGAGGCGCCGGACATCGATCCGCAAGATGATGATGCACTGCCGGAAGAGGAGTAGCGGGCTTCCGAATCCTCACCGCGGGGTTCCCTGACGCTCGTCAGGAGGAGGGTCGCCCCTGCGCGCGGGCCATGATCTCCTGCACGACCTGGGACTTGGCCTCGGCGTACTCCTGCATGTACTTCCATGTCCGTCGTGCGAGATCGCGCTTGGTCCGTTCGTACAGCGCGCGATCCTCGTCGTGGTCGCGCAGCCAGTCGCGGAACAGCAGCATGCGGTCGATCTCCTCGCAGCCGGAGGAGAACACGTGCAGGTTTGCGCTGGCGTCATGGGGGCACAGGAGGCGGTGCTCGAACCAGTCGGGCTCGCGGATGCGCAGCTCGAATCCTGCGGTCTCGAGGTGCGGGACGTAGGCGGATTCGTCTGGTGCGTCCGGGATGGCCAGGACGATGTCGATGACCGGCTTGGCCGGCAGGCCAGGGATGGACGTAGAGCCGACGTGCTCGAGGAGCTGGACCGTGTCCGCAAGGGCGTCGCGGATGCGCGTGGCCAGGAGGTCGTAGCGGCGGGGCCACTCGGAATCGTAGGGCTCCAGGTGGACCCGGCTGCCGAGGACCTCCGGCTCGCCGACCGTGATCTCGTGCAGGTAGTCCTCGGTGTCGGACATCACCAGATCCTCCACCAGGGGCGTTTCGCGCTGTCGGGTAGCTGCTGCTGGTCGCGGAAGGACTCGTCCTCCTGGGGGTCGTACAGGATCACGTCATGCCGGGCTGCGATCCGGTTGATGAACCTCGCCATGTCCTCGGCGCGGGACCAGCGCATGCACATGACGAGGTGCCGGGGCCCCTTGTCGAAGCCGGCAGACCAGGGGCAGTCGTCGAGGTCCTCGTCCGGGATCGTGGCCAGGTCGGGGTATTGCTCGGCGATCTCGGCGAATGCGCGGTCCAGGTCGGGATTTGGTGGGCCGTCCGGCTGCTCGGCGTCGCAGCACGCTACGTAGTAGGCAGCCACTTCCTTGTTCGTGGTGCCGACGTCCGTGCTGAAGAGCGCCAGGTCGTAGCTCATCGGGTGGTCCTCCCCGGTGCGTGGGTATTCTACCGAGCGTGAATGCTGCGTGCATTGCCGAACACGAGCAGCATCGGAGTCGGCGACATGGGATGGGTGCCCATCCCGGTCGTGGTTCGTTGGTACGAGTCGAGGGTGTGTGACGTGAGGTGCGTCCTGGTGGTGATGGTGGTCGCGATGGTGCTGGGGCCGGCCGTGCATGCCGGTGCCAACGCGGGTGTGGTCACGCGCCGACCGGCGGTGCTCTCCGGGGCGCCGCTGGAGGAGTCCGTTCCTCTCGTGGTGGAAGAGGAATTCCTGACCATCGACTGTGGCGGCATCCGTCCCCAGCCTCACTGCACGTTCGAGGCGCTGTACGAGGTGCACAACCCCACGGGCGAGACCGTGGAGGCCGTGGGGGCGTTCTTCGGCATCCTCACGGTCGAGGCAACGGTCACGGTGGACGGCGTGGACGCCGGGGTGCAGCTGACCGCGGAGGAGACGCAGCGGCTCGCCTCGGCGAGCCTCGAGGGGGTGCAGGCGCAGACGCCGGTCGGCGCGATGCTCGCGGAGATGCCGGACACCGGGGGCGAGCAGGCCATCTCCATGACCGGCTTCGAGCTGGTCGTGCCTGCGGGCGGGCGGTGCGACCTGGTGACCGCGGGCGTGCTGCAGCTGCGGCGCGGCACCATCGAGGCTGTCGGCATGATGCTCAACGGCGTCAACGGACGTCATCCGCTGCTCGGGAGCGGGCCCTGGGGCGAGTACTTCTACAGCCTCGACTACCTGATCTCACCCATCCGGACCTGGGCCGAGGTGGGGCCGATCCACGTGACCATCCGCTTCCCCGCGTCGTGGGACTTCGTGGGTGGCGCCACGGACGAGACCGGGTACTTCGACCCGGAGAGCTACCGGGGCATGGACGATGCGGACTGGGAGGTGAGGCGGGAGGGACGCCGGCGGATCGCCACGTTGACCACGGATGCGGATGCGGGGCCGAGGCTGATCGCCAGGTGGTACAGGCCAGCGGATCTGGTCTACAACGGCGGGCTGCTGGTCGGGCTGGGAGGTTCGCGGGGTGTCGAGCGCGGCTCGGACGATTTCCGGATGCGCTTCGGCTACGAGATCGCGGCGCCGGCGTACGTGCTGTACTCCGTGAATGTCGAGACCGACTTCCGGCAGCGCGTGCAGCTCATTCCGATGGTCGTCGGCAGTACGCCGATGTTGCTGTGGTGTCTGGGCTTTGCCGGCGGTGTGGGTGTGCCCGTGGATCTGCGCGGAGACGCCGGCGTCGGGTTCCGCGGCCAGATCGAGGTGTTCGTGCCGCTCGTGCAATGCCTGACGCTATCGTGGGATGTGTTCCCGGGACTGCCCGCGATTGACCCGGAACGGTTCCGGTTCACCATGATGGTCCGGTTCGGTGTCTGATCGGCCGATCGATGGGGGTATGGCACTCCACGGGGGAGGCGGCACATTCCCACGAGCGAGGCGAGAGAGACCTTCGACCGCTGCTGGACACGGTCGCCCGCGGCCGTCCAGCTTTCAGAGCTCGCTTCCTTCGATGTCCTTGGCCATCTGCAGAGCTTGTTCGCCGGAAACGAAGTCCTCGGTGTCGTCATCCAGGAAGTAGCCGGCGCCAAGGACGGCGAGCGCGCCGGCGACGTACAGTCCACACACCAGCTCGCGCATGTCGCTGTGGGTCACGATGGCGGCTGCATGGGTGGCTGCTGCTGCGGCTCCAAAGGGCTCGCCGAACGTGTCCGCCACGGTGCCGAAGTACCACTCGAAGCCCGAATCGTGCCCATCGAACTTCGCGGGCCAGTAGCCAGCGTGGGAAGCGAGATCGTCGATAGGCTCGAGTGTGATGTCGATCCCGCGTTCGTTCAGGAAATCCTGCAGCCGCAGGCATGTTGGAATCCTGGCCGTGTCGAAGAGGATGGACGTTTCGACGGACATCGATGCCTCCATGTTGGCGCCGAGGATACCAGCCGAACCGCTCGGGCTCCCCTGGGATGGTTGCCACGGAGCGCGCGGTTCAACCCTTGTTCTTGTCGTCCCAGATCTTCGGTTCCCAGAGCTCGACCTTGTTCCCGTCCGGATCCATGATCCACGCGAACTTGCCGTTCTCGTGGGATTCGGGTCCCTGGACGATCTCCCCACCCCCAGCACGCAGCTACTCCAGCATCTCGTCGAGGTCGTCGACCCGGTAGTTGATCATGAACGAGGACTGGCTGGGGCTGAACCACTGGCTGTCCTTCTCCGCGACGTGCCACACGGTGAGGCCCTGGTCCTCGGCCTCGTCGTCCGGCCATTTGAGGATGGCGCCGCCGAAATCCTCCACCGCCATGCCCAGGTGTTCCCGATACCACGCTGCCAGTGCTGCGTTGTCGCCCGTGCTCTGGAAGAAGACGCCGCCGATTCCTGTGATTTTCGCCATCCAGGGCCTCCTATCTATCGAACTGACATCTGTGCATCTGCTGCGGGGCACGATCATCCACTCTGAGTCCGGAACACGGACAACCCACAGCCTACCACGAGGAGATCGCCTGACGGAGCGCCGTCAGTTGCATGCGTTTGATCGCTGTCTCAAACAGAGTGGGTGAGGTTTCTCCTCACAACATCGCGGGTAGCAAACAGGACCATGATTGCCTGGTCTCTGGAAGGGACAGGAATATTCTCTTTCGCGTGTACGGCGCCGATTCTGCTCGCGTTGATGATGCTTGCGACGCTGTCGAGAGATGGATCGATGTACTCGTCTGGGATTCGCTTTCGTACTGAGCGGATGAGAATTCCAATCATGGCGTTCGGATCAACCTCGACCTCGTGTCGCGCCAGGATCTCCTTGAGGCATACTTCTAGCACCTTCCCGCAAAGACCAATGGTCGCCAGATAGCACTCGTCATCGAAGCAGACACGGATCTCGGCGAGCGTTTGAAGGAAGTTCTCTCGATAGGCCACATTCAACGAAGTTGCTTTGCATTCGTCATGAAGGAGAGCGATGGCTTCCGAGACCTCGGTTCGTGGGCCACCGATGAGATCGGCGACCGCTCTCCGAAGGTCTGATTCGCTTCCAGCTAGTTCGCGTGCCTTGTCCGTGAGTTGGTATCCGATCCACATCCCGCCACCTGTACCAAACATCGGGGCAGGATCTTCTACCAAGCCAATCATGGACAACTGCTCGATGTAGGTGGTTACCATCGCTACGCCCGCGTCGCGCAGTTCATCGCAAGTACTCGGGTCAACGGTTTGACCTGTTGGAGTATCGGCGCCGTGAGTGACGATCGCGTGTAGTAAATCGAACTGTAGCGCCATCGACATCCTCACCTCCGTCTAGCACCTGCTTCTGCTGCAGCGGTCGCCGAGGACTGGAGTTTCCCTTCGCCTCACCAGCCGTTGAGCTCACGCAAGCTCAAACCTACCACGACCCTGGCCGCTGCCCGCAGCAAGTAGTGCTGGCGCTCCGCCAGCGTCACGCCGGCTACCTGATGAAGACAGTGATGCATGCCCACACACCGTCCCCCCTCGGTCACGATCATCGATTTCAGCCTCTCGCTCCATCGGACTACCCGGGAATGTCCGCGCGGCCGGGGCCGGCCTCCAGGTCGCCGCTGCTCTGGATGGAGTGGCCCCAGAACAGGCCACCGTCGTCATGCCAGAAGTCGAAATCGCCATCGGGCCGGACCGTGATCGAATCAAGCTTCATGCGTGCGAGGAAGTCCTGTCGTGTCAGCTCCGGCTCCCCATGCATGAGCCAGGCGTCGTTCTTCAAGGGCAACAGCTCCTCGACGGCGTACTCGTCCATTCGCTTCTTCCAGGTGTCCTGGTCCTTCCACAGCGCCTGGGCGGTCTCCAGGGCGCCGTCCATGGTCCCATCCTCACTGGTCTCGAGGTTGATCCGGACCCTGGTCCCGTTCCAGTCGGCCTCGCCCTCGAACCAGTCGACACTGCGGTCCAGGACCAGGTCACCGAAGAGCTCGGTCGAGACGATGACTGGCTTCCTCAACTGCTCCGCGAGCAACGTCAGCTCCTGGCTGGGTGAATCCAGGGGCAGGGACTTCTCGAACACGGCGCGGGTCTCGCCCGGCGCCAGCATGACGCTCAGCTTGTGGACCGAACAGGCCTGGAAATCGTCGAAGTAGTCGTGCCCCTGGGGCACCGCACGCAGGACGGTCAACTCCTTGTCGACAACAGGTCCGTCACCTTTGCGCCATGCAGCGAGAGCGAAGCAATGCACCTCGTAGGCATCGTTGTGACCGAACCAGCCGCCCTGGCTGCTGGGCGAGACGACCCCCTCGATCACCGTGGTCTAACCCGAATAGGTGGCGGCTCCATCGATTTCAGCCAGGGAATGAACACCCGGCGGAATGAAAGCAGCGTTCATCCGTGCCTCCGGGCCTGGCCTGCAGCATCCCGACGCTGCGACGACGGCAAGGAGACAGAGCGAGATGTCGACGTGGTTCATGGTCTGTCGAACGACAATCGGATCGTTCCGCCCAACCGGGCGTGTGCGGTGAGGCTCGCCCCTGATGTCGCGGAGATCCTTTCTCCTTCCACCCGGACCCTAGCAGATGCGCAGACCTGCCTACGAGGGCCGAAACGCTGACAACGTACCCGGCATGCATGATTCCGCACGAACGGAGCGCATCGTGTCGATCCCAGGGCGATCCGCTTGGCCGATCCCGCGATGATCCGCTTGGCCGATCTCATTCGGATCTCATGCGCCAGCCTGTGACAGCAGTTTCGACGTCGATGGAAATCTCGAGTGTCTAGGTATCCAGATATCGAACCCGCACAAGATCCCCGGACTCGTCGGTGTATTCGATGATCACTTCATCACCGTCGATCGTCATCGTGCCGCCGACGACTTCCGTGGCCATGGGACTCTCGATGATCGAATACACGCCCTCCTGAATCGGCCAGGGCTCCGGGCAGCCGCCACCGCATGCCAGGCCGGCGATCGTCATCGATGCCAGAAGAGATGTGAACGCCACCCACGTTGCGTGCTCCCTCATGGTTCCAGCTCCGCCACCAAATCGTCGATCCAGCCGGAGGTGTGGAGCTCGACCTGCACAGGATCCTCGCCAATCGAATCGACCGACATCGCTATTCCCCAAGAGTCCTCGTACGCGTCGAGTCCTTCCTCCACGGTCTCACCGTTCACGGTCAGTTCCTGCAGGCGATACCCTCGCATCTCGCCTGGTTCGCAGGGCTGCATGGCCTCCGCCTTTTCACCTGAAGCAACAACGGCGAGGATGACAAAGGCCACTCCTGCACATGCTGCGACCCATCCTCGCTTCTTGCTTTGCGTTGACCCGGATCCCATCTCTTGCGTTCCTTCGTCCTGTAATTTGATGCGCATCTTCTCGAGCAGATGGTCCCTCTTCGCCGCAATCCGTAACAACCCAGCTTCTGGAGCGGCGGCCACGATGACTTCGGTTGCATGCGATGTCAGCTGGCCCCCCCTCTGTGGAGGTGGACGTTGCCCGCGCATGATCGCTAGGCGATGAAAGATACGCGAGCCGGAAACGCACCCTGAGACTCGAACAGCTTCTTCAGCCTGTGAATCAGGCCAGGGACGCACCTTGCGGGATATGAGAAATCCCCTTGCGGGCAACGTGGCTCCCTCACGACAGAGAATTCCCACGTGGCTGCATCTACTCGAAACTGGCCGAAATCGATGTCCTCTCTGATGCTGTCGGGCGTGAAGCGGTACAGAGCGACGCCTCCGTCGACTCGAAGGCGCTCGGCTCCCCAATGCACAGCAGTCATGGTCGTTGGTTGCCTTCCTCCCCCTCATGGCGTCGGCGTACGGCTTCGAGCCAGGTGAGGAATTTCAGCCTCCTGCTGCAACCCTCACAATGGGCATCCTTGGACAGCTGCGGCGCGAGCACTGGCTCCATGACGACGAGGTGTTGGGTGCCCAACCCGATCCGGGTGCTCGGAGGGAGCCCAAAGAAGCCGGGCTCGTACGAACCGAAGTCCACGACGCAGAAGTCGCAGAGCACCATGCGTTCGCCGAACGCCGACACCAGTCGGTACTCGTGTCTACCCGACCTGAAGTGCTCGACTTCTTCCGGCAAGTGACCGCAGTCCCAGCAAGGAGCCGTATCAACGACGCACATGGGTTCAAAGCAGATCGGGCATTGCCTCGTCATCGTACCCCTGGAAGTCCCCTTTCTATGACCGCCCGGGGACCCCTCCGCCTCGTCATCCGCCTCCACGTCCGCTCGGCCACCCGCCTCACGCGCTCTCGAGCTTGATGCGCGCCAGCGTGGCCGCGGCGTCGAGAAGGGTCTCGTCCGTGATGGAGACGTTGAAGGCGTGGCCGAACCTGCTGACGGACGAACCGTCCATGGCCAGGACGACTTCTTCGGGAAGCTCTTCCCCCCTGGCCGCCTCGACGGCGCGCTCGGGCAGGAGGAAGACGACGACCAGCGCATCGGCCGTCGGCAGCACCGTACAGACGGTGAACTTCTTGCGCTGGATGCGCAGCAGCCAGCCCGTGGACTTCTTGTAGAACGCCCAGTTGGCGGCGAGCCCGTCGGCGACGTCGAGCAGGGTGTCCATCAGCGCCGTCCACAGGGGATGACGCGTGCCCAGCTCGTGCTCGATGGCGTCAGGTGTCGGCTCTTGGGCGCGGTCGTCGAAGATGGACTTGGCCATGGTGACCTCCAGGGTTCCCGGACCCTACCAGAAGGGGAGACCCGCGGTCCTCGTCGGTCCACCGAACCCGGTATGCTTGGACCAGCGAGTGGAGTCCCCATGTCCACACTGGAGATGCGCCTTCCCCTGATCCTGGCGCTGTTGCTTGCCGGCTGCCCCACGGATCCCGCGGACGACGACACCGACGCCGACGACGACACCGCCCCGTCCTACGAAGAGGGCTGCATCACCATCAACGGCGAGCAGCCCGGCTTTGCCTTTCTGCAGGACGCCATCGACGTGGCCACGGACGGCGACGAGATCGAAGTCTGTGACGGCCTGTTCGAGGGGTCGGTGGTCGTGGACAAGCCCCTCACCATCCGCGGCCAGGGCCCGGGCGCCACCACCTTGTGGGGCGACACCAACGAGATGACCGTCACCATCGACGCCACCTCGGACGTCACCCTGTCCGGCTTCACCATCGAGACCACGCGCAACGCCGTGGTCGTCGAGTCCAGCACCAGCGTCCTCCTCGAAGACCTCCTGCTCGAATCCAGCGGCCAGACTGCCATCGACGCGGATCACTCCCAGCTTCAGGTCGAGGAAATCGATTTCCGGTACCACCCCTACGCCGCCATCGACGCCTTCACCTCCACCGTGGACATCACCGACTGCACCTTCACCGACCTCGTCGGCTACGGCGTGAAGCTCCGCGGCTCCACCGCCTCCATCACCTCCTCCACCTTTGCCGAGGTCGTGCCGCAGGAGCAGTCCGACGACTACGACGGCACCTGCATCTTCGCCGACGACTCCACCCTCACCGCCGACCTGCTCGACATCAGCATGTGCACCCGCGTCGGCATCTACGGCATCGACGCCGACCTCGATGTGGACGACACCACCATCACCGACTGCGCCAACGGCATCGCTGCCATCACCGGCGGGTCCTCCTCGGTCACGAACTGTACCCTCGCCGAGACCCCCTACTTCGGCGTGCTCATCGCCGACCAGGACGCCACCGTCAGCAACAACACCATCACCCTCACCGAGCAGACCGACGACACCTGCGGTATCGCCGTGGGCGCGGACAACGGCACCTTCGAGATCGCGGACAACACGGTCACCGGCTACGGCTACATCGGCATCTGGGTGCAGTACCCCTTCAGCGGCACCGTCCCGGCCGGCGGCGACGCCACGGTCACGGGCAACACCGTCACCGACACCGCCCTGCACGGCATCCTCGTGCAGGAGGTGGACACGGCCGCCGTCACGGACAACACGCTGCAGACCATCACCTGGTCGGGCGAGGGCTCCCTGGAGGGCGGGTACTCAGACGGCTTCGGCCTGAGCCTGTGGGACATCGGCGAGATCACCCTGTCGGGCAACGAGGTCTCCGACATCGACGTGGTCGGCCTGTACATCCTCGACAGCGAGTTCACCTCGGTGGACGACGAGATCTCCGATACCAGCGTGTGGGCCGTGCTCACGTCGGGCTCGGCCGGCTCCTTCGAGGGCCTGCTCGTGAACAACGCCGCCATCGTGGGCCTGGACGTGCGCGCGTCGGCCATCGACTTCGTGGACGCGGTCATCCGCAACGGCCACCAGGGGATCCCGCCGGAGTACTGGGAGGAGAGCTGGCCGCTGTACTACTACGGGCACGGAGCCATGTTCAGCGACTCCCAGTGCACGTTCACCGACTCGTGGTTCCTGGACAACGACGACTGGGCCCTGGAGCTGTACGACACGGACGTCACAGTGCAGACCACCACCTTCCGCGGGGCGTCGGACTACGGCATCTACGGGGTGTACGCGTTCGGCGAGGTGCGCGACAGCACGTTCGAGGACATGACCTACGCCATCTTCCTGGACAGCGCGGACGAGGCGTCGCAGATCGGCGACGTCACCATCGCGGACAACCAGATCAGCGACGTGTACTCCGCCCTGTACTCCACCGACCTGGCCGGCACGACCACCTTCGACGGCAACGGGGTGGACGCGGCCACCGGTCCGGCCGTGTACCTGGTCGACAGCACGGCCGATGGCGCGGTGGCTGAGTTGGTGGACAACGCGTTCACGAACCTGGCGGACAATGCGCTGGTCGCGTCGGGCCTGGAGCTGCAGGTGGAGGGCGCCAACACCATCGACGGCGTGTCCAGCGCCACGCCCGCGGTGTCCCTGGCCTCGGTGACCGGCACGATCTCGGGGCTGTCGATCACCAACGCCTTGGGCACGGGCCTCACCCTGGAGGGCTCGGACCTGACCATCACCGGCTGCGAGATCGTGGGTGCCGGGGATCACGCCCTGGAGGTGCTCGACTCCACGGTGCAGGTGCTGGACAACCCGGCCCTGTCCCAGGGCCTGGGTGCGGGCATCAAGCTCGAGGGGGTGGTCGGAGGATCGATCACGGGCAACACCATCGAGGACAACGCCGCCTACGGGATCCACTGCGACTCGGCGGACGTGGTGCTGGATGCGTGCGAGAACTCGATGTCGGGCAACACGCCCGCGGACCTGCACGAGGAGAATGGCTGCGTATTGAGTTGTACGGCGCAGTGAGCGGGCGGTGGTCGATTACGGATTCCTGTTGCGGCTCCTGACCATGTCCGCGAAATCCCTGCATTCGGGGGTGTCGAAGTTCTCACAGCGGCCGTGGCAGAGGTACTTGGCCGTCTCCTCGTCGACCGCAGGGGTGAAGTCCTTCATGTACTGGCGTGCGTCCTCGATCCGGCAACTCAGGGAGACCACGGTCTTCTGAGGGCCCGTGGGCATCACGGATGTCACCCGCTTGGCGCGGACGAACATCTTCTCGTAGATCATCCCATTCTTCAGGATGGTGCACTGGAAATTCTCGGTGTCCGTGCCATTGGTCATGGTCTTCCAGGCGAGCCAGTTCTGGCACCCTACGGCGTAGATGAACGGGATCGGGAAGATCGTCTGGTCCGAGGCATAGGACTTTCGGACGTGTCCCTTGTCCGTGAGTTGGATGAACCGGAATGGGATCTTGCCTCCCGTCGCCGAAACCGCTCGCTGGGCCGCGCTGTGGTAGGTCACGCCGAAGTGCTCTGCGAAATCCAGGAGGTCGAACCGGGACGTGTACAGGTAGTCACGTGCTTCGTGTTCGTCCATGAGCAACGCGCCAGCGAAGTAGTTGGCCTCCCACTCCCGACGGTAGAAGCCGTACCAGTCCTCGACGGTCTTCAATTGCTCGTCCTGGGGGGGGTGCTCCAGTGCGATGTGGCCCAGCTCGTGCGCCAGGCTGAATCGCGCGCGGTAGGGGCGGTGCCGTAGCCGGCGTGTGTACTCCTCTTCGTCTTCATTCGGATACCGTCGGTCTGAGCCGTAGAGATCTTCTGGAAGATATATTGTCCGAATAGGTCGTCCGAAGGTGAGGGCTTTCGCTCCGATTCCCAATGGGATCGGAGCGAAGAATACTTCGTAGTCGAACAGACCCGCCGCATAGTTCAGGTCGTCAAATAGAACAGCGGGCATCCTCCTGCTGCCGTGGAAGGCGGCCTCTGCTACTGCGCGAGCCTTGGCCTCGAACTCCGGGAAGTATGCATTGTTCTCCTCGATCCATGTGCGGACCTGGGCGATGGCTAGAAGTTCGTTGATCCTCATGGACGGGAGTCCCCCTTTTTTTGTTTTCGGACGATGGAAGGAGGGAGTGTAGCGGTAGTGGGACGAATATGTCCAGAAAGGGGGCGATCAATCAGGAGGAGTTTCCCAATCTTTGTCTTTTACATATTTCATGAGAGGTACCCGGCTTTTCTCGAGGTTCTCCTTCAGTTGTTTCTTCTCTTCTTGATCGAGAACCCGTATCCGCCCTTCGTTCGGGTGTTGGTGCAGTCGAACCGGCACGTCCTCTTCGTTGATCGGGTCTTCCTTCGCGGTCATGATTCCCCTCCTCTCCTTCCCCCGTCCCCGGGGGGGCTGTGGTTCACATCCACTAACGGACGTGTCTCTGTTGACGGATATTGGCTATTTTATTTGATCCGCTGTGCGGGTTTGGTTTGGTCTTCGGGCTAGAGCGGGGCGCCTGGCTGGTGTTGCACAAACGCCGCATGAGTTAGCCGGTCGCCTCGTCGTCATCGGGGTCGTCGGCGGCCTGGACCAGCCGTCTGAGCTGGGTCTCGTTGTCCAGCCGTTCCCGGTCGAGTTGTCGTTTCATCTCCTTGACCCCGTCCAGGTGTTCCCAGGTCGATCGCGCCTCGTCCACGAACAGGGCCTCGGGCAGGAAGAAGGCATGGGTCTGGTACTGGAGGGATTCGTCGAACGCCTCGTCATGCCGTTCCCGCGTGACGCGCTTCTGCTCCACTAGCCCGGCCTTGAAGAGCTTCTTCAGGGAGTTCTTCACGCTGGACTTCGACGGGATGGGGAGGTCGGACGATCCGACTTCATCCCGGATTCGCTTCCAGATGGTGTAGGCGAGCAGGGGGTCGTCGTCGGAAGCTTCCAGCTCCCTCAGCTTCGTGAGGACCTCGATGTCGACTGGACCGAGCAGGGGGCTCATCGTTCTTTCCTCGTTGGTCACCCGAATCGCCTATACCAGTACAACGTCGCAAGGTCCAACTTGTACCGGTATCGGACGAACATACACCATCTTGACCTTGAAGTCTCGTCTCAGGCCGGAGAAGGAAGCGGGATCGACGGCAGGAGCTACATGGCGGGCTAGGTCTGGGTCACCACGAGGATGGCGCTGGCGGCGGCGCCGGACTCGGGGTCGACGACCTCGATCATCCAGTACCCCGGGGTGTCCGCGGGGACCACGGCCTGGGACAGCCCGGTGTAGTCGGTGATCGAGCCGTAGATCTCGATCGCGGGCTCCTCGGGGTAGGTCGGCGGGATGGCCCGCCAGACGAGTTCCTGGGATGGAATGCCGACGCCCTGGTCGTCGGTGAGGTAGACCTCGGCGATCGAGTGGGTGCCCTCGCCCACCTCGTCCTCGTCGAGATCCAGGTCCACGAGGCGTCGGTAGCTGGTGAGGCAGGCGGTCATCACGAACGACTCCGGCGGGCAGCCGAATTCGGGGGTGAAGGTGACCTGGATGGCGCGGCATTCCTCGGCCTCCACGAGCACGCTGAACGTGCTGCCGTCGTAGAGCGTGAAGTTGTGGAGCAGGTCGCCGGTCTCCAGGTCGTGGACCTCGGTCGTGAACGGGCCGGCGTCGGCGGGTTCGGTCGAGCAGATGCCCTCGAGCTCCAGGTAGTTCCAGTTGCCGGGATCGCCGTAGGTGTCACCGGCCAGGGTCGGCTCGCACCAGAAGTTGAGGTCGTCCGCGGCGCGCACCTGGGCGGTCGCCTGCAGGCCGAGGTCCTCGATACTGCAGGTGAGCACGTACTCCCCGTCGTCCTCGAGGGCCACGTACTGCTCGAACGAGGCATCGGCCTGGTGGGAGAACATCTCCTCCTCGTGGCCGTCGATGTCCCGCGCGGAGCACACCACGATCTGGGGCGTTGAGGGCACGTTGATCTTGATGGAGACCATGAAGAAGTCTCCGGTGGCCACCACCGCGGGCGCATCCACGGTGAGGCCGGTGACGGTGAAGGTCGCCGACGCCCTGCCGAACACACCCGTCTCGCGGTGCCGCATCTCGACCTCGAGGGTGTGGGTCCCGAGATCGATGTCCCCCAACGACACCATCTCCTGGACCTCGATGGCCTCGGACGGGGAGATGGTCATCAACGGCTCCGTGCCACCGTCGAGATAGATGGCGCCCTCGAGGTCGTTGATGTCGTAGCCCGTGGCCGTGGTGATGGTGAGCTGTGGCAGGGTGCCGGCCGGACCGGACTCCGGCGACACATCGAGGTCCACGGCGATCGTGTCGGAGATCCACACGAACGACGCCGAGCACTCACCCACGACGATCAACTGCCCGGCCTGCAGCACGTCGGCCTGGACGTCCAGCTGGGTGCTGGGGGAGACGCCGAGGACCACGGGTTCGGTGTAGCCGTACTGGTTGACCTCGTAGAGAGTGACCTCGTCGCTGCTCATGGCCTTGAACATGGTGCCGTCGACCGGCGCGCCACCGTTGATCTCGAGGGCCACGAGGTAGTCTGCCGGATCGAGTTCCAGCAACGCGTCCTCGCCGAGGTCGATGCTCTCGTTGTCCTGGTAGATCCGCACGAAGATCTCCGGGTGGTCCGCGGCCGTGCAGTACAGCGTGTCGTCCACCTGGAAGCAGTCGTCGATCAGGATCTCGCAGTTCACGGACTTGAGGTGCGGCGATTCGTATTTGTCCCCGCACCCGCTCACGCCCGACAGCCCGACGACCAGGCCGGGGAAGAGGAACCAGAGGGCCAGGGCGGTGATCGAGGAGTTCCGGAGCCGTGCCATGACGTTGTCCTTCCCGGGCTGATACCCGCGCGTTGTTACTGACGCTGCCATACCGCGTCACGATCTCTATCCTAGAGGCCAAGATGGGCTGGTGCAAGTTCTTCTGGTACAAATTGGTCTGATCCCGCCTCGCGCGTACTTCAATGAGGTATGGACGCAGATGCGCGCAACAGAGGAAGGCGCCACGAGCCCGACCCATGTCACGAGGCGGTGATCTTTGATCGCCCCCTGATTGCAGCCCCGCCCGTTCTTTGGCTGCTGGACATCCTCTCCCTACCGTGTTCCCTGGCGAGTCCCAGCGAGCAGGAACGGTGACTCGGTGTGCCAGAAGGGCTGGTGATGTCCGGGCGAATCGCCTGGTTGGCAGCGATCCCCATCGTGGTTCTCCTGATCGGCGGGTGTGACGGCAGGGACGGCGGGGCCGGTGACGACCCGGCCGGGGACGACGACACGGCCGGGGACGACGACCCGGCCGGGGACGACGACACGGTCGGGGACGACGACACCGGCGACGTGCACGTGCCGTGCACGGACTGGACCGTGCAATACGACCACGGCATCGGCTGCGACGACCGGGGCACGGCCATGGCCGTGCACCCGGACGGGCGGGTGTTCGTGACGTCGCACAGCCTGGGCCACGAGATCGGCCGGTCGGAGCCTGACGCCGCGTACGAGGACTGGGACCTCGCCGACCTGGCCTACTCGCCGGACGGGGACCTGCTGTGGGTCTCCCGGTCCTCCCTGTCCGAGCAGCCCTACCTCGACGTACCCAAGGGCATTGCCCTGGATCCGATCCACGACCTGGTGTTCGTGGCCGGGGAGGGGTGGTCACGCCCGGCACGGACATGGACTGCGTGGTGCTCGCCCATGACGTGGCCACCGGCTCCCTGCAGTGGACCAAGACCTGGTCCAGCACAGACGGCAGCGGCCTGGACATGTGCAAGGCCATCCGCGGGGACGCGGTCGACGGGTTGCACGTGGCCGGGCTCACCGAGTCCACGGACGACACCCCCAGCCACAGCTTCGCCATGTTGCTTGACCACGCGGGGGCGCAGGTCGAGGACATCGTCCACCTCGACGACGAGCACGACGCCATGGTGGTGGCGAACGAGATCCTGGGGGACGACGGCGCGGTCTACATCGTGGGCGCTGGTGACTCGGACGTGGACAAGGAGCCGGTGTGGCTCGTGCGGCTGACCGAGGCGCACGAGGAGCAGTGGCGGCTGGTCTTTCCCGCGGCCGACTGTGGGCTGGACGTGATCCAGCTCGGCCAGCGCGGTGACGGACCGCTGTTCCTGGCGAGCACGACCCGGACCATGGAGGGGCTGGAGCACAAGCTGCTGTACGCCATCGACGCCAGCGGGGCGGTGCTCTGGTCCGACCTGATCGACGTGGGGCTCGAGGGCCCGCAGCACGTGGGCACGGTGGTGGCCGATGACGCGGGTGGTGTGTACTGGATGGTGAACCTGTCCACGATGGCCGGACAGGTCCAGTGCGTGGTCCGCCACCTCGACGCCTCGGGCGAGGCGCTGTGGGAGACCGCGTTCGGCATGCCCGACCACGACTGCTACCCCAAGGTGGCGGTGGTGGACGGCGACCAGCTCACGATCGGCGGGACCCTGGCCGGTCCGGGCGGAGCCCGGTACTTCCTGCAGCGCCTGTCCGCCGGGACCGGGGAGCTCGAGTGGCTCGAGGCCAGGGAGCGGTCCGGGCCGATCGGGGAGATCCGGGACCTGGTCGTGACCGCCGACGGGCACCTGGTCGCCACCGGGGTCGAGAGCGTGGAGGACGAGGGCTCCAACACGATCACGCTGCGGCGGTGCGTGGACTACGGGGGGCCGTGAGGTCGGGGCGCTACATGGGCGGCATCAGGACGTAGCTGGCCGAGCGGATCGCGTTGCCGACCGCGCCGTTGGGCAGCTCGGTGGTGACCCAGGTGGCCTCGTCCAGCCACATGGGGGCGTAGCCGTGCACGGTGGAGGCGCCGTCCGTGACCTCCACGTCCACCTCCAGGTCGAAGGACGTGCCCGGCCAGTCATAGTTGCCGTCCCGCTCCACCTCGACCCAGCCGTCCGTGACCAGCTGGCCCAGCGGCCAGGCGAAGTAGTAGATGATGTCCGGGTTGTACCAGGCGCTGGAGTAGGCGGCCTCGCCCGTGAACAGGTTGTAGAACACCATGGTACTGGCGCACTCGCCCTGCTCGCCGTACGTGTAGCGGCACACCATGGACTGACCGGTGCCGTCGATGCTGAAGCCGCACTCCTGGCACAGGGCGCCGAGGTCGGGATCCTCGAAGAGCACCTCGGGAGCGCCGTACGCGACATCGTGCGTGGTCTCGAAGACCTGGACACCGTCGATGCTCTCGCCCACCCACAGCTCGAGCGGCGAGTCCAGGCAGCCCTCGGCGCCGCCCATGAAGTTCATGAAGTGCGTGGAGGCCATGCCCAGGAAGCCGGGCATGGACACGGTGTTGTGCCGGTAGCTGGCGTCCGCGATCACGTACGGCATCTCGATGACGTCGCTGCCCACCTCGATGGTGGTCGAGGCCTCGTTGTCGGACGCGTCCCAGTCCCCGGGGTCGACCGCCTCGACCGCGGCCGTCAACGTGTACGTGCCCGCGGCGTCGAAGCTGGTGACGAACAGGCAGGTCACGGCGTCGCCGCCGTCGACCCAGATGTCCTCGATCGCGTCGACCTCGAGGCCGTCGGCGTACAGCACGCAGTCCGCGGTGGCGCCGACCACGCCGTGCTGCTCCTGCACCACGGCCGTGACCGTGACCGGCTGGCCGGGCAGGGCCCGGGCCGGTGCCTCGATGGCGATGGCCAGATCGGGCAGCAGGTGCACGTCGGTCTCGACCACGACCACGCTGGTGCGGTTGCCGTCGATGCCGCGCACCGAGGCCTGCAGCTGCAGGGTCTGGCCCACGGCGAGGTCCTGCAGGGTCAGGGCCACGTAGCCGCCCTGGTCCAGGTCGTTGTGGTTGGTGGTGGACAGCAGGGCGCCGTCCGCGTCGTACACCTTGATCTGCAGCCGGGCGATCTCTCCCGGCGGGACCTCGTCGGACTCCAGGTCGCCGGTGCTCAGCTCCAGCACGGTGGTGCCGGTGGCATCCAGCAGCGCGCGCGCCTGGACCTCGGCCGAGCCGGACCGGCCCGTGACGGCCGAGGGGTTGGCCTGGGCGTAGCGCTCGCTCATGGGGTGGACTTCGGTGGCCAGGGCGGGCGTGGCGATCAGCAGGCACACGACTGTGGCGAAGGTGGCTCTCCTTCACTCAGCCAATCCCCATCACCAGGGCCAGTCCTCCTCGGGCGTGTCCGGGTGAGGCCGGCCGATGTGCTCGCGGAACGCGGCGAACGAGTCTGCGACCTGGACGACGCTGTCTTCCTCCATGGGGATGAACGGCACCGCGACCACGGGGTAGGGGGTGCCGGCGCGGGTGTCGAACGCCAGCAGGTCGCCGCCGCCGCTGGTCCCGAAGCCGAAGAGCCAGGGCAGCTCCTCGGCCACTCCGCACTCGACGTTGGACGACAGCACCTGCCCGGCAGGCCACAGCTGGAGCCAGCCGGGGTCCACGCCGAGGTCGCCCTCACCGCCGTTGGAGGTGGCGAGCTGGTCGAGGTAGGCGTCGGGCAGTTGCACTCCAACCTCGTCCTGCAACGCCTGCAGCGCGGAATCGGTCGCGGGGGATTCGGGTCGCCAGGTGCCGTCGGGCATGTTGGTGGCTCCTCTGGGATCGAGTTCACGGGTTGGCTTCGTAGCTGTCCCATGTCACGAACGCAGTGGTTCGTGACATGCACCTGGAGTGAACGGCGCTACAATCCTGCCCGGAGGGGACTCCATGCACGCAGCAGCCATCGACTTCACGTACATGTACGACCGGGCCTCGGGGATCGAGGAGCAGGCCCGGGGCAACGGCCTGTACCTGGCCACCTGCAGCGCCACGCAGGAGCACCCGCACTTCTTCGAGGGCCGGATACGCCAGCCCCGGCTGGTGGGCGTGCTGCTGGTGTCGCTGACCGACATCGTGCGCACCCACTACTTCCTGCCGCGACCGGCCCTGCTCGACCCGGTGGTCACGTCCAACGAGGCCATGGTGCGCATGGAGGGGTTCTCGGGCTGCTGCGGGGTGTACGCCCGGGTCGACCTGGACGACGAGTCGTTCGACGCGGACTTCATGGGCCGGGGCACCACCAACGTGGACTTCAACGCGCCCATGCGCGCGGCCCTGATGCAGCTGTCCGACCACGAGCAGGTGCGCCTGTCCGTGGGCCCGGACGAGGTGGCGCTGGAGCGGGCGGGCGGTGCCGTGGTGGAGAAGAAGGTCAAGCTGCCCCTGCGCTGGCTCAAGGGCTTCAGCGAGGTGCAGGCCTACCAGCCGCGGCTGGAGCCGGCCATGGAGCTGAGCGGTGCGGACGCGCGCCGGCTGGTGCGCTCGCTGCCCCTGTCGAATCCGCCCAAGCGGCCGTCGTATGTCGTGCCGGCTGGCCGGGGCGCGCGGCTGAGCCAGCGGCCCGGTCGGGGCGCGGTGCCGGTGCTGGGGCTGCACCGTCTGGCCGTGCTGCCCGCGCTGTGCCAGCGGGCGAAGTCGCTGCGTATCTGGACCGACCGGGACGCGGGCACGAGCGCTTGGGAAGTGCAGCTGCCCGGTGCGCGGTTCGTGCTGATGCTGTCGCCCGAGGTCTACCGGGGGTTCTCGGGCGAGGGCCAGGTGCTGAAGACCCTGGCCGTGGGTGACTGGGAGAGCGCGCTGAAGAGGGTGAAGGCGCAGCTCACGTGGCAGAACCAGATCGACGCGGGCCAGGTGGCTGCGGCCACGGGCCTGGAGGCCGACACGGTGGCGGCCGCGCTGGCCGCGCTGGGGGCGCGGGGGCTGGTGGGCTACGACGTGTCGTCCGGGCGGTACTTCCACCGGGAGATGCCGTTCGACGTGGACCTGGTCGAGGCGCTGCAGCCGCGGCTGGCCGGCGCGCGTAAGCTGATCGAGAAGGACGGGGTGCTGGAGTCGCGGTCCGTGGGGAGCGATGCCTGGGACGTGCAGGTGCAGGGGACCGGGGTGGTGCACCGGGTGCGGCTGCGGACCGGTGGGGACCGGTGTACGTGTCCGTGGTTCGCGAAGTACGAGGGCAGGCGGGGGCCGTGCAAGCACGTGCTGGCCGCGCGCATGACCGTCGACGGCGACGACGCCTGAGCAACGGGGGGACCATGGACTTCGTCGAACTCGCCCACCTGATCGAGACCGGGCCGCAGCAGGCCCTGATCGATGCCCTCGTGTCGCTGGACGAGGCGCAGCGGCGGTCCCTGTCCAAGCAGGTGCTGGCCCTGTACCGCAAGGTCAAGCGCGACAGCGACGAGCGGCAGCGGGCGGACTGGAACGCCGGCGAGAGCCCCAGCCTGATGCGGGCCGTGCTCGCCGTGCTGGGCGTGTGCCCGATCTCCTCGGTCAAGCGGGTGGACCGCTGGCTGCTGCACCGGTTGCAGGCGGCCACGGTCGACGTGCTGGAGGCCCGTCGGCCGGAGTGGGCCGACGATTTCGTGGCATGGATGCTGGATGGCGAGTGGCCACGGCTGGCCTGGGAGCAGGTGCGTGCGTTGATGGCCGCCGGTGTGATCGAGCGGCCCGAGCACGACGGTTACATCCGGCTGATGGAGAGCGGGCTGAACCGGTGGAACCACCTGGGCACGGAACCCTACATCCCCCTGTCCCGCATGCTGCTGGCCGACTCGGACCTGCTGGAGTGGGAGGTCTGGCGGCTGTTCGAGGTGGAGACCACGGCCCTGTACGAGGACAACTGGCACGCGCCCGACAAGCCCGACGACTACGAGACCTGGACCGAGGCGCTGGGCAAGCTCGCGGCCGAGGGGCACGTGGACCGGCAGCGCCTGATCGAGGCCAGCCTGACGGCCGTGGACCACAGCGAGAACCGCAACCAGCTCAAGGCGTGGCGCAGCTTCTACGAGTCGCTGGACCCGGACGCGGGGGAGAAGCAGGCGCTGCAGGCCATGTTCCGCCGCATGCTGAACCACCCCGTGCCCGCGGTGGTTGGGTTCGCGCTCAAGCAGCTGCGGCAGGTGCAGCGGGCGGGTGGCCTGGAGGGGACCGAAGCCGTCGGAGCGGCCATGGGCGTGATGTCCCTGCCGCAGAAGAGCCACGCGAACACCGCGCTGGTGATGCTGGCTGGCGTGCTCAAGGCCGAGCCGGACGCGGTGGAGGCAGGCGTGGAGCTGGTGGCCGCGGCGCTTCACCACCCGGCGGACGACGTGGTCGAGCGCGCGCTGAAGCTGGTGGAGAGCGGGGCCGTGCCCGTGGACCGGGTGCAGGACGCGCTGCGCGAGGTGGTGGACGAGATCCCCCAGGTGCTGCGGCCGCGGGTCGCAGCGCTGCTGGGTGCGGACCACGTGGATGACTCCGAAGACCCGGTCGAGCGCGACGATGGCTGGGCCGAGGAGCTGCTGGAGGCGCTGTCCGCGCTACCGGAGGCCGTGCGGATCCGAGCAGGGGCTATCGCGGGCAGCACCGGGCAGCTGGTTGGCGCGCTCCCGGCACCGCTGGAATGCGAGCCCGACCGCCTGCTGGAAGCGCTCGAGCCCGTCACCCCGATCGCGGACCTGGAGGAGCTGATCGACGCGGTGGGCCACGCGGTCGAGCAGGTGGACTCCGCGGACGAGGTGGAGCGCATCGTGGACGGCATCGCCCGCCTGGGGACGGACAGGCCGGCCGACTTCGGAGCGCGGGTGGAGCCGCTGCGGCATCGGATCGAGAACAGGACACCGAGCGACGGGGACCGGGGGCTGTTCCACTGGTACACGCCCAACGGCCTGACCGACCTGGTGAGGTCCTGGCTGGAGAATGCCCGTTACCGCACGTCGTACTCCGAATACCAGCGGATCAGCGGGCCATACCGCTTCCTGGACGCCCGGCTGGAAGAGATCTGCCAGCGGGTGGGGGTGAGCCTGGCCGGCCCGGTCCTGGCCGCCCCGACCCATGCGGGCGGCTGGCTCGACCCGCGGGTACTGGTGGCGCGGGTGCAACAGCTCGAGGCCGCCGAAATGGAGCCTCCGCAGGCCGACCTGGTGGGTGCGCTGTTGCGGCTGGCGCCGGACGGCCGGGCCGAGGCGCTCGAGCAGGCCAGGGACCTGGGCGCGCCCCTGGGCGGACCGCTGCGCTGGGCCCTGGGAGGGGACGAGGGGCCCACACGTGGCGACCGGGCCTGGGCCGCGGCCTGGGTGGCGGCCGGGCGAACGCGCTGGCCGCGGGCGCACCTGCACGAGGCGCTGGACGAGCTGGGGCTCGACCCGGAGCCGCCCGGCCTGCTGCACCCGGCACGGATCCGGTCGGAGCCCAGGGACCAGCAGGTGGTGATCTATGGAAAGCAGGAGACCCGGCGCACCGTGGTGGTCGAGGTGGAGTGCGAGCCGCAGCCCGCAGCCGACGAGCCGCAGCCGCAGGGATTCGTGGCCGGACTGCTGTCCTCCTTCGGGCTCGGGGGGATGGGCCGCAATCGCGTGGATACTGACCTGTTGCCGACCGTGCTGGACCACGTTCGGGACGAGAAGAACTGGGGCGCCATCGGCAGCCACGCGGACTGGTCCATCCACTGGGCGGCCACGGTGTGGCCGGCCAATCCGGACGGCCAGGCCGTGCGTGGGATCCAGTGGATGATGATGCGCATGGACGAGAAGTCATCCGTGTTCGATCCTCACTATGCGTTCATCGAGTTCGTGTTCTGCCCGGCGCGACCCTGGACTCCCGTGGTGATCGTGGCGCTGTGGTGCGCCGCCCTGTCGCGCTCCGAGGACAATCGCCGCGCCGGGATCGACGCGCTGATCGAGGGCATCGCGGACGGCCGGGCCCACCCGGACACGCTGTGGCCCGCGGTGTGGGTCCTGGAGCAGGGCGGGGCGCTGCGGGTCAACCGGCTCGCCGCGGTGGCGGGCGAGGTGGCAGCGGTCTCCGACCTGCACGCACTGGTGGTCGCGCAGGTCCTCGAGCAGTTGCTCGCGGCCCTGGACGCGCTGCCGCGGGGCGCGCACGCGCTGCTGGCCGTGCTGCACGAGGCCTGCCTGCGGCTGAAGCGCCCGGTCGCGCCCGCCGTGCGCGAGCTGCTGGGTCGCCAGAAGGGGTCCAGCAAGCAGGCGAAGCTGTCGGGGGCATTGCTGAAGGTCGAGGCCGGCGACCCGGCGGCCGAGCTGCAGCAGGCCCACCTCGAGGCGTGGCAGGCGCGGCTGTCGTGGATCGAGCAGTTCCTGGACGTGTCGGGTCGGTGACCCCTACCGCTCCTCCCGCTTCGCCAGCGACCAGAACAGCGCCGGCCGCAGGGTGAACTCGAACAGGGTGGAGGTGAGCAGGCCGCCGATCACCACGGTGGCCACGGGGAACAGGATCTCGCGGCCGGTCTGACCGCCACCGAGCATCAGCGGCAGCAGGCCGCAGCCCGTGGTCAGGGCGGTCATCACCACCGGGGCGGCGCGCTCGCGGCCGGCGCGAACCAGCAGGTCCGGGCTCAGCGGCGCTTCGCGCATCAGCCGCAGGTAGTGGGCCACCAGCAGGATCCCGTTGCGCGACGCGATGCCGGCCAGGGAGATGAAGCCCACCAGCGCGGACACGGTCAGCTCCTGGCCGGTGACGGCCAGCAGCAGGGCGCCGCCCACGAACGCGGCCGGCACGCAGGCCAGCACCTGCAGCGACAGCTTGAGCGAGCCGAACTGGCTGTACAGCACCGCGATCATGCCGGCCAGGCACAGCAACGACAGCAGCCCGATCAGGCGGGTGGCGCGGGTCTGGGACTCGAACTGGCCCTCGTAGCGCAGGGAGATGCCCGGCGGGAATGCGCCGTCGATGTCGGCCACCGCGTCCTGGATGTCCGACACCACCTCGCCCACGGACCGGCCCTGCACGTTGCAGGTCACGGCGATGCGGCGGGTGAGGTTGTCGCGGTTGATGTCGTTGGGACCGGCGATCTCCTGTACGGCCGCCACCTCGCCCAGGCGGGCCCAGCCGCCGGACGGCAGGTGGACCGGGAGCTGGCGCAGCCGCGTGATGGAGTCGCGGTGAGGCTGGTCCAGGCGCACCAGGATGTCGAAGGCGCGCTCGCCCTCCAGCACCGAGCCGACCACCTCGCCGGCCAGGGCCACCTCGAGCTCGTGGGCCAGCTCGCCGCGGGTCAGGCCCAGCTCGGCCATGCGCTCCCGGCGGGGGTCGATCTGCACCTGGGGTACCAGGGACTGGGGCTCGAGGTACAGGTCGGTGACGCCCTCGACCGTGGCCACGGCGTCGTGCACCAGCCGGGCCGCTTCCCGCAGGGCGACCAGGTCCTGGCCCGCCACCTTGATCGCGATCTGGGCCTGCACCCCGGACAGCAGGTGGTCGATGCGGTGGGCCAGGGGCTGGCCCACGTTGAGGTTGACCCCGCGGATGTCGGCCACGCTGTCGCGGATGGCGGCCAGGGACTGCTCGCGGTCCAGGCCGGAGTCCGGGTCGAAGTTGACCAGGATGTGGGAGATGGTCACAGGTGGGGCGTGCTCGTCGTGCTCACCGCGGCCGGTGTAGCGGGCCACGGACTCGATGCCCTCCATCTGCATCACCCGGCGCTCCACCTCGCCCGCCACCCGGGCCGACTCGCCCAGGGAGGTGCCCGGCGGCAGGAAGGTCATGATCAGGCCGGTGCCCTCGTCGAAGGCGGGCAGGAACGAACCGCCCAGGGTGGCGGTGACTCCCCCGGCGAGGAGGGCCAGCACCAGGGCTGCGACGATGGTTGTGCGTCTCAGCCGGATGCTGCCGCGGATCAGGCGCTCGGCCAGTGCCTGCAGCCTGCGCACGGCCCAGGGGCGCTTCTCGCGGAACGACGCGTCGTCGGCGTAGCGCCTCAGCAGCATGTGCGCCAGCACCGGGGTCACGGTCAGCGACACCATCATCGAGGCCAGCAGGGCCGCGATGTAGGCGATGGCCAGGGGCTGGAACAGCCGGCCCTCGATGCCGGACAGGGCGAACAGCGGCAGCAGCACCAGCACCACGATCAGGGTGCCGCTGAAGATGGGCGCGCGCACCTCGGAGGTGGCCGCGGCCACCAGGTCGCGGACCGGCTCGTCGCGCCTCCTGCGCAATCGACGAACCACGTTCTCCACCCCGACGATGGCGTCGTCCCCCAGCTCCCCCACGGCGATGGCCAGGCCGCCCAGGGTCATGGTGTTCAGGGACAGGTCCAGCCAGTGGAACAGCACCCCCACCGTGGCGAACGACAGGGGCAGGGCCATCAGCGTGATGGCCGAGGCGCGGCCGTTGGCCAGGAACAGGAGAAGCACGATCGCCACGAGGATGGCGCCGTCGCGCAGCGCGTCGATCACGTTGTCCACGCCGCGCTCGAGGAAGGTGGCCTGGCGGTACAGGTCGCCGTGCAGCTCCACGCCCTCGGGGAGGGCGGAGGCGAGCAGCTCGAGCTCCTCGTCCACGGCCCGGGTCAGTTCCAGGGTGTTGACCCCGGGCTGCTTGAACAGCACCAGGATCACGCCGGGCTTGCCGTTGATCGAGGCGTCACCCCGGGGGTAGGCCGCGCCCTCGCGCACCGCGGCCACGTCGCGCACGCGCACGGGCCGGCGGCGCTCGCCGGCCACGACCACGTTGCGCAGATCCTCGGCGTCGCGGATGCGGCCGAGGTTGCGCACGGTGCGCTCCTGGGTGCCCTCCACCAGGTAGCCGCCCGAGGTGTTCTCGGTCTGCTCGGACACCACGTCCGCCACCTCGGCCAGGCCGATCTGGTGGCGGTACAGCAGGTCCGGGTCGGCCAGCACCTGGTACTGCTTCGACCCCTCGCCGATGAGCACCACCTGGGCCACGCCGGGTACGGTCAGCAGCTGGCGCCGCACCACCCACTCGGCCAGGGTGTACAGGTCCGTCTGCGACACCTGGGCCGCAGACACGCCGTCCGCCCGGCACAGGCCCACGTCCAGGATCTCGCCGGTGAGCGACGAGATGGGCGCCATCTCCGGCACCACGCCCGCGGGCAGGTCGGACCGGGCCAGCTGCAGCCGCTCCTGCACCATCTGGCGGTTGGTGTACAGGTCAGTGCCGTAGGCGAAGTCCAGCCGCACCAGGGTCAGGCCGTCGGACGACGTGGAGCGGATCCGCTCCAGGCCCGGGGTCCCGCCCAGGGCCGACTCCAGCGGGATCGTGACCAGGGTCTCGACCTCGGCCGGGACCAGGCCGTGGGCGTCCGCCATCACCGTGACCGTGGGCTGGGTCAGGTCCGGGAAGATGTCGACCGGGCGCTGGACCAGCTGGAAACCGCCGTACAGCAGCAGCACGGCCGCGCCGATCAGCACCGGCGCGCGGTACTGCAGGGAGGCGCGGATCAGGCCGTCCAGCATGGTCGTCTCTCCCGCTCAGTGGGCGTGGCCGTGGCCTGCGTGGCCGCCCGCGCCGCCCTCGACCTCGGGGCGCGCGCTGAGGTGCACCTGGTTGGCGCCCACCACCACCACCTGGTCGCCCTCGACCAGGCCCGAGTCCAGGGGCACCACCACGAAGTGGCCCTGGTCCTTCTCCACTCGCAGCTCCACCTGCTCGTACACGTCGCCGTGGCGGCGGTAGGCGTAGGAGTGGCCCTCCTCGCGCACCACGGCCGACGCGGGCAGCAGGAACCGCGGCCCCTTGTCCTCGGTCGCGACCAGGACCTGCACCCGGCTGCCCACCCGGTAGGTCCAGTCCACGTATCGCTCGCCGTCCTCCTCGGTGGTCGAGACCACCTCGTTGGGCAGGGACACGAAGAAGTGGGTCACCCGGTCGTTGCCGTCCAGCACGCCCTCGATGGACCGGATCGACAGACCGCCCACGGAGCGGTTCTCGGCCGGGAAGTACAGGGAGACGGGTAGCTTCTCCTCGGTGGCCTTGCGCACCACGGCCAGCTCGTTCTCGAACGCCTCGCCCACCACCAGCAGCCGATCCAGGGCCACCAGCTCGAACAGGGGCGAGCCCGCCTCCACGGTCTCGCCGTGGTTCACCGGCCGGGCCGCGATCTCCAGGTCTGGGCGGCCGTCGAGGGCGGGCGCGTGCACGATGACCCGGGTGGCCACCGTGCCCTCGTTCTCCAGGGCGTCGAGCTGGGTGCGGCTCAGTCCGGCCAGCCCGGCCGCGGCCAGGGCCGCGTCCAGGGTGCTGCGGCTGGCCTGTACCTCGGCCTCGAGCACGGCGATGTCGCCGATGACGCGGGCGCGCTCCGCGGCCATGGCGTCGCCGGACAGGCCGTCGCGGTAGGCGCGGGTGCGGTCCAGCTCGGTGGAGGCCTTGAGCCAGTCGGCGCGGGCCTGCACGGCCGCCAGCTGGGTCTGGGTCAGGTCCGCGTCCACGAGCTCCAGCACGGCCAGCTGCTGGCCGGCCCGGACCGTGGCGTGGGGCGGCGCGTCCAGGGCCACGATGCGGACCTGGCAGGGGGCGGTCACGTCCGCGCGGCGGTCGAACTCCTCCTGCAGCAGGCCCGGGATCTTGACCTCGTCGTACCAGGGCCGGGCCCGCAGCCGGGCCATCTCCAGGCCCAGGTTGGCCGCGGCCGTGTCGGACAGCTCGACCGTGGCCTCGGCGTGGTCCGAGTGGTCTCCGTGGTCGTGTCCCTCGTGGTCGGCGTGGTCGTGTCCGAAGTGGGCGGCGAGGTACTGGCCCACCAGGTGGGCGTGGGC
>CAZXHG010000097.1:0-32270 GCA_964639985.1 uncultured Rickettsiales bacterium
GGGCCGTTCATGGCCGGCACCGCGACCGTGGAGATCCCGGCGCCGCTGGGCAGCCCGACCATCGGCTTCGGCCAGCTCGGCGGGACGCCGTCACCGACGCCGTTCGCGGATCTCATCCCGGGCACGACCCGCCAGCACGGCGCGTTGACGCTGCGCGCGGTGGTCCTGTCGCGGGGCGACGACTACGAGGCGATCTTCCTGGTGGGGGACCTGCTGTACATGGGGGCCCAGGCGCGCAGTGGGATCCTGATCGAGCTGGAGGAGCGCCTCGGCCGCGACCTGGACGACGCCCTGATCCTGGGGGGCAACCACACCCACGGCGGCCCGGGCCGGTTCGTGGACAAGACCGGGCCCTTCGAGCTGGGCTTCGACCGCTTCATGCCCGAGATGCTGGTGCGGCTGCAGGACGCGGCCGCCGACGCCGTGGAGCTGGCGCTGGCCGATCTGGCCCCGGCCGAGGTGGGCTACGTGATGGCCTCGACCGCCGACGCCCACAACGATCGCCGTTGCTCCAACGACCACCTGCCCCTGCTGCAGGAGAACCACAGCCTGCCCACCATCGCCGTGCAGCGCGACGGGCAGATCGACGCGCTGGTCATGAGCTACGCCTACCACGGCACGATCCTCGACGCCGACACCCTGACCTTGAGCGGCGACATGGGCAGCGTGGTGCAGTGGAAGGTCGCCGAGCGCTTCGACCACCCGGTCAACGTGCTGTTCTTCAATGCCTGGGGCGGCGACACGAGCCCCGACAACCCCGATATCGACGCGGCGGCGATCGGCGCCCCCCAGCCCGACGACTACGACCGCATGGAGGCCCTCGGCGAGGTCATCGCCGACGCGGTGGTGCCCCACCTGGATTCGATCGTGTTCGACGACGAGCCGGAGATCTCGATGGTCTCCACGTACGTCCCGATCGACCACGACCTGCTCGAGTACGACGTGGACGAGTTCGAGGACTGCGAGAACGGCTGCATCTACTGCGCCCAGGGCATCGACGGCAACTGCGACGACGACACGCCGATGAACGAGCTGGGCTACGACATGGACGACATGTGCGTGCCGTTCCCCGAGGACGATCCGGCCTTCGACGTGACCCTGTTCTCGGCCGGCCAGGTGGGGGAGCTGTACTTCGTCACCGGCAACGGCGAGTGGGTCACCTCGCTGGCCGACATCGTGATGACCGAGGTGCAGGCCATCACCGGCACCGACGACGTGATGTTCGTGGGCTATGCCCAGGACACGCTGGGCTACAGCCTGACCTACGAGGACTGGTGGATGGGGGACTACGAGACCGGCGGGACCCTGTGGGGACCCAAGCAGGGCGACTACCTCGCCGACCGGCTGGTGGAGGTCTTCCACGCCTGGTACGACCCGGCCTACGCGTTGCCGTTCGACGAGCCCGAGCCGCTCCCGGCCTGGTCCGGCTACACCTACGATCCCTACGTGCCCGAAGGCGCGCTCGGTGTGGGCGAGATCGCCGAGGACGTTCCGGCTCAGGTGGAGCCCACCGACATCGTGACGTTCACCGTGCAGGGCACCGATCCCTGGCTCGGCCGCCCGGTGGCCACCCTGGAGCAGGACACTGGGGGCGGGTTCGCCCCGGTCACCCACGCTGACGGCACGCCGGTGGACAGCGACGGCTACGAGTTCTGGACCGACCTGACCACGGCTCCGTCGTATGCCGACGCCATGCCCGCGATCCGGACCTTCGACTGGGAGTTCAGCTTCCCCATGACCCACCGCGTGCCCACCGCGGTCACCGACCTGTCCGGCACGTTCCGGTTCCGCATCGTCATCCCCACCGATCTCGAGGGCGGCACCGAGGAGGTGACCACCGGGGAGTTCACCGTGGCACAGTCCGCCCGGGCCGCTGCGCCCCTCACCCCCGCACAGGTCTGGAGGCAGGGGGGCGGCCGGTAGCGGTGAGCGCGGTCGGCGACGTCCCGAGAAATCCGGGAAAGCCAGGGACAGGCAACCCGTAGAGCCATGGGCGAGCTTCGTAGCAGGCGTCCGTCGGCGCCCTGGAGTCCAGATCACCTGCTACGATGTCAAGTGATTGGAGAACGTCGACCGTGACTCGCGACGAGGCCATCGCGACGATCCGAGCCCATCGAGCCGAGTTGAAGCGCCGTCACGTGCGCTCCCTCGCGATCTTCGGTTCCGTCGCCCGAGGGACTGCTGACGAGCGCAGCGACGTGGATCTCCTGGTCGAGTTCGACGCACTGGTCGGGCTGTTCGAGTTCATCGAGCTCAAGGAATACCTGGAGTCCATCCTCGGCCGGGAGGTCGATCTCGTCCCGCGCGGCTCCATCAAACGCCAGCTCCGCGACGCGATCCTGGCGGAGGCCGTCGATGCCGCCTAGGGAGTGGCAACACCGTGTCGAGGACATCCTCGAGGCCATCGCGAGGATCCACGCCTGGCTCGAGGAGGTCGATCTCGAGACGTTTCGGAACGATGAACGCACGGCCCAGGCCGTCGCATTCAACCTCATCGTGATCGGGGAGGCGGTCAGCGCCATCCCGGACGGGGTACAGGAGCGCTGTCCCGACATTCCCTGGTCGAAGATGCGGGGCATGCGTAACGTGATCGCGCACGAGTACTTCGACGTCGATCCCGCCATCGTCTGGCAGACCTGCCGTGGAAATCTGCTCCCACTGGTCCCCCTGCTCGAGCAACTGCTGGGCGACGGGGGTTCGGAGGACTGATCGGATTTCTTCCCTGATCAGCGTTCGCCGCGATCCCACAGGTCGCCCGGCTGGTCCTTGCCGAGCTTGCGCACGTTGTACACGCCCATACCCGCAGCGATGGGGCGGTCTTCCGCACCGGGGTGATAAGCGCGCAGGGCAGCCACGCCCACGCGGTTGCCCGCGCGCACGACCTCGGCCCGGCCCAGCAGGGTCTCGGGACGCCCCGGCCGCAGGTAGTCCACGCGCAGGTCCACGGTCGAGACGCGGTCGTGGGTGCCCACGCTGGACCACACGGCCGCGCCCCCGGCCGTGTCCAGCAGCGTGGACACGACCCCGCCATGCAGTGCCGGGACCTCGGGGTTGCCGATGAACTCCTCGCGGAAGGGCAGCTCGAGGATGACGAGCCCCTCCTCGAGGGTGTGCAGCTTCATGCCCAGGAAGCGGTTGAAGGGGATGATGCGCTCGAAGAGCGTGGTGATGCGGTCGCGATCCATGTCGAACATGGACAGGAATCTACGCCAGGAAGGCAGGGCTGGCCACCTCCCCGGGGCCGCGCTGTTCGTGGTAGGGTCCGCGGCCCTCGAGGAGGGCCAGCGTTGCGCACCATCATCGAATCCCTGACCGTCGCATGCGTCGACGAGCTCCGCGACCACTTCGACCGGCACCACGCGGAGTCCGGGCGGGGCGATCCGCACTTCATGCCCTTCGAACCCACCGCTCCCGAGGGCCCAAAGGGGCTCGACGTCGACGGCCTCACCCGGCCCCTGAGCGAGCGAGGCTGGCAGCGGTGGTTCATCGCTCGTGATCCCGCGTCGTGCATCATCGGCCACGTGAACCTCAAGGGGGACGGTCTCGCCGTGGGGCTCCACCGATGCGAGCTGGGGATCGGCATCGAGCGCCCGTACCGCGGTCAGGGGCTGGGGCGGCGCCTGATGCACACGGCCATCGACCACGCCCGTCGGGCCGGATCACTGGCCTGGGTCGACCTGCGCGCGTTCGCCCACAACCACGCCGCGCTCGAGCTCTACCGCAGCCTGGGATTCGTCGAGATCGGTCGGATGGAGGACCGCTTCCGCATCGGCGGCGAGTCGGTGGACGACGTGATCATGGTCCTGGACGTCTCGGGTCGGACGTAGAATCACCCCTCACCCCTGGAGATCCACCCATGACCAACACCCCGACGACCCTCGGCAACAGCACGCTACAGGTCGGGCGCATCGGCCTCGGCTGCATGGGCATGTCCGAATTCTATGGCGGCGCGCGCGACGAGGCGGCCCACATCCGGACCCTGCACGCGGCCATCGACCTCGGCATCAACCACTTCGACACGGCCGACATGTACGGCCTCGGGCACAACGAGGAGCTGCTCGGCAAGGCCTTCGCGGACCGCTGGGACCGGGTGACCGTGGCCACCAAGTACGGGGTCCGGCGTACGGCCGAAGGGCAGTGGCTGGGCATCTGCGGCCGGCCGGACTACGTGAAGGAGGCCTGCGAGGCCAGCCTGAAGCGCCTCGGGCGCGAGACCATCGACCTGTACTACCAGCACCGCCCGGACCCGGACGTGCCCGTGGAGGAGAGCGTGGGCGCCGTCAAGGAGCTGGTGGAGGAGGGCAAGGTGCGGGCCATCGGCCTCAGCGAGTTCTCCCCTGATCAGATCCGTGAGGCCCACGCCGTGCACCCGATCACCGCGATCCAGACCGAGTACTCGATGTGGACTCGCAACGTGGAGGAGGAGGGGATCCTGGACGTCTGCCGAGACCTGGGCATCGCCTTCGTCGCCTACTCGCCGCTGGGCCGTGGCTTCCTCACCGGCGCGATCCCCAGCCGGGAGGCGCTGGCCGCAGACGACTGGCGGCGTGAGAACCCGCGCTTCAGCGACGAGGCGCTGGCGGAGAACGCCCGCTTCGTGGAGCTGATCCAGGGCATCGCCGCGGACAAGGGCGCGACCGCCGCCCAGGTGGCGCTCGCCTGGGTGCTGGCCCAGGGTGAAGACGTCTTCATGATCCCGGGTACGCGGCACATCGAGCGGCTGGAGGAGAACCTCGGTGCCTGGCAGGTACAATTCAAGGCCGAGGAGCTGGCGGAGATCCGCAGCCGCCTGCCGCAGGAGACGGCTGGGGCGCGCTATTGACGGTGTCGGTCCAGGACCATCCCGGACCGTGGGTGACCAGGGAGGGTAGATGTTCGTGATCATGCTCGAGAACGTGCGGGGTAGAGTTGCTTCGGTAGAGCTGATACGCCGACACATCCAGCACATCCGGGGGCTGGACGAGGAGGGGAAGCTCGTCCTGTGCGGCCCTTTCACCGATCATGCGGGTGGGATGATCATCCTTCAGGTGGAAGGCAAGTCCGAGGCCCTGGCCATCGCCGAGGCGGATCCCTTCGTGGCCGAAGGGGTTCGGCGCTATGAGATCCGGACCTGGGAGATCGGGAACGCGGAGAACAACTACCTCGATCCCGGTGCATAGGAGGTACCAGTCCATGCGGCCGACGTGGTCCGGTGTACTCCAGGGCAACCCTCACCTGTGCGGCGGCGGGGAAGCGAACCGGGGAGCCGCCGGCTGGTACTACGTGGCCGCGTAGCTCTGCTGTCCGCGCGAATCGGGCAAGGTCAGGCGGGGTGGGCTTGAGTTGATGGTGTCGAGTGACAGTATCACGAGCTCATTCGTCGTCGGCCCCTCCAGGCTCCGGTCCGTTGCTGCGATCCGCGGATCTGCCAGGGGACGACGGTTCCCAGCGTGTGGTGCAACTGCAGGGTAGGGCTGGAATCCACGATCCCGCAAGAAGCGCCCTGATCTTCGGGCGCGAAACCGCGCCGCGCGCGTCTAGCGAATCGTGGCCGTCCTGGACCTGCTCCGTGAACGGTTCGACTTCGACGTGGGTCACGGTCGCCTCGTCACCCGGTCACCTCGTCCACGAGCTGGCCGTCGCGGAAGCGGATCGTACGGTCGGCCAGCGCGGCCACGGTCGGGTCGTGGGTCACCACCACCAGGGTCGTGCCGCGCTCGCGGCAGATGCGCTGCAGCAGCGCCATGATGGCCTGGGCGTTCTTCGAGTCCACGGCCCCGGTGGGTTCGTCGGCGATCAGGATCCTCGGCTCATTGGCCAGCGCCCGGGCGATGGCGACCCGCTGGCGCTCGCCACCGGACAGCTGCGTGGGCAGGTTGTCGGCGCGGTGGTCCAGCCCGACGAGGGACAGCAGCTCCTGCGCGCGCTCCCGGCGCCGCCGCGGCGGGAGCCGGGTCTCCATCAGCGGGATCTGCACGTTCTCCCAGGCCGTCAGCGTCGGGATCAGGTTGTGCAGCTGGAACACGAAGCCCACCGTGTGGCGGCGGAAGCCGGCGAGGTCCCCGTGGGTGGCGAGGTCGACGCCGTCGATGCGCACGTGACCGCGGTCCGCCCGGTCCAGGGCACCGAGGATGTTCAGCAGCGTGGACTTGCCCGAGCCGGAGGGGCCGACGATGGCCACGAACTGGCCGGCCGGGATGTCGAAGCTCACGCCGTCCAGCGCCTTGATCCGGCCGCCCTCGAAGTGCCGGGCGACGTCGCGCACGGCGAGCATCGGCTCGGCGACAGTGGGTTCGTTCGCGATTCTCAATGCAACGCTCATGATCGTTCTCCTCGCCCGCGCCATTACTCGTAGCGCAGGGCTTCGATGGGTGAGAGGTTGGCGGCCTTGACCGCCGGGTAGAGGCTGCCGACCAGCGACACCAGCAGCGCGACCGAGATGGCCTGGACCAGCAGGGTCACCGACCAGGTCGGCTCGATCAGCGAGCGGGCCGCGGGCATGGAAGAGACGAGGGCGAGCCCGGCTGCGGCCAGGACGCCGCCGGTGATGATCGATCCCAGTCCGACCACCATCGACTCACCGAGGATCATGGCCACGACCTTGCGGCGCCGCCATCCCAGCGCCTTGAGCACCCCGATCTCGCGGATGCGGTCGTAGACGCTGATGATCATGGTGTTCATCACGCCGATCCCCCCGATGATCACGGCCAGGAACGAGATCATCCAGCTGGCCGCGCCCACGATCTCCATCCCCTGGTCGACCCGCGAGATCTCGTCCACGGACTTGATGGTGGTCAGCGTGCCGGCGAACTGCCCGTCGATGCGCTCGGTCAGCGCGGCGACGTCGGTCTCCGGGGTGGTCTGGACCAGCGCCATCGAGAGCTTGCCCTGCTTGTGGGTGAGCTCCTGGAGCCTCCCCAGGCCCGTGTACCCTGCCCCGTCCTTCATGTTCTCGCCAGTCTCGAACACGCCGACGATCCGGTGGGGCCTGCCGAACAGCTCCAGGTCATCGTCCACGCCGAGATCCATGGATACGGACGCGACCTTGCCCAGCACCACCTCGTCGGCGTGCTCGGAGAACATCCGGCCCTCGATCAGACCGATGCCGTCGAGCTCCGCGGTCTCGGCCCGGACGCCGAGCACGAAGAAGAACGGGTTGGCGCCCTGGGGCGTGACGGCCAGCAGCACACCGTCGAGGCGCTCCACCTCGGGCATCTCGCGGATCGGCTCCAGGGCGGCCTCGTCGATGGTGCTGAACGCCAGGTCCGATGCCTGGGCCTGGGCGATCGTGAAGTCGGCCCTGTCGGTGGAGAGCACGCTCGAGAACCACTTCTCGAGTCCGCCGGCGACCGCCCCCAGCGCCAGGATGGTGGCGATCCCGATGCTGATTCCGAACAGGGTCAACAGCGTCCGGAGCTTCTGCCGCCAGACATTCTTGAGGATCAGGGTCATGAAGCTCATCTCGTACCTCCCATGGCGGCTGTGCGCCGCGTCGACCATCGATGAGTCCAGGGTAGGGCGATGTGGATCTGTCGACTATCAGGAAATGATGGATGAAAGTGTCGAAAAAAACGACGTATCATGGGGGCCATGGAATGGCTCAACTACCACCACCTCCTGTACTTCTGGACCGTGGCCAAGGAGGGCAGCGTGACCCGCGCCAGCCGCAAGCTGCGGTTGTCCCACTCCACGGTCAGCGGCCAGGTCCACCAGCTGGAGGAGGCGCTGGGCGTCCAGCTCTTCCGGCGCGTGGGGAGGGGGCTGGAGCTGACGGACCGCGGACGGACGGGGTCTGCAGAACCACCTGGTGGGCGAGAGCGGCCTGTCGTTCATGGGCACGCCTGAACTGGCGGAGGTCGCGGGCGCGGACTTCCCGCGCTCACTGGACGGGATACCGCTGCTGCTGCCGACCGCCAACACCACGCTGCGGCAGCAGCTCGACCACTGGCTCGCGGATCGCGGGCTCGGCCCGCGGGTCGTCGCCGAGATCGAGGACAGCGCCCAGATGAAGGCCTTCGGCGCGCAGGGCATGGGGATCTTCCCGGTGCCCACCCTGATCCACGACGTGGTCGCCACGCGCTACGGCGTGGCCGAGGCCGGACGGACCGACGAGGTCCAGGCACGGTTCTACGCGGTGGCCGTCGCCCGGCGAATGCGACACCCCGCCGTCGCCGCGATCTGCGAGGGGGACTGAGCGGGAGCGTCGTCGGTCCGAGCCCCCGATCTACGGTGCCCAGAGTTCCCGGACCTCATCCGAACGAACGAGGAGCCACTCCCGCATGTGGTCCTGCTCCTCGGTGATGGTCGTCGGGTCGCATTCCTGACGCGGATCGACCGCCACATGGGGCTCGATCAGCTCCACCATCTGCTCGAGGCGGAGGTCCAGATCCGCACTCTCCAGGGTGTCGGCGATGTGCATGGCGGCCTCTCGTAGCGCCTCGGTGCAGCTGGGGTCCTGCATGCAGAAGTTGAACAGCCGCCCCGACCCCGACCAGGGCTCCACCTCCTCCTGCCAGGGCGTGTTCCAGTCGAATCCCCAGTCGGCGGCGCGGTAGAAGGCGTTGTCCATGTCCCAGGGCAGCATCTCCATGCGGCCGGACTGCGGGTTGAAGTAGACCCGGTAGTTGTTCCGGCTCAGCCAGTAGCCGTCGATCTGGCCGACCCACTGCTCGGCTGCCCAGACCCGCAGGAGCTGATCCCAGTCCACCAGGGCTCCCAGCTTGGCGTGGCCGTCCAGGTCCCCCTCCCAGGCCGCGATCCCGTCCGTGATCAGGTGGATGTCCTCGCGGCCCACATCGGTCCCCTCCTCCTGCTCGAAGAGGTCCTGGGCCTGGGGGATGAAATCCACCGAGCTGGCGAATGCCTCCCCCTTGACGAACTGGCCGTCGTAGAGGTTGCCGTCCGGCTCCTCGTAGATCCGCTCCAGCCAGGCATCGTCGGGGGTCTCCACCAGCACGTACAGACCGTAGTCCTCCTCGTTGACCCGAACCCAGGCATGGGCCGTGCGCGTCTCGTGCACACCGGCCGTGGCCATGGCCCTGTAGGCCAGGTGCTCCCGGAGAGAGGAGCAATCCATCACGTTGTTGTTCACGGTCAGCTGCTCGATGCCCAGGAGGGTCTGGCCCTGCACGTAGCGGTTGAAGTCGACCTTGAAGCTGGCCTTGGCGTCCAGGGGCCGGAAGGTGAAGTTCCCCTTGAGCCGGACGCCCACCGGGTCCACATCCTGCTCGTCGAAGGTCACCGAGCCCTCAACGTAGGTGAAGGGGTCCTGGTCGAGTGACTCGATGGCCTCGTCGGAGAGGCGGATGTCGAGCGCGTGGACCGTGTCCCAGGTGAAGATCGCATCGGAGGGGCTGCCCCCGTCTCCGCCTTCTGCGGGAGGTACCACTTCCACGCCCACCCCTTCGCCGCCTTCGCCGGGAGGTACCACCTCCACCTCCCCGCCAGCGGGAACCCCTGCGTCACATGCGAGGACGAGCATGAGGGCGACGAGCCATGCGGCGACGAAGCGGTTCGAGAAGGGCATCGCCCCGGAGTATACCGGGTCGGGGTCGACCCCAGCAGGGCTGGATGGGTCGATACGGGATCGGTGTCAGATGCTCATGTCTCGCTGTCCGCTGTCTTGTCGGAGCACTCCCAGGCGGCCTCGATCTCCTGTGTCCTCTGTTTCCAGCGTTTCTCCCATCTCTCTCCATGCTCCGGCCCCTTGCCGGTCAGTTCCGGGGCCATCGGGCCGAGGATGGAGTAGCGCTCGGTCCCGCTGCCCGGGCAGTCCACCATTCCGCCGGTGATGCTGGCGGTGTTGCCGTAGGCATCGATCCAGTCGGGGCACGACTGCACCAGCTCCTCCCACCACCCCTCTTCGCCGCCGCGGAACATCGCCAGACAGGGGGGCTCGTCGCACTCGAAGCCGGCGATCCCGACGCCGGCAGCGCAAGCCTCCAGCGCCGATCGGACGTTCTCCTCGAAGATTGCGGCGCGGTACCGCTCGGGTACGGTCTCAGGCCACGGGATCGGATCGCCGAAGAGTTCGCGAGCGAGGGCAGCCTTGTGTTGCTGTTGCCGGACCAGCTCGTCCTCGAGGCTGGTCACGCGCTGTTGCAGAAAAGAGGCGGCGGCCACCGGTTCACCGGTCGCGTTGCCCTCTTCGCCTGCGTCGCCATCCTGTTCCTCTACGGCCTCCCGATCGGGTGCCACGAGGCGGCCGATGGCGAAGCCGACGACGAGGACGATGCCGAGCACGATCACGCCGAATTGCACATTCGAACCCATGGCTACGTCTCCTCCCCGGCGCAGACCCAGTGCAGCTGCGGCGCCAGCATGCGGGCTTCCAGGCGCCTGGACATGGCCTCGGCCTGCTCGTCGGCTGTTTCGCCGAGCACCTTGGGCAGCGGGGCGCCGATCATCTCGGCCCGCTCGCCGCTGCCGTCGGCGCAGGTGACGGAGAACGAGATCCCGCTGGTCTGCGTACCGAAGGGCTCGGACCAGCGAGCGCATTCCGTGACCAGCTGGGCGCGCCAGTCCTCGCTGCGGATACGAAGCAGGGCGAGACAAGGGGGCTCGCTGCAGTCGATACCGATCAGATCGACGTCGGGATCGCACTCGCCGAGTGCAACCTCCACCTGGTCGCGGAATCCCGATGGGGATAGCGCGTGGGGCACTCGCTCGGGCCAGGCCAGGGCCGGGCCGAACAGCTGTTCCTCCCAGGTCCGGGCCAGCTCCTCGTTCGCGTCGATCTCCGCCTGCAGCTCGTCCGCTCGGGCAAGGAGAATCGCGTCTTGCTCATCCTTGGCCCTCTCGTGTGCGGCCGCCTTCTCCTGGTCCAGCCGCTCTGCTTCCGCAGCTTCATCGAACGACTTGCGCTGTTCATGGACCACCGTGGTGGTGCTGTAGCCGAAGTACAAGGCGATGCCGAAACCCATCGCGACAACCACGACGAAACCGGTCCAGCTTCGCTCGCCCAGCGTCTCCATCGTCACCTCCTGGGACACCAGGGTACCGCAGGTGCCACGTCGAGAGACCACTACGCCGGGTCGAAGAAGATCATCTGGCCAACCCCCGGCCAATTCCCTACTCTTGTAACCGTCGGTTACTAACCGTCGGTTACTTTGCTCGGGGAGGCCCATGGCAAGCCACCAATCCACGTCCCAGCGGGGGAAGCGAGGGCCGGCCCTGCTGGCGGCCGGGCGCCGGCTGTTCGCGCGCAAGGGCTACGGCTCCACCACGGTCGAGGCCGTGGCCCGGATGGCCGGGTTCTCCAAGCGCACGCTCTACCTGTACTTCAAGAACAAGGACGACCTGTTCATCACCCTGGCCAGCGAGGGCATCTCCATCCTGCAGCGCTCGCTGGAGGAGATGGACATCGAGAACCAGACCGTGGAGGAGCTGGTACAGGAGACGGCGGAGCGCTACCTGCAGTTCGCCACGGACCACCCGGCCTACTTCCAGATGATCTTCGCCGAGGCCAGCCCCGAGATGGTGGCCAACGCCTCGCCCCAGGTGCGCGAGCGGGTGGCGCACCAGGAGCGGGAGTGCCTGGGCGTGGTGGCCCGCATCGTCGACAAGGGCATCCGCGAGGGCGCGATGCCGCCCCACGATCCGTGGGAGACCGCCGTGGTCTTCTGGGGCACCTGCACCGGCATCATCCTGCTGTCCCTGGGGGGCAGCCAGACCGTGTTCAACCGCCGCAGCCGCGAGGAGCTGATCGCCTCGGCCCTCGCGGTGCTGCTCGAGGGCTACAAGGTCTCGCAACCGAGGGGGAAGCGCGCATGACGTTCCAGGATCTGTTCCCTGTACCCCCCGACGGGCCGGGCGGCGCCGTGGAGGAGCTGACCGTGGGGATCGGACGGTGGGCCGAGCGGGAGGTCCTCGCCCGGCGGTCCGAGCTCCCCGATGATCTCGATGCCCTGCTGCGGCCGGCCCACCGGGCCCTGATCGAGGAGGTCGGCCTGGGCCAGCTGGTCCCGGCGCTGGCCTCGGAGCGGTCGAGCCGCGAGGCCCTGGCCACGGCGGTGGCTGGCGCATTGCAGCAGGTGGGGCGGGCTGATCTGTCCCTGGCCTTCGTCGCCTCCAACCTGATCGCCCTGCAGGTCGCCGCCGGGAGAGAGGGGGTGCCAGTCAGCGCCAGGAGACGTCTCCTGGATCACCCGCCGTCGCTGGTGTCGCTGGTGCTGCCCCGCAACGGCCACGGCGCCGTGCCGGCCTTCGCCGGGCTCGCCCCACCGGTGGAGGTCACGCGAAAGAGACAGCGATACCTCCTCGACGGAGCCCGGGCGCGGCCCCAGTGCGCGGGAAGGGAGGCCGAGCTGTTCGCCGTGGTCTGCGCGCTCCGGGGCGAGGTTCCGGCGCTGTTGCTGTTGCCCGGCGACGTGGACGGGCTGTCTCGACTGGAGCGGCGATTGACCACGGGCCTGGCCTACCCCGGCCACGCCGACCTGCGCTTCGAGGGCGTGTCGCTCACCCGATCGGCGGTGCTGTTCGAGGGCGAGGAGCCCTACCGCGCGCTGCAGAGCTGGTACGCGCTGTGCTGCGCCGCGTCGGCGGTCGGGGCATCCGCCAGCGCCTGGGCCATCCTCGACGACTGGAGCCGGAATCGGGTGATCAAGGGCCGCGGCCAGCCCTTCAAGGACAACGGGCTGGTGGCCTCGGTGCTCGGCGAGATCGGCGAGAGGCTCGCCAGCGCGCGCCTGCTCGTGGCCGGGACGGCGCGACTGCTGGACACCGGGAGAGCCGGCACCCCGGCGGTCCACGCCACGGTGGTCTCCGCCGCCTGCAACAGCGCCGCTCAGGTGATGCAGGCCCTCGATCGTGCCATGGAGCTGATGGGCTCGGCCGGCTATGCCCGCGAGTGGGTGCTGGAGAGCCAGTGGCGGGATGTCAGGAGCCTGCAGTCCCTGGCGCTGCCGCGCGCCGACGCGCGCCTGCAGATGGCCCGGCACGCCTTCGGATCGGAGGTGCAGTGATGAGCCCCCGGTACGACGACGTCACCCGGCCGCTGGAGTACCTCTCGCCCATGGACCGTCACCTGGGGCGTCTGGTGCGGGACTGGGCGCAGCGGGAGGTGGTCCCGCACCGCCGGCGCTTCGACGAGGACTGGGAGCAGCACGCCCTGATCGAACCCGCATTCGGTTCGTTGATGGGGGAGCTGGGCCTGCAGCGCCTGCTCTTCCCCGAGGACCTCGGCGGGATGGGCTTTGGCCGCAGCAGCTCCCTGGGCACGGCGGCCTTCCGGGTCTTCGAGGAGGTGTCGCGCGCCGATTCGGCCATGGCGGTCGCGTTCGGTGTGACGTTCTGGCCCCTGCTGATGATCACCCGGCCGCCCCACGTCAACCGGCGGCTCTGCGAGGAGTTCGCGCCGCTGTTCTGCGACACCACCCGGCCGGTGTTCGCCGCCAACGCGATGACCGAGCCCCAGGGTGGCTCCGACATCGAGAACATGGACCTGCTGGGGGGCAGCACCATCCGCACCACCGCCCGGCTCGACAACGACGAGTGGGTGATCTCGGGCCACAAGCTGTGGCCAACCAACTCCGGCGGGGTGGCCGATCTCTTCGGTGTGGTCTGCACCACCGACCCGGGCTCGAACGATCCCGAGAACCTGGCCTTCGTCTTCGTGCCCGCCGACACCCCTGGCGTGAGCCAGGGCCGGCCCTATGCCAAGGCCGGCATGGCCGCGGACAAGAACGGCGACATCTGGTTCGAGGACGTGCGGGTGCCGAAGCACTACCGGGCCTGTGGCCCGGGGGCGGACGCGCAGACCTTCAAGGAGGTGATCTCGTTCGGCCTGCTGGGCTCGCTGGCCTTTGCCAGCGGCGTGCTGCTGGACACGCTCGGCATCGTCGGCCGCCACGTCGAGACCGCCCGCTTCCGGGGCCGACCGCTCAAGGAGAACGACGACGTCGCCGCCTCGCTGGCGAGGATCGCGGCCACCGCCGAGGTGGTACGCATCACCGGCTACCAGTACGCCCGCATGCTCGACCGGCCCGATCTGTACGGCGCGCCAGGCTCCGACGGGGTCGTGGCCAGGGGCCGGGCGCTGAAGTATCTCGCCTGCGACCAGACCCTGGAGGCGTTGCAGCGGGCGATGGACCTGCTGGGCGACGAGGGCTGTGAGCGTGGTGCCGACGTGGAGAAGCACTGGCGAGACTTCAAGATCGTCCAGCTGTGGATGGGGGGCAAGCAGCTATGCCAGGTGGAGACGGCTCGGTACTTCTTCGGCTGCGAGACGGTGTAGGAGGGGCGATGAACGAGCGCAGCGAACGAACGCCCGGCGTGATCGAGGGGGCCTCGCGGGTCCTGCGCCAGCTGCTGGCGTCACGGCGTGCCCGCGAGACGTCCCGCATCCTCACGACCCACCTCGACCCGGAGAACGCCGACCTGATCGTCGACGTCCTGGCCGAGGATCCCCAGCGCCTGATGGATGCCCTCGCCGTGGCGCCCCAGGTCGCCAACTCGGGGGCCGTGGCCGTGGCCGAGGCGGGCCGCCGGCTGGCGCGGGTTCCCCGTGGTCTGCGCAGGGAGCTGGCCGCGCAGGCGATCGCCGATCTGGACACGGAGCGACTGGGCACCGCCGTGGGCACCGCCGTCGGCCTGACCGCCCAGCTGGCCGGCGGGACGAGCGGCTCCGTGGGCGCCGCCCTGTCGGATCGGGCCGAGGCGTTCATCCGCGGCTATCGCGGGGCCACGGCCGCCACCAACCTCGATCGCGAGGTCTGGGCCCGCAACGCTGCGGCGCGCATCCGCCGCTTCGGCGCCGAGCACCCGGCCTTTGTCGAGGAGGTCGCGAGGCCCCTGGCCCGGGCGCTGCGGGAGGTGGTGGACGGCGAGGACGAGGAGGTGGGCGATGTCCGCTGAGCCCACCGGTGCGCGGTTGCTGCGGGAGATCCTGCGCACGCCGGCGTACCGCGAGATCATCCATCTTTACGCCGAGGGCGGTGGCTCGGATCCGGGCGCCGCTGCCCGGGCCCTGCTGACCGAGGACCCCGAGTTGCCCCTGCGCCTCGCCAGCGCCTCGCCGGCCGCGGTGGAGCGGGCCGTGCACAGCGCCCTGGTGCTGGGACGACAGCTGGCGTCCTACCCCGAACCCATGCTGGAGGCCTACCTCGAGCAGATCGCCGACGACATCGACCGCGGCGCGCTGCGGGAGCTGCCCCGGGTCTGGGGCCCTACCCTGGCCCGCATGGCCCCCTGGCTGCTGCAGGGGGTCGCCACCGCCGCAGGCGAGCTCGCCTCGTCGCTGGCGCAGATGGACGAGCAGCAGCGGGCGCTGCTGGTCCGCCGATGGGCCACGGAGGTCGACGGGGCCGAGCTGGGCCGCTCGCTCAACGCCCTGTCCGAGATGGTGGTCCTGCTGCGACGGGACGCCCCGGCTTCCCTGGAGGACTCCGGACCGATCGTCGGCCTGGTGCGGGAGGTGGACTTCGGCAGCCTGCGCGAGGCCCTCGAGGCACTGTCCTCCACCGGTCGTGAGGCCATGCTGGCCCTGGCCCGATCCACCCTGGACGATCCGGTGGCCCTGGCCAACCTGCTGGTCAGCGCGCCGCCGCTGATCAACGACCTGCTGGCCGTCCTGGCCGACACCCTGGACGAGGTCGAGCTGGCCGACGAGATCCTGGCCGCCGCGGTGTTGTCGGTGCTGGGAGACATGCACGCGCAGGATCTGGGCCGCATCGCCACGGGCTTCGCCCGGATCATCGACGCGATCCACCGGGGCAGCCAGGTGCTGGGAAACACCGAGCCCGCGTTCCGGGCCACGGCCACGGAGCTGATCGACGAGCTGGCCAGCAGCCTGGACGGCGAGGCGCTGCGCCGGGCGCTGGTGGCACTGGGCGAGGACGGGCAGACCCTGGCCGAGGTGCTGGCCGACCTGCTGCGGCAGCGTCCCGAGCTGCTGGCCGCCTGGACGGGCGCCGCCCTGAGCACCCAGGCGCCCCTGGCCCGGGGGGCCGTGACCCTGCTGAGGGAGGCCAATGCGCTACCCGACGAGGCCTTCGAGGCCGTGGGCCGCCAGATCAGGCGTGACCTGGACGCCGAGACCGTCGTGCTGGCCGTGCGGGAGATCGTGACCTTCCTGGATCGCTACGCCCGCGCCAACCCGGACTCGGCCGTGATCCGGGAGCTGACCGAGGTCGCGCGCCGTGAACGCCTCGGCCGAGCGGGTCTGCGCCTGGGCCGCACCCTGGGCCGGCAGGTCCTGGACGAGCTCTCGGTCGAGGCCGCCCTGAAGCCCGAGGCCGTGGGAGCGCGCCTCAACGAGGCCCTGATCCTGCTGCGGCGGAAGCTCGAGCAGGACGGCGCCGGGGCCTACCTCAGCCGCCTGTGGGGCGCCCTCGACGCCGGGGAGCTGGAGCGCAGCTGGGAGGCCGTCCTGCGCGCCGCCGGTCGCACCTTCGCCGCCAACCCCGGTGCCGTCGGAGCGGTCGTGAGGCCCGTGATGCGGGCCGGCTGGTCGTCCCTGCGGGGGCGTCTCGAGCGACCGCGACTTCGGCCCGTGGCGGGCCGTCGGGGGAGGAGGTTCCCGTGGACCGCCTGAGAGCCCTGACCCGGGACGTGATCCCCGAACCGGTACGGGCGTTCCGCGCCGAGGGCGGCCGCGTGGTCGGCTACTCGTGTCTGACCACGCCCGTGGAGATCCTCGACGCGGCAGGCCTGCTGCCGCTGCGGCTGCGGGCGCTCGGCCGCGCCGAGACCGACCTGGCCGACGCCCGGCTGTCCCGCTTCAACTGCAGCTTCTGCCGGGCCCTGCTCCAGCTGGGCCTCGACGGCACGTACGACGTCCTGGACGGGCTGATCGCTTCCAACGGCTGCGACCAGCTGCGGGGCATGTACGAGAACTGGCAGTACGCCCACGAGTCGGCCTTCTTCCACTACCTCAAGGTGCCCCATATACACACGGCCGACGCCCGGGAGTACCTGGAGCTGGAGCTGCGGCGCTACCGGGATGCGGTGGCGGCATTCGCCGGCGTGACCCTCGGCGACGAGGAACTGGCTGAGGCCCTGGCCCGGCAGGTCCGCATCCGGGCACTGCTGCGAAAGCTGTCCGCCCTGCGGGAGCAGGATCCCCCGCGACTCTCGGGCACCGAGGCCCTGATCGCCGTGTGCGCCGAGGGCTGCCTGCGCCCCGCGGACTACGAGGCGCTGCTGCGGCAGGAACTCCGGGACCTGGCGACCCGACCTCCTCTTCCCCGTCCCCGGGCCCGGCTGCTGCTGGGCGGGGCCGCCACCGACGAGATCGACCTGCTCGCCGACATCGAGGGGCTCGGCGGCCTGGTCGTGGCCGACACGATGTGCTTCGGGGCGCGGGCGTTCTGGCGTCATCCGGAGGACGGCGAGGACCGGGATCCCATCGCCGTGCTCGCCGAGCAGCTGCTGACGTCCACCCTCTGCCCGCGCATGATCGAGCAGTTCGACGATCGCCTGGCCTTCGTCCAGGACTCGGTCCAGCGCGCCCAGGCCGACGGCGTGCTGCTGGTCCACAACAAGTTCTGCGACGTACATGGCATCGACAACGCCCTGCTGCGGTTGACGCTGGAGGAGCGAGGCGTGCCGGTGCTGGCCCTGGAGAAGGAGTACGGCGCCCTGGGGGATCGGGCACGTATCCGCACCCGCGTCCAGGCCCTGCTGGAGCGCATCGGGGGCCCGCGATGACCACGAAGACCGGACTGTTCGACCGCTCGCTGGCCCTCTTCGACGAGGTCGCCCGTATCCAGGGCATGCCCAGCGACGCCGAGGTCGAGGGCCTGCTGCGGGTCCTCCCCCCGGACGTGGGCCACAACCTGTCGCATTTCTTCGCCCCGCACATCCGCCCCGCCGGCCTGCCCTTCCTCGGCGCGCTGCGGTCCTGGCTGGCGCAAGCCCTCGAGGCCCGCGAACAGGGCAGGAAGGTGATCCTCGTCCCGTTCAACTTCCCCCCCGAGCTGATCATGGCGTTCGACAACGCCGTGGGCCTGACCAGCGAGGTGCTGACCACCGTCGCCGCGGTGGGCCTGCAGGGGGGCGGCGAGCGGTACTGGGACCGGATGATGGCGCTGGGCCTGCCCGACCACATCTGCTCGGCCAACAGCGTCGAACTCGGCGCGGTGCTCGGGGGCGACTTCCCCCCCGACGCCATCCTCTCGGCCGCCCCCGGCGGCTGCGACGCCAACTCCAAGATCCACGAGTTCGTGTCCCACCGGCTGGACATCCCACAGTTCGTGCTCGAGCAGCCCGTGGACGACAGCCCCGAGGGGCACGAGCTCTACAGACGCTACTTCCGCACCCTGATCCATCAGCTCGAGGACTACCTCGACGAGGAGCTGACCGAGGACAAGCTGCGCCGGGTGCTCAGCGGTGCCAACCGCTGCGCCGAGCTGTACTGGGAGCTGTTCGAACTCACCGCGCTCAGGCCCTGTCCGGTCCCCGGCCTGTTCAACCTCTTCCTGGCGCCGTTGCGCTTCTGCATGTGGGGTACGCCCGCGGCCATCGAGGTCATGGAGACCATGGTCGCGGTGGCCCGACGCCGGGCCGCGGACGGGGTCTACACCGCTCCCGAGGAGCGCGCGCGGGTGCTGTGGGCCTACACCAGCTACTACTTCGATCTGCCGGGGCTCTACGGCTTCATGGAGCAGCGGGGCTACAGCTTCCTCTCCGACGTGCTCGACCTGTATGCCCCCAGCCCGTTCGACCTGCGCTCCTACGACTCGATGGTCGACGGCATGGTGGCGGCCTCCTGGGACTACCCGATGAACCGGCAGATGGCGGCGCCGTCCATGTCCCGGGCCTGGACCCTGGACGTGGCCCACTGGTGCCGGGAGCTGTCCGCGGACTGCGTGGTGTTCTGCGGTCACGACGCCTGCAAGCAGACCTGGTCGGTGATCTCGATCCTGCGCGAGGAGCTGATGCGCCGCGCCGGTATCCCGCTGCTGGTGCTGCACGGCGACTCGTGGATGAAGACCACCACGCCGATGTCGGCGATCCAGGGCGGGCTCGACGAGTTCATCAACGGCGTGGTGCGTCAGCGGCGGTCGGGCCGGCGGCGGGTCCGGCGCCGCCTGAGCGATCGGGGGGGGGCGGGCCGATGAGCACGATCTTCGTGGGCGTCGACGTGGGCTCGCTGACCGCCGAGGCGGTCGCGGTGCGGGATGGCGAGGTCGTGGCCGCGGCCACGCGGCCGGTGCGCCCCGATCCCGTGGACTCGGCCCGGGACGTGCTGGACAAGATGCTGGCCCGCGGTGGCTTCGCCCGCGCCGCGATCCGGCGCACGGTGGCCACCGGCTACGGCCGCGAGCGCCTGGCCGAGGCCGGTCTGGCTGCCGACCACCTCAGCGAGATCTCCTGTCACGGCTACGGCGTGTTCTGTCTCGACCCGGCGGTGCGCACCATCGTCGACATCGGTGGGCAGGACGCCAAGGCGATCCGCATCGACGACCGGGGCGAGCTGCAGCAGTTCGCCATGAACGACAAGTGCGCCGCCGGCACCGGCCACTTCCTCGAGCACATGGGCCGCACCCTCGGCGTGCCGCTGCCCGAGCTCGGCCCGCTGGCGCTGAGTTCCCGGCGTCCGCTTGAGGTGTCCAACCGCTGCACGATCTTCGCCGAGACCGAGGTCGTCTCGGCGCTGCAGCAGGGCCGCTCGCCGGCCGAGGTCTGCGCCGGGATCTGCCGGGCCCTGGCCGAGCGGGTCTCGGCGCTCGTGCGCAAGGTCCACCCCGTGCCCGCCGTGACCATGACCGGGGGCGTGGCCAAGAACCTGGCCGTGCGCCGGGAGCTGGAGCGGAGACTGGGCCTGCGGCTGACGGACCTGGACCTGGATCCCCAGATCGTGGGCGCCTATGGCGCGGCCATGGCCGCGGCGCGGCAGGGAGGGGCGCGATGATCACCGTCGGTTGCGACGTGGGTTCGCTGTTCGTCAAGGCCGTGGTCCTGCACGACGACGAGCTGCTGGCCAGCCTCGTGCGCCGCACCACCGGCACCATCGCCGCGGACATCGACGGCCACATCGAGCAGCTCCTGCGCCAGGCGAAGGTGCGCGCAGACGCCGTGGACAGCTTCGGCGCCACCGGCTCCGGTGCGACCCACGTGGCCTCGGCGGACTTCATCGAGGACGAGAACCGCTGTGTGGCCGCCGCCGCCTGGTACTTCCTGCCGGGCATCGACCTGGCCATCCACATCGGCGGGCAGTCCACCGCCGCGGTGCGGATCGGCGAGGACGGCGAGCTCGCCGACGTGGTGCACAACGACAAGTGCGCCTCGGGTACGGGCCGCTTCCTGGAGATGATGGCCCACAAGCTGGACATCCCCTGGGAGGCGCTGGACGAGACCGCGGCGCGGGTCGACTCCCCGACCCGCATCAGCGGCCAGTGCGTCGTCTTTGCCGAGAGCGAGGTGATCGGCCAGGTCAACGCCGGCACGCCGCTGCCCGACGTGATCGCCGGCGTCTGCGAGTCCCTCGGCGGCATGGTCGTCAGCCAGGCGCGACGGTTCCGCGAGGCGTCCTGCGTGACCCTCACCGGCGGCGTGTCCCGCCTCGAAGCGGTGACCCGCTCGGTGACCCACCGCCTGGACGCGGACCATCGCCCCTTCCCCCACGATCCCCAGCTGGCAGCCGCCCTCGGCGCGGCGCTGATGGAGGAGGAGCCCGGTGGGCAGCCTTGACGCCGCCGTGGCGCAGCTGCAGCCCTGGATCGAGCGGTGGCGGGCCGACGGCAGTCTGCGTGCCGCCAGGGGCCTGCCGTCCTGGCCCGCCGGCCGCAGCCTGCTGCTGTCCGATGATCTGGCCGCCGAGCTCGGCAGCCCGGCCGTGGGATCCTGGTCCCTGCTGGTCTGGAACGACGACGAGGGCCCGGGGGACGAGGCCGGCTTCGCGGGGCCCGATCTGGCCGAGGCGGGGACGGGCTCTGTGCTCGGCCGCGTGGTCCTGGCGCGCGGACCGTTCGACGACGAGGCGCAGGCTTGCCTGGATCTCCGGGACGCGCTCTGCGACACCCTGCTGCGGGGGGTGACCTCCCGGTCCCGGCCCAGCTCGGGCGAGGTCTGGTTGCGGATCTCGCGAGACGCGGTGGGGGATGGGCTGCGCTTCGACCACCTGAGCAGGGCCCTGCTGCAGCGGCTGCACCGGGTGCAGGGGCTGCGCTCCGCGTCGGTGCTCTGGATCACCGATCCCGCGATCCACGGGCAGCTGTGGGAGCTCGCGCGGGACAGCGGGCGCCTCGCCGGCGCCCTGCTCAAGCGCCACACGGAGGACCTGATGGAGTGTCCGCGCTGCGAGTTCAACGACATCTGCGACGAGGCGGAGCTCGGATGAGCCGGGTCGTGGCCGTCTGCGGCAAAGGGGGCGTGGGCAAGACCACGGTCTCCGCCCTGGCCACCCGCAGCCTGGCGCGCCAGCACGGAGGCAAGGTGCTGGTGGTCGACGCCGACCACGCCGGAGGGCTGGGCCTGGCCCTGGGACTGCAGCCGTCCACCACGCTGGAGCAGCTGCGCCGCGCCACCCAGGACGAGGCCCGCGAGCAGGGCCTGACCCGGGCGGAGCTGCAGGCCTCGGTGGACTTCCAGCTGCTCGCCGCGGTGGCGGAGCGGGGCTCCGTGGCCTTCCTCTCCCTCGGCCGACCGGTGGGCCGGGGCTGCTACTGCTCGATCAACAAGCTGCTGCGGGAGTCGCTGGCCCAGCTGGCCGGCGAGTTCGACCTGGTCTGGATCGACGCGGAGGCCGGCGTCGAGCAGATCAACCGGGACGTGCTCGGCGCCATCGACCAGCTGCTGCTGGTCAGCGATCCCACGGCCAAGGGCGTGCGCGTGGCCGAGGTGATCCGCGAGGTCGCCGCCGACCTGGACCGCCTGCGGGACGTGCACCTGCTGGTCAACCGCGTGCGCTCCCCACGGGATCTCGACGCGGTGTGGGAGCGCACCGAGCTGCCGATCATCGGCGCCATCCCCGAGGACGAGCTCGTGCGCGACTTCGACGCAGCGGAGCGCTCGATGCTGGAGATGCCCGGGGAGGCACCCGCCCTGCGGGCTGTGCAGGGCGCGCTGGAGATCCTCTTGTAGCTTCGTGTGCTCGTGCAACAGTTCGAACTGGACCGCCGGTACCCGGCCGTCGAGAGGGCGGCCGAAGCCCTGTTGGGCTGGCAGACGGATGCGGGAGACATCCACGGCTTCATCGGCAACCAGTACGCCACCTACTACACCGGCGCCCTGCTGGGGCTGCTCGCGCGGGCCGAGGGGGTCCGGAGCTACGAGATCCGGACCTGGGAGATCGGGAATGCGGAGAACAACTACCTCGACCCGGATGGGCGAGCCGGGTGGGCCCCCCTCCAGACCCCACCCGCCGCTTGAGCTTCCGTTTCAAACGATTTATACATGATGGCTCCAAATGTACAAAAAGACTGAACCGGTTCAGTCGCCGGGACATCGAGCTCGCGACGACCCAGGACGGAGCCCCGATGAACGAGGACACGTTGGACCGGCAGGGCGAGACCAGGGCCGATCCCCAGGCGCGGCGCGGGTGCTCGCTCACCTTCTGGGTGGTCGCGCTGGTGGTGGTCGTGCTCGGCGTGGGGCTGGTGGCGCGGACGGGCCAGGCGCTGTGGCTGCGGATGCGGCCGCTCGAGGAGGTGGTGGTGCCGCCGGCCAGGGTCGAGGTGATCCGGGTGGCGCCGCGGTCGTTCGAGTACACCGTACCCGTCTCCGGCACGCTGCAGCCGATCCGTTCAGCGACGGTGTTCCCCAAGATGGGCGGCAAGGTGGTCCGCGTCGACGTGCAGCTGGGTGACGAGGTGCGCGAGGGGGCCGCCCTGGCCCGGGTCGAGTCGCCGGAGTACTCGCTGCAGGCGCAGCAGGCCGAGGTCGGGTACGACATGACGCAGGAGGCCGTCGAGCTCGCCGAGCGCTCGCTGGCCCGGCTGGACGCGGTGCGTGAAGAAGTAGGTGCGCTGGGGGTCAGCGACCAGCAGTACGAGGAGGCGGTGATCCAGGTCGAGGGCGCCCGCACCCAGCGGGACGTGGCCCAGCTCAACCGCGATCTGGCGCGGCAGGTGGTCCGCAACCACGTGATGACCGCGCCGTGCGACGGCCGCGTGACCAAGGTCCTGGCCCGGCTGGGCAACATGGTGGGTAGCGAGTACCCCGCGTTCCAGATCGACGACACCTCCCAGCTGTTCCTCGACACGGCGGTGGACGCCGCGGCCCTCGCCACCATGGCGCGAGGCCAGCCCGTGCGGCTGTGGGCCGAGGACGACGAGGACCGGGGGCTGCATGGAACGGTCACCGCGGCATCGACCAGTCTCGACGCGTGGACGCGCCGTGGACCGGTGGAGATCACCGTGGAGAACCCCGACGGGGAGGTGCTGGGCAACCTGTTCGCCCGTGGCGAGATCGTCGTCGGGGTCGAGGACGATGCGGTGGTCCTGCCGCTGGAGGTGGTGCGGCGCGACGAGAGCGGCGACACGGTCCAGGTGGTGCGCGACGGGCGGGTGGTCGACCTGCCCGTGGAGATCGCCGGCGAGTCGGACAGCGAGCTGAGCGTGCGCGGCGTGCCCATGGGCGCGCTGGTGCTGGTCCCCGGAGCCGAGTACCTGGTCGAGGGCGAGCCCGTGGACGTGGTGCGGGCGATCGGAGCGGACGCCGATGTGGCTCAGTGACCTCGCGATCAAGCGGCCGGCGTTCACCACCGTCGTCACGCTGCTGCTGATGGTGGTCGGCGCGATGGGCTACATGCGCCTGTCCGTCGACTTCCTGCCCGATGCCGATGTGCCGGTGTTCTCCATCGCCGTGCCCTACCCCGGCGCCTCGCCCGAGCAGGTCGAGGAACAGGTGGTCCAGCCCATCGAGGACCAGCTGGCGAGCATCAGCGGCCTGGCCGATCTGTACTCCTACAGCCGCGAGCACGTGGGCATCATCGTCGCCGCCTTCGACATGGGGACCGACGTGGCCCTGGTCAGCGACGAGGTCCGCGACGCGTTCTACATGGCCCGCACCGAGCTTCCCGAGGGGGTCCAGGACCCGATCTTCACCCGTTTCGATCCCAGCGCCGTGCCGGTGATGACCTGGGCCGTGTCCACCCGACTGAGCCCGCTGGAGACCCGGACCCTGGTGGACGAGGTGGTCAAGCCCGCGGTGGAGAACATCGAGGGCGTCGGCACGATCCGGATCCAGGGTGGCGAGCAGCGCGAGATCCAGCTGGAGCTGGACCTGCCCAAGATGGCTGCGCTGCGCATCCCGTTCATGCGGGTGCTGCAGCAGGTGGGCTACGACATCGCGGACATCCCCGGCGGCAACCTCGAGGCCGGTGCCACCCGCTACTCGTTGCGGGCCAAGGGCTCGGTCGACGACCTCGGTGAGCTGGGTGACATCATGGTCCAGCCGCTGCCGTCGCCGATCTACCTGCGCGACATCGCCACGGTGGTCGACGGCACCGTCGAGCAGAGGACGGTGTCCCGCGTCGGCGGCTGGCGGGCGGTGACCTTCGACGTGATCAAGGAGGGCGGCGCCAACAGCACCGCGGTGTGCGAGGAGGTCCACGCGACCATGGACGAGCTGGCGGGCGAGCTGCCCACCGGCACGGTGATGTTCCCGGTGCTGGACTACTCGATCATCGTCGACGACATGGCCCACGAGATGCGGCTGGCGCTGATCCTCGGCGCCCTCTTCGCGGTGCTGGTGGTCTACGTCTTCATGCTCGACTGGCGCAGCACGCTGATCTCGGCGGTGGCGCTGCCCACGTCGGTGGTCACCACGTTCTTCTTCATGTGGATGGCCGGGTTCTCGATGAACGTGTTGAGCTTGCTGGCCCTGTCGCTGGCCATCGGGATCCTGATCGACGATGCGGTGGTGGTGATCGAGGTCATCTACCGCCACATGGAGGCGGGCGAGGACGCGCTGACCGCCGCGCGCAACGGCACCAAGGAGGTCGGCCTGGCCGTGATGGCCACCACACTGACCATCCTCGCGGTGTTCCTGCCCGTGGGCTTCGTCGGCGGCATGATCGGCCAGTTCTTCAAGCAGTTCGGGCTCACGGTCGGCATCGCCGTGGCGGTCTCGCTGTTCATCGCCTTCACCGTGACGCCGATGCTGGCCTCCCGCTATGGCAAGCTGCCGGACCGGTCCCGGGCGGGCATGTTCGGCCGTCTGCAGGCCAGGGTCATGACGGGCATCGAGCACACCTACCGCGACGTCCTGCGGTGGTCGCTGGACCACGGCCGGCTGGTGGTCGGAACGGCGGTGGCGCTGTTCGTCGGCAGCCTGCTGCTGATCAGCGTGGTCGGCTTCGAGTTCCTGCCGGACTACGACCGCAGCCGCTTCGAGGTCGACGTGCGGACCTCGCCTGCGACGACCCTGGCTGCCGCCGAGCAGCAGGCGATCGAGGTCGAGCAGCTGCTGCTCGATATCGAGGAGGTCGAGGACATCTACACCGTGGTCGGGCCCGACGGCGAGACGGACTGGATCCACATGACGGTGCTGTTGCCCGACAAGTCCGACCGCCGCCGCTCGGTGTACGAGGTGATGGACGAGGCGCGCGAAGCGCTCGCGGTGCTGCCGGGGGTGACGACCAGCGTCGTCGATCTGCCGATCGTGTCCGGCGGCATGCTGGGCAAGGCGATCGAGATCGAGGTGCGCGGCGAGCAGCCGGACCAGATCGAGCAGGTCGCCACCGACATCCGGCTGGGGCTCCAGCAGATCCCCGGTACGACAGGGATCGAGACGACCTACCGTCCGGGCAAGCCCGAGCTGCGCCTGGACGTGGACCGCGGACGGGCCGGAATGGCGGGGCTGAGCGTGGGCCAGATCGGCATCACCTCGCGGCTGGCCGTCGCCGGTCAGGTGGTGGGCACGTTCCGCGAGGGCGAACGAACCCACGACATCCGCATCCGCGCCCGCGAGATCGATCGCACGCCCCGGGCGCTGATGCCGAACCTGCTCCTGCTCAGCCCGTTGCCGCGACCCGAGGATCCCCACGGCCAGGGGACGCCCGTGGCGCTGCAGAACGTCGCCAGTCTGGCGTACCGCACGGCGCCGGCCGTGGTCACGAGGCACGACCGGCAGCGGTACCTCAAGGTCAGCTGCGACCTGGCCGGGCGCCCTCTGAGCGATGTGCGGCAGGACGCTCAGGCGATGATCGACGGCCTGGGGGTGCCGGCCGGCGTCGACGTCATGATCCTGGGCGACGTGGAGTTGATGGAGGACGCAGCCGGCAGCCTGTCCGTCGCGCTGGTGCTGGCGGTGGTGTTCATCTTCGTGGTGCTGGTGAGCCAGTTCGAGAGCTTCGTCCACCCCTTCACGATCATGCTGTCGCTGCCGCTGGCCGTGGTGGGCGCATTCCTCACGTTGCTGCTGTTCGGCTGGTCGGTGGGCGTGATCCCGATGCTGGGGATCATCCTGTTGCTGGGGCTGGTGACCAAGAACGCGATCCTGCTGGTCGACCGGGCCAACCAGTTCCGGGCCGAGGGGGTCTCGATCCGCGAGTCCCTGATCCGGGCGGGGGGGCTGAGGCTGCGGCCGATCCTGATGACCACGTTCGCGATGATCCTCGGCATGCTGCCGCCGGCGCTGTCCACCGGTTCGGGCAGCGAACTACGCCAGCCCATGGCCTGGCCGGTGATCGGCGGGCTGGTGGCGTCGACGCTGCTGACGCTGGTGGTGGTGCCGGTGGTCTACGCCTGGATCGAGGGTCTGCGCGAGAAGCTGGGCACGAGGAAGGAGGCTTCGCCATGAGCAAGCGGGGCGACGAGAAGAGGGCCCACCTGGTCGGGGCCGCGCTGGCGGTCATCGAGCGCGTCGGGCTGCGCAAGACGACCCTGGAGGACGTCACGGCCGAGGCGCGGGTCAGCCGCTCGACGATGTACTACTACTTCGGGAGCAAGGCCGACCTGTTCAGCGCCGTCATCGACCACCTGATCGAGGATCTCCAGCGCAAGATCGAGGGCGCTATCGATCCGGCCGCCCCGGCGGATCAGCGGCTGCTGCAGATCGTCGGGGCGCTCGGCAGCGAGGTGCAGCGCCTGCTGATGCTCTACGAGGTGACTCGCGACGTGGCCGGGGAGCTGATCCCGCTGGCCCAGAAGCGCATCGACGAATTCGGCGCCTGGCACCTGGCCCTGCTGGCCGCGGTGGTTCGTGACGGTGTCGAGGCGGGGCAGTTCGTGGTCGATGATCCGGATCGCTTCGCGAGGACCCTGTCGATGGCCTGCCAGGGCGTGTTCAACCCGGTGATCAACGACGACTTCGACCACCTGCTCGACGACGCCCGGAGCCTGATGCGGATCTTCCTGCGCGGCATCGCCGCCCACCCCGGCGAGGAGGCTCCGTGTTGAAGCACGCGACCTGGTTCGCCCTGTCCGCGGCGCTGCTGACCGCCGCCTCGGCAGGGGCGCGCACCTACACCCTCGAGCAGGCGGTCCGGCAGGCCGTGGCCGAGAGCGAGATGGTGGAGGTGGCCCGGGCCCGGACCGCGGGTGAGCGGGCCAGGGCCGACGAGGCCCTGGCGATGTTCTTCCCCGCCCTGACCCTGACCGGCGGGTGGGCCCACCTGGACACCGTGCCGTACGTCGTGACCGAGATGGACATCGGCGTACTCATGCCCCAGGAGATCCTCGACCTGATGGACACGCTGGGCTACGACACCGAGTTCGAGCCCACGGCCATCGAGTTCGAGATGGCGCGCCAGGACAACTTCCAGTTCCAGCTGCAGGCGGAGCAGATCCTCTTCGCCGGCACCGGGCTGCACCGCCAGCGGGCGATGGCGATGGCCCAGCTTCGGTCGGCGCGGGAGCAGGAGCGGGCCGCGACCCACGACGTGGCGTACCAGACCGAAGAAATGTTCTGGCAGCTGGCCTACGCCCGCATGGGGGTCCGGGTCACCGACGACGCCATCGAGACCGTGGACGGCTACGTCCGTCTGCTGGAGCACTTCGTCGAGGTGGGGCTGGCCACGGAAGCCGACCTGCTCGCCGCCCAGGTGCAGCAGGCCTCCCTGGAGCTCGACGCGATGAGGGCGAGCCAGGGCGCCGAGCTGGCCGAGAACGCCTTCCGCATGCTGGTCAAGGCCCCCCAGGGCGAACCGATCGAGCTCGAACTCGAGCAGGGCACGATGCCGATCGACCTGCCCCTGGAGCTGGACGAGCTGACCGAGCTGGCCCGCGCCGGGCGCCCGGAGGCGCGGATGCTCGAACAGCAGGGCATCGCCGCCCGTCACGGATCCCACGCCGCCCTGTCCACCTGGCTCCCGGCCGTGGCCCTGCAGGCCAACGCCTACTACAAGAACCCGGACCGCTCCCTGGAGCCCAACTGGTACTGGTCTGGCGACATCACCGTCGGCCTGCAGTGGACCCTGTGGGATCGGGGCCTGGCCCTGTCCCGCCACCGCCAGGCCCGGGCCGGGCTGCGCCAGGTGGCCGCCTACCAGCGCCAGCTGCACGACGGCGTCCGCCTGGAGATCGAGCAGGCCCTGAGCGCCTACAGCGAGGCCGACGCGCAGCGCGCCGTGGCCGCCCGCCAGGTCGACCTGGCGGAGAGGAGCCTCCGCCTGACCGAGCTCAACTTCCGCGAGGGGCTCGCCCGCAACGTGGACGTGCTCGAGGCCCAGACCGCCCTGTCCAAGGCTCACCTCGACGCCCTCGGCGCCGAGTCCGCCTTCCGCACCGCCGAGGCCGGCCTGCGTCGGGCGGTGGGGATCGACCTGGAGGGAGCTTGAGAAACGGCCCAGCGCACCCCATGGGCTCGCAGCCTCTCGATGGGGACCGGTAGCGGGACGATCCGGCCGCGCCGTCTCCGAACGGTAGAACCACGAAGCCCCGACCTGACGGCCGGGGCTGGATGTCGTATTGGCTCCGCGGTACATACGCTTACTGAACCCTGGGCGCGGTTCGAGGCGCCCCGGCGGCGGCCGCGGAAGGTGACCGTGGTGCGGCGCGGAGGGCCGGCGCCGGGGGAGCGGGCGCGGGCTTGGCAACGGATGCTGGACGAGGGCGTCTACGGATCGCGGGCAGCGCTGGCGAGGGGGGAGGGGGTGAGCCGGGCGGCGGTGACGCAGGGGTTGCGGAGGCTCGGATGACGACCGTCGTTGTCCTCAGCGGTCGAACACCGACTTGACGGCGTCCGGATCGAACGCCTCCGGCCTCCACCCCCCGAGCCAGGTCATGATCTCGTCCACGGGTTCGTCCCAGGGGTCCTCACCAGTCTGGATGATGTGGACCATCCGCTCGTAGCCTCCGGCTCCACCGCAATCCTCGGGTGGGCACGCGAACTCTCCCGCCAGCAAGCGCCGCTTGAACGCCTGCTTGTCGGAAACGATGCGCACGAGTTTCACCTCGTGGACCCAGTCGTCGCCGAAGTCGTAGACGTACTCGCACCACTCGGCGACGTGCTTGCCGGAGAAGTAGTCCGATAGCTTCACATGGCGCCCGTCGGGCGTCGGGCGGCCGAAATCCTCATCTCCGGGCAGGCCAGCGATGGGGCGGCCGTCGAAGCCTGGCATCCGGAACTCCCACAGGTGGCAGTTCTGCCATCCGAAGCTCTCCTGGATCGCCATGTGCAGATGGGTGAAGGACGACGTCGTGCGCAGCAGGAACCGGCGCCAGATTCGTGGCTGGATCTCCTGGAGCGCCACGTCGAACTCGAAGTACCTCGGCATCAGCCGCTCCCTTCGTCCCTGTCTTGTTCCCTGGTCGCGACCAGCGCACGTTCGGCGTGCTCGCGCTCACGTTCGATCTCCTCGCGCAGCTCCTCCTCGGTGGGCAGGTAGAGCTGGTAGCGGCTGGCATGGATCTGTTCGTCGTCCTCGGGCAGCGTGATCTTGACCATCGCGTCGTTCTTGTCCGAGCACAGCACGATTCCGACCGTCGGTGCCTCGTGGTCCTCGCGCTGGAAGCGGTCGAAGTAGTTGACGTACATCTGCATCTGGCCGAGGTCCTGGTGGGCGAGCTTGCCGAGCTTCAGGTCGATCAGCACGAAGCCGCGCAGCAGCCGGTTGTAGAACACCAGGTCCACGTAGAAGTGGTCCCCGTCCAGCGTGAGCCGCTTCTGGCGGGCGACGAAGCAGAAGCCCTTGCCCAGTTCCAGGAGGAAGGCCTCGAGGCGGTCGATGATGGCCTGCTCCAGGTCACGTTCGCGCCAGTGGGCTCGTTCTTCCAGGTCCAGGAACTCCAGGACCACAGGATCCTTCAGGACGTCCCGCGGCAGAGCCACGCCCTGTCCATCCTTCGCCAGGGCGAGAACCTGATCCTTGTCCCTGCTCTTGGCCAGACGTTCGTACAGCAACGAGGCGATCTGGCGCTCCAACTCCCGGGTTGACCATCCCTCGCGAGCGGCCTCGATCTCGTAGAACGCGCGGGCCTGCGGGACATCAACCCGGATCAGGGCCAGGTAGTGAGTCCAGCTCAGCAGGGGCGGGAAGAGCACCAGGGATGGCTCTGGCATTCGGCTCGGCACCGCTGAGCCAATCGGCGTCTCGGGCGTACTCGAAGATAGGCTCAGCGCTGCTGAGCCTTTCTGGTAGCCGCCGAGATCCTCGGGGATCGCCGAGCCGTTCGGGAACGTCAGGTAGAACTGCTTCATCCGCTTCACGGACGGATAGCTGAATCCTCTCCCGTACCGCGTCGACAGACGTGCCGCGAGACGCTTGACGACTTCCTCCCCGTAGGCTGCCCGCTCCTTGCCGCCCTGATCCACTTCGACGATCTCCCGCCCGATGAGCCAGTGGGCACGGACCATCGACGTGTTGACCGTCCGGCAGACGTGCGCTCGGGCGGCCTCGATGATCTGGACGGAGCGCTCGAAGAGCGTTTCCTCTCTGGGATCGGTGAGGTCGGACATCAGCACCCTCGTCAGCACAGTTCGTGATGTTCGCAGGTCAGTATCGAACGGTAGCCTTGACAACGCCAGGCTGCCCCGGCCATCCAGGCCGCCATGCTGTCCATCGCGCTGGCAACGTGGACCACCCTGACGGCCTCGACTCGCTCGAGGGGCGACCTGCTCCTCGAGATCCTGGCGCTGCGTCAGCAACTCGCGATCTACCAGCGCCAACTACAGAGACCGCGACTCTGCCGGGCGGATCGGTTGTTCTGGATCTGGTTGCGCCGCCACTGGTCCCGCTGGCGGTCGGCGCTGGTCATCGTGACGCCGGAAACGGTGCTACGGTGGCATCGAGACGGCTACCGGCGCCACTGGAGACGTCGGTCGGCTGGCCGACGCGGGAGGCCGCCGATCCCGAAGGCACTCGTAGGTTTGATCGAGAGGATGTCCCGGGAGAACCCAACCTGGGGCGAGGACCGAATCGCACTGGAACTGAGGCTCAAGCTGGGCACCCGTGTCGCGCCCAGCACCGTGCGCCGCTACCTCGTCCGGTCGGTCGGCCCGCAGCCCTCGAACTGGTCACGGTTCGTGTCGTCCCACGCCTCCCAGATGTTCGCGCTCGACTTCACCACCCAGTACCTCTGGAACTACTCCGTCCGTCACGTGCTGGTGGTGATGGCCATCGACACCCGCCGGATCGTGCACGTCGCGGTCACCAAGCACCCGACGCTGGATTGGGTGAAGCAGCAGATCCGGGAGGCCACGCCGTTCGGGCAAGTGCCGAGGTTCCTGCTGCACGACAACGACGGGATCTTCGGGCAGTTCGGTCGGGCTGGCCGGGAGAAGCCCGCCGCTCGGAAAGGAGCGGGCGCCCGAAGCTACCGCTGCGCCCTCGACGCCTGGCTGGGCCGGGTGATGGGCATCCGCGGGCTCCCCATCCCCTATGGCGCCCCGAACGCGAATCCTCACGTCGAGCGCTTCGTGCGGACCCTTCGCCAGGAGTGCCTGCGGAACTTCGTCTTCTTCTCGGAGGGGCATCTGCGGAGGACGGTGATCGAGTTCGTCCGCTACTACAACGGCGGACGCGTGCATCAGGGGACGGGGAGCATCCCGGCGCCGGAGCCAGGGGCGCTGGCTCCGGCTGGCGAGGGCGCCGAGTTCGACCGCGTGGAGTCGCGGCCCGTGCTCGGCGGGTTGATCCGGGACTACCGGCGCGCGGCGTAGGCGATCCTGATCGCGAAGGACCGTAGGGCCACCGATGGTGAGGTGCGTTCGTTGGGCCGGATTCGGGCAGATCCGAGCAGCCCTGCACCGCGTCGACTCCGGTCTCCAACCCGTTCGAGGGCCTCGATCTGGTCATCGTGGTGCCGCTCGTCGCAGCGCGTGGCTCCGGGAGGTGGTTGATCGGAGTTTTCGCGGACTACGGGAGGCCGGGGGAGTGGACAAGCTATGAGTGGGGGAGCGTCCTCCCCCGGATCGGATCCGATGGGGGAGCGGATTTTCTTGCCTCCTCCCGCATGTCAGGACGA
>CAZXHG010000098.1:0-32087 GCA_964639985.1 uncultured Rickettsiales bacterium
CTTCGCTTGTCACCCCGGAGAGTTGGGGGCTGCGGGGGTGCGGCAGACTCCCCTGGGCAGGTGGGGAGTGGGGAGAAAAAGGGACGCTCATGAGTTCATGAGTTCCTGCCCTAGAAGATCACCACCATCGCCCCCACCTCCACGCGCTCGTACACCTCGGCCACGTCGCGCAGGTGCATCACGATGCAGCCCCAGGAGTGGTTGTAGCCGTGAGTGGGGCCGTCCCACTCGAAGGCCCAGCCGTGCAGGCCGATGCCGCCGCCGAGGCGGGTGTCCTGGGCGGTGAGGGCGCGTTGCTGCCACTGCTCGGTGATCTCGTCGGCCTGGAACTCGGTGATCCAGCCCTGGTCCACGCCGTGGGCGGCGTCCCAGGGGTTGGGGTAGTTGATCTTGATCCAGTGGCCGCCGTAGTACGCGTCCACTCCCTCGGTGGAGTGGATGAGCGCCTTGCGGGTGACGAAGTACATGCCCCTGGGGGTGCGGTCGTCGCCCTGCTCCCGCTTGCGGCCCGGCCGCTGGCCGAAGCCCACCTCGTAGCTCGCGGTCGGCTCGCCGCGCTCGTACAGCAGCATGCGGCGGGACGACTCCTCGATCATCAGCAGGAGCGGCTCGTCCTGGGCCACGAACAGCTGGCGGTGGGCGCGGATGAACTCCGTGGGCGGCAGGTAGCGCTCGCGGACCCAGGCCTCGTCCTTGCCCGCGGACGAGGGCCAGAGCGTGGTCAGCAGGTCCAGGTCGGTGCGCAGCTCCAGGTGCAGGTGGGCGTGGTACAGGCCGTCCGGGTCCTTGCCGATGGTGCCGATCTGCTGGCGCCGGGCCACGTCCTGACCCACCTCTACGTCGATGCGGCCGAGGTGCGCGTACAGCGAGCGGATGCGCTTGCGTTCCAGGTTCTCGTAGTAGAGGTGCTCGATCACCACCACACGGCCCCACGGCGCGCCCGCCTCGCGTGCGTACACCACCTGGCCCGCGGCCACCGTGTACACGGGCTGGTCCAGGTCGGTGTCGCCCCCGCCCGCGCCGTTCCAGTCCTCGCCCGGGTGCAGGCCCAGGGCGTAGTTCTCGCAGAACGTGGCCGCCACGTACCAGCCGTCGTGGGTGGCGCCGGTGGCCGGGTCGGTGTAGCTGCCCTTCGCGTCCGGGTTCCCGACCGGGTAGTCGAACCCGTCCGCCACCGGAATGTCGGCCAGCAGGTAGCGATCGAATGCCGGGGCCGCGGTCGCCGGACCTGCCAGCAGCAGGGCGAGCCCCAGGGCGGGGAGGGTGGTGTGCATCCTCGAAGCGTACAACGCTCTTCCCCCGCCGACCGTTCCGTTGTGCTACCTTGCGCCGCCTCATGAGCACCGAAGCCCAGCGCGAGATCGGCCGCCGCCGTACCTTCGCCATCATCAGCCACCCGGACGCGGGAAAGACCACGATCTCGGAGAAGTTGTTGTTGATGGGCGGCGTGATCGGCCTGGCCGGCGCGGTCAAGGCGCGCAAGGCCCAGCGCTCCACCCGCTCGGACTGGCTGTCGGTGGAGAAGGAGCGCGGCATCTCCGTGTCCACGTCCGTGCTCAGCTTCGAGTACGGCGGCACGGCCTTCAACCTGCTGGACACCCCGGGCCACAACGACTTCTCCGAGGACACCTACCGCACCCTGACCGCGGTGGACGCGGTGCTGATGATCATCGACGCGGGCCGCGGCGTGCAGGCCCAGACCCGCAAGCTGCTGGAGGTGTGCCGCCGCCGCCGCACCCCGGTCATCACCTTCATGAACAAGCTCGACCAGAACGCACGCGACCCGCTGGAGCTGATCGACGAGGTGGAGGCCGAGCTGGGCATGGTCTGCGCGCCCATGACCTGGCCCCTGGGCAGCGGCCACGGCTTCGGCGGGGTGTACGACCTGCGGGATCACGCGCTGGTGTTCTACAAGGCGGCCGAGCGGGGCCGGGCCAACGAGCGGGAGGTGATCGGCAGCCTGGACGACCCGCGGCTGGCGGCGTTGATCGCGTCGGACGTGGAGCGGCTGCGCGAGGAGGTCGAGCTGGTCGAGGATGCCTGCATCCCCTACGACGCCGAGCTGTTCGCCGGGGGCGAGCAGACGCCGGTGTTCTTCGGCTCGGCCCTGAACAACTTCGGGGTCAAGGAGCTGCTGGACTGCTTCTGCGACCTGGCCCCGCCGCCCCAGCCGCGGCGCACCCGCACCCGGGTGGTGGAGCCGGCCGAGGAGGACTTCACCGGGTTCGTGTTCAAGATCCAGGCGAACATGGACCCCCGCCACCGCGACCGCATGGCCTTCATCCGGGTATGCTCGGGCCGCTTCCGCCGCGGCATGAGCCTGCACCACGTGCGCACCGGAAAGCCCATGGTGGTGCGCAACGCCATGACCTTCTTCGCCCGCGACCGCTCCCTGGTGGAGACCGCATGGCCCGGGGACATCATCGGCGTGCCCTCCCACGGCAAGATCCGCATCGCCGACACCTTCACCGCGGGCGAGGACCTGGAGTTCACGGCCCTGCCCAAGTTCGCCCCCGAGATATTCAAGCGCGCGCGGCTCGTGGATCCCATGGGCGCCAAGGCCCTGGGCAAGGGCCTGCAGCAGCTGTGCGAGGAGGGCGCGGCCCAGCTGTTCCGGCCCGCCACCGGGGCGGCCTACATCGTGGGCGCGCTGGGTGTGCTGCAGTTCGACGTGATCGCCGCGCGCCTGCGCGACGAGTACAACGTGGAGGCCACGTTCGAGGCCACGCCGCTGCAGGTCTGCCGCTGGCTGGTGTGCGACGACGGCGACCTGCGCGGTGCCCTCGACCACCCCTTCCAGCACCAGCTGTACCGGGACGAGCGCGGCTTCCCCTGCCTGCTGGCCGAGAGCCGCTACCGGGCCGAGTACCTCGAGGACAAGAACCCCCGTCTCCGGTTCGTGGACACCATGGAGCTGGCGTGACCCGGCCATACGTGGAGATCTTCACAGACGGCGCGTGTTCCCCCAACCCCGGCCTCGGCGGCTGGGGCGCGATCCTGATCGCGCCGGACCACGGCGACCGGTGCAAGGAGATCAGCGGCGCCGAGCCGGACAGCACCTCCAATCGCATGGAGCTGACCGCGGCCATCCGCGCGCTGCAGGCGCTCAAGGGCCCCTGCCGCGTCAAGCTGACCACGGACTCGCAGTACCTGTGCCAGGCCTTCCGCGCGGGCTGGCTGGAGGGCTGGAAGCGCAATGGCTGGCGCACCGCGAGCAAGCAGCCGGTCAAGAACCAGGACCTGTGGCAGGAACTGGACCAGCTGACCGCGGAGCACGAGGTGACCTGGGTGTGGGTCAAGGGCCACGCCGACCACCCCGACAACGAGCGCGCCGATGCCCTGGCCGTAGCCGCGCGGGAGGCGCTGGCCCGCAAGTCGCCGCCCCGTCGTCGCCGAAGGCGCCGCCGGTGAGGACCGTGCCCTGGCCGCTGCTGGTCGTGGCCATGCTCGCAGGCTGCTGCTGTGGCGGCGACAGGCAGGAACCGGTCGCGTTGACCGTGACCACCCGCTGCGCCGGACTGGACGCGGAATCCATCGAGTGGTCCGTCACCCAGCCGCTGGAGGTGGCCGCGGTCCAGGTCGGCGGCATTCAGAGGATGGAGTCGGTATCGGCCCCGGGTACGAGTTCCATCGAACTGGCCCTGATGTCGGGCACGGACCGGTTCCGGGCCGCGGAGTTCCTGGCGCCGAGGCTTGGAGACGCCGAGCTCCCCCAGGGCTGTGATCCGCCTGGCCTGGGACTGGGGAACGAGGCCGACCGCCTGGTGTTCGAGGTGGCCCTGACCGGGGAGGGGCCTGCGGTGGAGGATGCGGCGGCCGACCTGAGGATGCAGTGGCTCGCGATGGTCGGCGTGGACCGCGTGATGGTCCGCGGGCTGCCCGAGCGACAGGTGAGGATCGCGATGGACACGGCCGCGACCGCGGCCCTCGGGATCGACGTGAACGACGTCGTCACTGCTCTCGATGGCAACGGCGTCTGGCCCATCGACGATCTGCGGTCCCTGGATATCGGTGTGGTCGCCCCGGGGACCACGGTCGGAGACGTCGCCGAGATCGTGCTGGACCAGTCCCATCCATGCGGACGGAGCTGGCTGGACGGCGAGCCTGCCGTCGTGCTGGGCGTGCTGCGTCTGCCGGAGCAGGGGAGCGTGGAGATGGACCGCGCCCTCGCAGCCCGGTTCGAATCTTGGCTCCAGGAGCAGCCGCCGGGGGTGACGGCCGCACGACTGAGCGATGACAATCTCACCGTCGACCTCACGGCTCCTGGACCGCTGACGCCGGTGGACCTCGCCGGGATCACCACGGCCATCGAGGAGCTGGAACCCGCCCGCGTGGTGCTCGACCTCGGCGTCGGTGACGGCGGCGTCTGCCGATCCGATCCGGGCCGCGCCCGGATCGGTGTCGCCTGGGGAGACCAGATGCCCGCCCAGGCCCGCGACGAGGTGCGCCAGGCGGTCGATTCCGTGCCCGGGCTCGATGGGCACGTGTCGTTGCCCATGGATCCGGTGGTCGCGGTCCGGATCACCGCCGAGGACCTGGCCGACCTGGACGGCATCACGACCGCGGTGCGCGACCGGCTGGCCACCGTGCCCGACGTGGCCGAATTCTGGGACGATCGACCGTCCCACGTCGACGAGGTCCGCGTGGTCGCGGATCGCCAGGCGGTGGCTGCGTGCGGGATCGCGGAGTGGCAGGTCGAGCAGGCTGCCCTGGCCGCCCGGGACGGCGTGACCGTGTCGCGGATGGAGATCGACGGAGCGTTCGTTTCCTTCGTGGTGACCATCGGACATGATCCGCCGGGAGCGGATCTGCCCTCGTTGCTGCGCGACGTCCTGGTCCGCACAGGTGACCGTCGCGCCTCCATCCCCCTGCAGGATCTCGTCCGCGTCGAGATCCTCCGCAGTCCTTCGTCCGTGCGCCGGCTCCACCTGATGCGTACCGTGACGGTGTACGTACGCCATGCGCCGGCGGCGCTGCGGTCGGTGCGCGAGACCCTCGCCACGGCCCTGTCCGAGATCGAGCTGCCCGCGGGCGCATCCGTGCGCGTGGAGGACTGAGCGCCTACGACTGCGCCCGCCCCACGATGCGATCCACGACCAGCACGTCGAGGTCGCCGGCCTCGGCCAGGTGCCACGCGGCCGTGGCGCCGGCAGGGCCGCCGCCCACCACGATCACGTCGTACAGGTCTCGTCCGCCGATGGTGGCCCTCCTCACCCGAGGGTATCAGCGGGCGCGTGCCCGAGTAGGGCCAGGAACGCCTCCATCACTGGCGAGGCCGGCTTGCGCGCGTGCTGGACCCGGTAGATCGGGCGGACCAGGTCCAGCCCCTCCACCGCCAGTTCGCACAGCCGCCCCTCCCGCAGGTCGCGGTCCAGGCCGAGGCGCGACATGAACGACACGCCTACGCCCGACCCGACCATCGCCTTGATCGCCTCGGTGGAGCCCAGCTCGATCGTGCGGCCCATGGCTTCTCCCGTGCGCTCCAGCCACGCCTCGAACGCCTGGCGCGTGGCCGAACCGCGTTCGCGGATCACCCACAGCTCGTCCGTCAGCACCTCCAGGCCCATGCGTGCCCCCCCCGCCAGTGGGTGGTCCGGTCCGCAGAACACCACGATCCGGTCGTCGGCCAGCCGCGCCGCGACCAGCTCCGGCCGCTCCGGCGGCCGGCCCATGAACCCCAGGTCCAACTCGTTACGCACCAGCCGGCGCTCGATGGCGTGCGAGTTCTCCACCGTGTAGTGCAGCTCCACCTCGGGCCAGTCACGGTGGAACCGGCCCAGCAGCTCGGGCAGCAGCCAGGTCCCGGGCGTGGAGCTGGCGCCGATCCGCAGCCTCCCCCGTCCGGCTCGCCGGTGCTCCTGCACGGCCTCGGCCACCCGCTCCATGTCCCCCAGCAGCCCCTCGGCCAGGGGCACCAGCGTGCGGCCCGCATCGGTCAGGTGCAGGGAGCGGCCCACCTGCTCGAACAGGCGCACGCCCAGCCTGGCCGACAGTTGCTGCACCTGCCGCGAGACCGCGGGCTGGGACAGGAACCGCTCCTCGGCTGCGCGGGTGAAGTTCATATGCCGGGTCACGGCCAGGAAGGTGGCCAGGTGGTCGGGATTCATCGGCTCTCCAAAGAAATCTGCATGAATACCATCAGGATAATGCATTTCTCTTATCAATCCCCGTGCGCCACCGTGGGATCACGGCCCTCCGGGCCGGGACAGGAGCGCGCATGCACACCGCGACCGAGCTTCGCGAGGGGGTACGGAAGGCCTACTCGGCCGCGGCCGTACGACCCGAGGACGAGCACGCCTTCCCCGTGGGGCGGGCCTTTGCCGAGAGCCTGGGCTACGCGCCGCAGTGGTTCGAGCGCGTCCCAGCCGAGGCCGTGGCCGCCTTTGCCGGCGTGAGCAACGTGGCCGAGTTCGCCGAGATCGAGCCCGGCATGACCGTGCTCGACCTGGGCTGCGGCGCGGGCCTGGACGCCCTGATCGCCGCCCACCGCGTGGGTCCGACCGGCCGCGTGGTGGGCGTGGACTACAGCGAGGCCATGCTCGAGCGGGCGCGCCGTGCGGCCCGCGCGGCCGGCCTGGACAACGTCGATTTCGTGCACGCGGACGCCGGTCGGCTCCCGTTCCACGGGGTGGCATTCGACGTTGCCCTGGTCAACGGCATCTTCAACCTCGAGCCGGCGCGCGAGTCCATCTTCCACGAGCTCGGCCGGGTGGTGAAGCTGCGAGGCGCCGTGTACGCCGCGGAGCTGATCCTGGTGGCTCCGCTACCCGAGGGATTCAGCTGCAACGCCTCCAACTGGTTCGCCTGACTCGCCGGGGCCGTGGAGGGCGGAGCCTTCCTGGACGAATTCCGCAGCGCCGGGTTCGGTCGCACGGAGATCCTGCGCACCTCCCGCAACGCCCGGGCCAAGAACCCCAAGGTGCTCGCCGCGGAGGTGCGCGCGCTCAGGTGAGACCGTGGTGCTCGATCGCGTGCGCCAGCGCGTCCTCCACGATGTGGGCCACGTGCTGGTCGTCCAGCCGGTAGATCACCCGTCTCCCATCCCTGTCCCCCACCACCAGGTTGGCGTCCCGCAGCGCTCGCAGCTGGTGGGAGAGTGCACTCTGTTCCACGTCCAGGCAGTCTTGCAGGTCGCCCACGGCCATGGGCCCGCTGCGGCCCAGCGCCAGCAGGACCCGCACCCGGATCGGGTGGGCCATGGCGGCCAGCAGCCTCACCGTGGCTGCGGCCTGGTCGGGCGATGGCAGGTCGGGGGTGGCCTGGCCACAGGGCGGTCGTTCAGGCATGGGCCCTCCCTTCCCCCCCAGCGTACACCGACGGAGCCAGCACGCAGCCATCCCGCGCGCAGGTCCCGGCCGTCTCCACCTGCAGCGTGGCGTGGCGCACGCCGTGTTCGCTGGCCAGCAACGCGTGGGCCTCGCGCAGGATGTCGTCCGCGCACGCGCCGTCGCGCCGGACCAGGTGTGCGGTCACCAGCCGCTCGCGGCCGTCCAGGGTCCACAGGTGCACGTCGTGCACCCCGGCCACCCCGTCGACCGCGCCCAGTCCCCTGCCGATCACCTCGCCGTCCTCCCCGTGCGGTGCGAAATCCATGAGCACGCACACCGCGTCGCGCAGCAACCGCACCGTGCCCCACAGCACCAGCGCGGCCACGGCCAGGGCCACGACCGCGTCGGCCGCGGGCCAGCCGAGCCACAGCCCGCCCGCTGCCACGATCGCGCCCACCGAACCCAGCGCGTCGGCCAGCATGTGCACCAGCGCGCCGCGCACGTTGAGGTTGTCGCGGTCGGCGCGGGCCAGCCACCAGGCGCTGCCCAGGTTGATCGCCAGCCCCACCACCCCGGCCACGAGCACGGGCCACGCCAGCACGTGCGGGGCCTCGCCCAGCAGCCGGACCACTGCCTCCTTGCCGATCAGCCCCACCACGATCAGCATGGCCAGGCCGTTGAGCGCCGCGCCCAGCACCTCGGCCCGGTGGAAGCCGTAGCTGCGCCGCGAGTCCGCCGCCCGGGTGGCCAGCGCGGCCGCGCCCAGGGCCAGGGCCAGGGCGGCCACGTCCGAGACCATGTGGGCCGCGTCGGACAGCAGGGCCAGCGAGCCGGTCAGCAGCCCGATGGTGGCCTCTACCACCAGGAAGATGCCGTTGAGCACCAGCGCCCAGGTCAGGGCCCGGCGGACCGAGGCACTGCGGGAGGAGGGGTGGGGATGGGGATGGTCGTGGCTCATCGTCGTTCACTCCATGTCAGAAACATGAAGTAAGCGTCATATGATGTCAATCTCATTTATACGAAGGGCATCCGCTCCCGCCCGCCTGCGCGAAGTACCCCAGGAAGTCCGCGGCCTCCCCGATGTCCCCCGTGCCGGCCAGCAGCACGCCGGTCTGCATGTCCACCACGGCGTTGGTGGGGAACACGGTCGTCGAGATCGGCGGAGCCGTGCCGGTCCAGTAGGTGCCGGTGAAGTACGGCTCGATGTGCTCGGCCGCGTCGTCGACCGGCTGGGACCAGCCGTGGGCCGTGTAGATCACCAGCAGCGCGCCGCCCAGCTGCCGGATCTCGCCCTCGAGCTCACCCACCGAGCTGAACCAGCTCGGGCAGCTGCTTCACGTGGTGTCCCCGACCACGATCACCAGCGCCTCGTGACCGCGGCACTGCACGTCGTGCAGGGTGAACGGCACGTCCACCGCGTCCACGGCGCCGTCGCCGTCCGCGTCCACGTACCCCTGCAGCGCCCAGTTGCCCACCTTCTCGCCCACGGTGAAGGCGCTGGCCGCGCCCCACTCGATGCCCTCGCACGGCGCGGTCGTGTCGTCGTCGTCGTCGTCCGCGGCCGTGGTGTCGTCGTCGTCGTCCGCGGTCGTGCTGTCGTCGTCGTCGTCCGCTGGCGTGGTCGGGCAGCCGGCCAGGCCGAGCGCGGCGAGCAGGGCCAGCACGACCCTCACTGGAACACCAGCTCCAGCGCATCACCGGTGTACGGCACGTCGAACTCGGTCTCGCACGACGTGGTGTCGCCGGTGACGTAGGCCTCCCACACGATCCCGGTCTTGCCGTGGCAGTCCCCGAAGAAGCAACCCATCTCGCTCCACGCGATCATGGAGGCCGCGTAGTGGCCCGCAGCGGGATCCCCCTCGTCCGCGCACACGCCGTCCATGCAGTGGGTGGTGTTGATCGCCCACAACGTGCCCGGCCAGACCACGTCCGACACCGACCCCGGCTCCAGCACCAGCACCGCGCTGCCGCCATCCGGTTCGCCCGGGCAGTAGTCGTCGAGGTTGTCCTCCGTGCACGCCACCACCCCGTAGGGCAGGCCGTACAGACACCCCGCCCACGCGTCGCCCGAGGCCACCGCGCAGGCCAGCAGGTCGTTGAGCCCCTCGCTCCAGTACTCGAAGTAGGGCAGGTACAGGGGCGCGTCCGTGCCGTTGGTCACGGTGAACGTCACCGGCTCCTGGTGCACGGTCTCGACCGTGTCGTCGTCGTCGCCCGCCGCGGTGGTGTCGTCGTCATCGTCGTCGTCCGCGCCGGTCGCCGAGTCGTCGTCGTCCGTCGGGATCGTGTCGTCGTCGTCGTCACCCCCGGGGCAACCGACCAGCAGCAGGACCGTGACCAGGCCAGCGATGGTGCGCATCTCGTCCCTCCTCGGTCACGCTATCATGGGCGCTCGCGCCACCGCCCGGGCCGCGCCGGGCCCGGGAGGACCGTGATCCACCTGCTGAGACAGCCCACCGTGCTGCTGCTGCTCGCGGCCAGGGAGGCGACGTGAACCCGATCCGTGTGCTGGTCTTCGTCGTCCTCGCAGCGATTGGCGGGCCCGCGTCCGCGGACCAGGCAGCCTCCGACCTCGATGCGATCCAGGCCTGCTTCGAGGGCCTGTACGACGCCGAGCGCGAGGCGCCGTACGACCGGGTGGGCCTGTTCGCCATGCACTGCCTCGAACTCCATCGTCAGCCCGCCTGCAACGACGCGCTGAGCACGGCCATGGCCATCCGTGCCACGGACCGAGAGCGGGCCTTGCACGTGGCCGACACCTGCCGGCGGGAGTACTGCCCCGCCCTCGGGGGCGAGCACCCCCTGTGCGAGGCCGACCTGCTGGAGCTGCCCCAGGACCGCTTCATCATGCAGTGGGTACGGTTCGAGTCCGCGGTCCTGCGCGCGGAGCACGACCACCCCCTGGCAGGCGAACTGGCCGACCGGCTGTACGACCTGGACTCGGCCTACCCCATGCGCAAGGCGCGGTTCTTCGGGTCGCGGCCCTGGTACGGCGAGACCTGGGACGAGGCCACGCGCGAGTGCCTGATGACCGAGGGGGACCTCACCCAGCTGGCCATCGACGATCCTGCCGCGTTCATGGGCTACGTGGCCATGCGCTGCGAGGGCCTGCTGCCCGTGCCCGTCCGCGGCGCCACCGTGCGGTCGCCGGCCGTGGCCGACCAGGGCGACGTGCACGCCCGCTACCTGGCTGGGGCCCTGCGCCAGGCCGCCTGCCCGGGCTGGGTCGAGGACCGGCCCGACCTTTGCCAGGCCGACCTGAACGAGCTCCGGTCGGCCGAGCTGTGGCAACCGTGGCTGGACATGCTGGCCGGCCACCTGCGCCGCACCGAGCCCGACCGCGTCGGGGACGTCGCTGCCATGCTGCTGCGGCTGCAGCCCGCCCCGCTGCGACCCGCGACGGCGTCCCCTGGCGCGCTGATCGGCACGATCGATCCCGGTCCCAGTCCCACCGACCTTCCACCGATCCAGCTCACCATCCTGGGCATCAACGACTTCCACGGCGCCGTGCTCGACCGGCCGGTGGGCGCGCCCATGAACACCCCTCTCCAGGGCGGCGCGGCCATGTTGTCGACCTACATCGCTGCCGTGCGGGCGCAGAACCCTGGCGGCGTGCTCGTGGTCGACGCGGGCGACATGCTGCAGGGCCCGCTGCTGTGCAACCACTTCGAGGGCCTGCCCGTGGCCGACGTGTACAACCACCTGGGCGTGGCCGCGGCCGCGGTGGGCAACCACGAGTTCGACTACGGACCGCTGGGCGAAGCCACCCTGCCCGGCCCGGACGACGCGCCGTTCGGCGCGCTGGAGGCGTTCACCGCGCGCGCTGATTTCCCGCTGCTGTCGGCCAACATGGTTCCAGCCGAGTGGCCCCTGCCCCGGGGTGTGCAGCCCCACCTGCTGGTCGAGGTCGCGGGCGTGCAGGTGGGCCTGGTCGGGCTGTCCACGCCGACCACCCCGACCCAGACCCGGGTGGAGCGGGTTGCTGGCATACGGTTCGACCCGCTGGGGCCGGCGCTCGCCAGTTCGGTGACCACCCTGCGGGCGCAGGGTGCCGAGGTGATCGTGGTGCTGGGGCACCTGGATGGCGGCTGCCTCACGGATGAGCGCGGGGTCTCCCCCATGCAGTGCCAGCCCGACGGCGAGCTGGTGGAGGTGCTCGCGGCCGCGGCCGGCGAGGTGGACGCGATGGTGCTCGGCCACCGCCACCACTGGCTGGCCAACGAGGTGGAAGGCGTGGCCGTGGTCGAGGCGGGGTCCCGCGGTCAGGCCCTGTCGGTCGTGGAGCTGTTCGTGGACCCGGTGACGCGGCGCGTGGACCGCTCGCGTACCGTGGTGCCCCCGCCGCTGCCGGTCTCGGAGGCCGTGGCCGCCCCGGGTGACGACGTCCCCGGCGCCCCCTGGACCCGGGCCATGTTCGCCGGCGAGGAGGTCTTCCCCGACCCACAGGTCGACGCGCTCCTCGCACCCTACCTGGCCGAGGTGGAGGCCCTCTGCGCCGAGCCCCTGGCCACCGCGGCCGTGCCCATCGGCCGCGCCCGCGGCGAGTCCGCGGCCGGCAACCTGGTGGCCGACGCCATGCGCGCCTCCCGCGGCGGGGTGGACGTGGCGATCATCAACTCCGGCTCCCTGCGCCAGGACATGGCCGCCGGCGAGATCGGCCTGTGCGACGTGCTGGCCATGTTCCCCTTCGACCCGGCCATGGTCGAGCTGCAGGTCACGGCCGCCGAGCTGGAGTCGATCCTGGAGTTCCTCACCAGCGGGGCCCACTCCCCGCCCCAGGTCTCGGGCCTGCGGCTGGTGCTCGACGCCGGCCCGGGTGAGGCGCGCGACCTCGACGGCGACGGTGACTCGCAGACCTGGGAGCGGGACCGCCTGCTCACCGTGCTCGACGGCCAGGGACGGCCCCTGGCCGCGGACCGTACCTACCGCCTGCTGCTCACCGACTACATCGTCGCCCGTCCCGGTGACGCGCAATTCGTGTTCGGCCGGATCCCACCCGAGCGGATCACCCCCCTCGACGATCGCGTCCGGGACGCCCTGCTCACCACCCTGCAGGCCCACCCCCGACCCCTGGGCCAGGACGGCGGCTGGCCCCTCCCCGACCCGTTCCACCCGCGGATCTCGGAAAAGGGACGCTCATGAGTTCATGAGTTCTGGTGACCCTGTCGATGACGCACTCGTCACCCGTTCACCGGTACGCCCGCCCCTGCCGGTAAGCTGGAACCGGGAGGAGGCCGATGTCCCACCTGTTCCGCCCGCTGGCCCGGGCTGCTCTCGTGCTGACGCTGTGCACCTGTGGCTGTCCCACAGAGCCGCTCGACGACCCACCCGACCACTCCTGCACCGTGGATCAGCCATCGCCCTATCCCGACGGGATCCCCTATGTCGGGATCCACGCCGGGCCAGGCAACAGCGACATGGTCGGCTGCACGGTGTCGCCGTCGTTCGATCCGGCCTGGCACGCGCTGCAGGGCCTGGGCGTGGTGCAGCCCAACACCTTCAGCCCGGATGGCCTGACCACCTACGTCACCACCACCCACCCGGAGCCGGACGGCTGCCGCGTGCACGCGCTGGACACCGTCACGGGCGAGGTCCTGTGGTGCCTCCCCCTGGCCGAGGACGTGGCCCGCAGCGCCGTGGAGGTGGACGAGGACGGGCACCTGTACGTGGCGGCCGGAGACGAGCTGCATTCCCTGACCGCGGACGGGACCGAGCGCTGGACCGCCGACCTGGGCGAGGGGGCCGCCCCATGGGGCCAGCACTTCACCCCCGGCGGGCACGTGGCCGTGATCACCACCCCGGGCGTGGTGCACCTGCTCGACCGTGTCGACGGCGTCTCCATGGCCAGCCTCGACATCCCGGCCACCTGGGGCTTCGTGCCCCAGGACTCGCTGGGGCTGGCCATCACCGACTTTGCCCCGGACGAGGTGGTCGAGGACGTGGAAGGCGTGTTCGGCCCCGACTCCGAGGAGTTCGTCAACGCCTTCTTCGGCGCGGGCGGCGGCTTCTCGGACAACACCATCGGTGTGTCCAGCCGCGACGAGCTGTACGTGGTCGGTGGCGGGCCGGACGAGGAGACCGGCGCCCTGGTGCAGATCCGGGTCGGCGGTACGGCCGCGGCGCCTACCCTGGAGCCGGGCTGGTACGTGGCCCTCAACGGCGGCAGCGCGTGTACGCCTTCGCTGACCGCGGACGGCCGCCTGGTGGCCGTGGGCGACGGTGCCGCGCCCGGGGCCATGCTCGACCCGCACTCGGCCGAGGCCACGGTCAAGGTGGTGGACGTGGACGTCTGCGATGGCAACACCGACGGCGACGCCAACCCCGCGGTCTGCGTGGCCTGGTTCTCGACCGACCTGGAGCGCGGCCCGCTCGCGGGCAGCCCGGCCCTGGCCGACGACGGCACGGTCTACCTGTGGGAGACCACCACCAACCTGTCCGCGTTCGGCAGCGACGCCGTGGACCTGCGCGCCGTTGGCCCGGACGGCGTGCTGTGGGAGGTGGTGCTGGCCGACGACCGCACCTGGACCTCGGTGATCACCGTGACCGACGAGCACCTCGTGGGCACGGCCAGCCGCGTCACCCTGTCGGACGTGGAGGTGATGGGCCTGTACTTCCCGGGCACGGCCGAGACCGTGGCTGTCACCCTGGACCGCGACACGGGCGAGGTGGCCTGGAGCCACCCCGTGACCGACGACGCCTCGGCCACGGTCACCGTGGGCCCGGACGGCAGCCTCTACGTGGGTATGCTGGGCCTGCTCACCATCCTGTCCGTGGACCAGGACCCCGTGCTCGGCCTGGCCCGGTTCGCGCCCGGGTAGGGAAAAAGGGACGCTCATAAGTTCATAAGTTCTGGAGTGGTTGGCGATAGACTGACCGCGGGAGGATCGTCATGGCCGATCGCGAGAGCTCGTTGCCCCCCGTGCCGACCGGGATCCAGAAGCTGCTGCGGCTGGCGTCCGTGGACGACGACTTCTGCGACCAGCTGATCCAGCACCGCGCGGCCGTGGCCGAGGCCGCGGGCGTGCAGCTGAGCGGTTCCGAGCAGGCGATCCTGGAGGCCATCCCGGCCGAGCAGCTGCGCGAGATGGCCCAGCAGATGCCGCCGCCGGTGCCCCAGCGACGGGAATTCCTGCGCCGTGCCGCGACCGCGGCCCTGGTGCTGTTCGGCGGCGGCGTGGTGGCCGACGCGGTGGACGCGCTGGTGTTCGAGGAGTCGGCCAGCCGGGTGATGGGCTGCAATCCGTTCGCCACGTCTGGAGGCGCGGCGCCGGACATGCCCGACGACGACTCGGACGGCGACGACGACACCTCCGGCGACGACGACTCGGCTGCGGACGACGACGACGACGCGACCTGATCCCATCATGCCCACCTACCATCAGCGACGCCCCGATCAGGTGATCGACGATCCCGAGGCGATCCAGGAGGTCATCGACCGCGGTCGCCACCTGACCCTCGCGATGTCCCTGGACGACGAGCCCTACCTGGCCACGGTCAACTACGGGTACGACGCGGACCAGCGGTGCTTCTTCTTCCACTGCGCGAAGAAGGGGAAGAAGGCCGACATCCTGCGTGCCAACCCCCGGGTGTGGGGGCAGGTACTGGAGGACCTGGGCTACCGCGACGGCGAGTGCCTGCACGACTTCCGCACCGTGCAGTTCGCGGGTACGGTCACGTTCGTCGAGCACGCGGACCTCAAGCGCGCGGCGCTCGACCTGATGATCGACCAGCTGGAGTCCGACCCGGAGCCGGCGAAGGCCCGGTTCGTGACCGACAGGTCCGTGCGCAGCGTGGCCATCGGCCGGATCGACGTGGAGTCGTTCAGCGCCAAGGCCGGCAAGAAGACCGGCTAGTCCCGCCAGGTATCCAGGCCGCACTCCCAGTCGAACACCAGGTCGGCGCGGACCTCGGGCTGGTCGTCCTCGGCTTCGGTGAAGTCGTCGCTGTTCAGCGGCATGCCCACGCACTCGGCATGGCCGCACTGGCCGCCGTCGGAGATGGTCAGCTCGCAGGTGTTGCCGTCCGGGTCGTGCCACGGCGCGTTCCACCCGTCGCCGTCGGCCGTGGTCACCGACAGGTCGAGGAACCCGTAGTCGTCGCCGTGGAAGATGCTGTAGTCCCCGTCCCCGGTGTAGGCCATCTTGCGAAGGTGCAGCGTCAGGGAGGTCAGGTCGGCGTCCTCGTCCTCGTCCTCGACCCACAGGTTGAACTCGCCGTCCTCGGAGTCGTCCGGGTTGGACGAGCACATGATCACCGTGCCCACGTCGTTGCCCAGATCCTCCAGGTCGACCACGCCGCTGCTGCCGTCGTACCACGGCGCGGAGGTGCCGAAGTCCAGGGTCACGTGGCCGGTCACGTACTCGTCCGGGCCGCAGCCGCCGGCCGCGGCCAGCAGGGTCAGGGAAGACAGGATCGTGATCAGGTGACGCATGGCTCCTCCTCCGATGGACGATTCCATGGGAGGCAAGAGGCGTGCCGGGCGGCCGGGTCGACCGGGGTTCAGTCCCCCCAGATGTCGTCCGTGCCCATGAAGTACTGGTTGTAGTCGGGCCAGCCGTCGAACTGCACGGGCAGCACGTCGTCGATGCAGTCCAGGTACAGCTCGTTGGTCGGATCGGCGAGGAACTTCAGGTACAGCTCCTCGCCGCAGTTGCCGCCGCTGTCCGTCTCCGTGCCCGTGATCAGCCCGTGCGCGGCCTGGGGCATGTAGGCCCAGGTCTGGCCGTTGTGGGTGTAGTGGTCGCCCACGGCCTCGGCGAATTCCACCGGTGTGGCCGGGTCCAGCCCGCCCTGCAGCATCAGCAGGGGGCCGTCGTAGTCGGCGAAGCCGCCGTTGTACTCGTCGTGTGCGAACGTGGGCCAGTCCTCGGCCACGGCCGCCACCCAGGTGGTCAGCCCGGTGGACATGGTGTAGCCGTCCCACGCCGCCAGTGCCTCCTCGTAGTCCGGCGCGGTCTCCAGGTCCCACATCTCGGACGTGGCCACGTGGTAGAACAGCAGCCCGGAATAGCCCGTGCCCTCGTTGCCCGTCTGGCCGAGCGGCCACCTCGGCCCGGGTACCGCGCCTTGCCCCACGGCGCCAAAGTAGGCGTTGTACAGGTACACGATCACCGCCATGTCCTCGTCGCTGCAGCGGTTCATGCGGTGCACCGTGGCCGGGACCATGTCCCGCACCTTGTCGTACATCAGCATGGCGCCGAGGAAGTAGCGCATCACTGCGGCGTCCGCGCTCAGGGGCGCGCAGTGGCCCGCGTCGAACGAGGCCACGGTCTGCTGCGCGACCTCCCACGGGTCGCCGTCGAAGTGCTCGGCGCAGTCCGGATCCTCACCGCACGCCTCCATCAGCTTCTGGCCGGTCAGGTCCATGCCCTCGTCGTACTGCATGAAGCCCTGGCCGGGCGGGGAGATGCCGTCCAGCACCACGCCGTCGGGCTGGCCCGGGAACAGCTGCAGGTACCGCTGGGCCAGGTACGTGCCGTACGAGCCGCCGTAGATCAGCACCTGCTGATCGTCCGCGGCCAGGGCGCCGATCAGGGCGCCGAGGTCGCGGGCGCTGTTGGTGGTGTTCAGCTCGCCGAGGCTGGCGGCCCACTGGTACTCCAGGTCGGCCACGCAGTCGGGCAGCTCGTCCTCGGTGATGGCCTCGCCGCCGTCGCTCTCGGGAGCCTCTTGCTCCGGGCACTCCAGCTTGCCCGACCCGCCGATGCCCCGGTGGTCGATGGCGTAGATATCGATGTCGGGCAGCTCGTCCCGTACCGAGTAGGCCAGGTAGGACATCTCGTCGATGGCCGACGCGCCCGGGCCGCCGTGCAGCAGCCACAGCTGGGCCGTGGAGTCGCCCCGGCCCAGCCGGCGCTTGACCATCACCTCGAGGTCGAGACCCTCGAGGTTGTCGTAGTCCAGGGGCAGCAGGGCGGTGGCGCACTCGGCGTTGCCGTCGCCGTTGCCCGGCACCCAGTCGCAGTCCTCCCAATCCCCGACCTCGACCTCGGGCACGTCGTCGTCGTCGTCATCATCGTCGTCGTCCGCGACGTCGTCGTCGTCCCAGATGATCTGGCCGCCCTCCTCGCACCCGAGCAGGGCCAGCACGGCCAGCAGGATCAGCCATGTGCGTGTCATGAGTCCTCCCAGACGCCCGATCGTACCGCGACCGGGGCGCGAGGGAGGGGAGGAATTGGGATCAGGGCTCGAGTTCGAGCGCGCAGACCGCGGGCTGGTGGTCGAAGTAGATGGCGTCGATGACCGGGTCGTGGCCCTCGGTGGTGCCCGCGTGCCAGCAGGGACCGGTGGCGTGGTCGCTGATCACGTGGTCGATGTTCATCACCCCGGCGTAGGTGGGGTCGGCGTCCTCGCCCACCTCGGTGACGAACTGGAAGTCGCCGTCCTCGCCGGGCAGGGCCACGAAATCGAGCCAGCGGGCGGCGGACGGGTCGGCCTCGGCCAGGCGGCCCGGGTCGGTGTTGAGGTCGCCGAGGATCACGTTGTTCTCGCCGCTGGCCGCGGGCGCGCCGTCGCCCAGGTCCACGAACACCTGGTTCACCTGGGCCACGCGGCAGTCCATGTCGTCGCTGGCCATGCCCGAGCTGCTGTGGATCGCGACCACGGTCAGCTCGCCGCCGTCGGCCAGCTCGACCACGCCGCGGCCCACGCGCGTGCCGCTGCCGCAGCCGTCGATCACCGATCCGGCCAGCCCCTCGAGGCACAGGTCCTCGTCACACCCGGCGAACGTGCCGAATCCCGTGCGCACGGCCGCGCACTTGTCGGAGTTGCCCGGCTGGCACATCACCTGGTAGCCCTCGCCCAGCACCATCTGCGCCACCGTCGGATCGCCCTCCTTCCAGGTCTCGCAGATGAAGTCCGGGTGCGCGTCCTCCGGGATCGCCGCGCATTCGGGGGGGTGGAAGATCTCCTGGAACGCGATCACGTCCGGCTGCACGTCGGCCAGGAACGCGGTGGCCCCGTCCACGGCCGGCAGCCAGGCCAGGCCGTCGCCGTAGTACTCGTCCGAGACCGCCGCGTGCTCGGACGTGTACCCGTCGTCCGGCTCGCTGTCGTGGCCCATGGACTCGGACGTACCGGTGTTGAAGGTGACGGCCGTGAACGCCAGCGGCTCGACCGCTGCGGCCGAGTCGTCGTCGTCGTCGCCCGGGCCGTCGCAGCCCGCGACCGCGATCACCATCGCCAGCACCCACCACCGCTCCATGCCGCTCCTCACTGCACCTGGACCGCGATGCGGTTGGCGCACACCCGCTCCGAGCCGTCGAACACCTCGGCCACGAGCACGTGCTCGCCCGCCCCGGCCGGGACCTCCACCTCGATCCCGTCCACCACAGTGACCTGCCACGGCTCGGACGTGAAGGCGTGGCTGGAACCCACGCCGTCGCCCCAGCGCAGCGACAGGGTCAGGTCCGCGGGCTCCGTGCCCGACCACTGCGCGAACCACAGCGGCACCTCCACAACAGCGCCCGCGGTCAGCGCCTCGCCCGGCAGCCACTCGAAGCCCACGAAGTCGTCGCCGGCCACGTCGGCCAGGGCCACCCCGTGCTGCTCGCACAGGTCGTCCTTGGCGTCGCGGTTGTAGGTGACCAGGCCGTTGTCCTCGAACTCCACGTCGGTCAGCTGGGTTAGCACCCAGCCGGTCAGCCGCGGCACGCGGCGCAGCTCGTTGAGCGCGCCGAACAGGTCGCAGAACGCCTCCTCGGCCGAGCCCAGGAACGAGAAGCTGGCGAACTCCGAGTTCCACCACGGCGCGCCGTCCTGCACGGCCCCGCCCACGTAGTTGGCCTCGCTGCCCACGTACGTCAGCGCGTCCTGCTCGGCGAGCATGGCTCGCCATGCGTCCGCGTCGGATTCGTAGTGGTGGAACGAGTTGCTGTCCCCGCTGACGTGCTCGAACGCTCCCACGATGCCGCCCGCGCTGTTGTCCTCCACCGGCCGGTGCGGATCCAGATCCCGCGTCAGCGCCACCATCTCCGCCACCCAGGCCTGCATGTCCGGGTCGTCGGCCAGGGGCGCGGGCGCGATCAGCGAGCCGTTGGCCGACAGTCCCCAGTTCTCGTTGAACACCACCCACAGCAGCAGGGACGGGTGGTTGCGGTCCCGCTGCACCACCTCGACCAGGGTGTCGGTGAAGTACTCCTGGCCCACGAACCCCGGCGTGTTGGCCGCGGCCATGTCCAGGTTGGGCAGGTCGTACACCAGGAAGAAACCCATCTCGTCGATCAGCCGGTACTTGACCGGCTCGTCCGGCTTGATGTGCAGCCGGATGCAGTTGAAGCCGAAGTCCTTCGCCGTCTGCAGGTCCGCGCGGATCGCGTCCAGGGACGGCGCGGTGTAGATGCCGTCCGGCCAGTACGACTGGTCCAGCACGCAGCGGGGGTAGACCGGTTCGTCGCCCCAGGTGAACGACTTCGCCTGCTCCAGCGGCTCGTCCGTGTCGTCGGGCGAGCGGCCGGGCAGCCAGTCCGTGCCCGCGCGCGACAGGCCGAAGTAGGTGCGCACCACGTCAATGCCCGACTCCGAGGTGAGCGTGATGTCCAGGTCGTACAGGGTTGGGTGCTCCGGGCTCCACGGCTGCACGTCGGTCAGCGTCAGCACCAGCTCGCCGTCGGTGTGGTCGGCGCTGGCCTCGCCGACCGCCTCGCCGTCGAGGCGTACCTGCAGGTGCACGGCCGCGTCGTCGGTCGCGGTCAGCGCCACCGTGACCGTGCCGTCGTCCGGGTAGGTGACCAGCTGCACGCCGGTCAGGTGCACGTCCGGCCGCTGCTCCAGGTACACGGTCTGCCAGATGCCGCTGACCCGCGTGTACCAGGTGCCCCCCTGCTTGCCCACGGGCTGGGCCCGGTCGTCGCGGTCGGTGACGTCCTCCACCCGCACCACGATCACGGGGGGGACGTCACCGGTGGCCGCGTCCGTCAGGTCGAACGAGAACGGCGCATACCCGCCCGTGTGCGAGCCCACCTCGGTCCCGTCCACCCACACGGTGGCTGCGAAGTCCACGGCCCCGAACACCACGTACCAGTCGTCGCCCTCGGGCAGGAACCCGGGCAACTGCAGCCGGTACCAGGCCACGCCGCGATAGGTGTCGGCCTCGGCCGTGTACGCGGGCGAGTAGGCCTCGGGCAGCTCGCCCAGCCCGGACAGGGGCGCCTCCCAGCAGTACGGCACCTGGATCGTCTCGGTCCACACGTCGTCCCGCGCGGCCCACCCCTCGTCCAGGCCCACGTCGTCCGGGTCCCAGGCGAACCGCCAGGTGGTGTTGAGGTTGACGAACGTATCCCGCTGGAAGTCCGGCCGCGGGTGCTCGGGCCGCGCCACCGGCTCGTCGAACGTGCCGTCCCAGGGGGCGGGGGGCGGGTCGAGGGGATCGGTGTCGCAGCAGAGCGCTGCGAGGACGAGGACGAGAACCGGCGATGTGCGGGAGAGCAGCCTCACGAGTCGGGATCCTCGTCCAGCTCGTGGTCCCGTGGCAATCGGCGCCCTTCGAACACGGTCAGCACCTCGACCACGTAGCTGCGAACCCGGTAGATGATCCGGTAGTTGCCTTCTACGAGCTCACGGCAATCATGGACCGGCAGGTCGGTGGCGATCCGGCCCATGTTCGGGAAGTCAGCCAGCGACCGGGTCCGATCGACCTGTCTCTCGGTCAGCCTCACCGCTGCGTGCAGGTCGTCGCTCGCGATGTAGTCCTCGATCTCCAGGAGCCGTTCGAGCGCATCGGGGGTCCACTGGACCTTCACGCGCCGTCCCGCTGCTTGCGGTGCTCGTCGATCCTCTCGCGGACCTCGTCCACGGTCAGCAGCTGGCCTGCGTCCGCCTGCTCGATGCCCTTGGTCACGGCCGAGAGCAGCTCGAGGCGCTCGCGTAGCCGATCGAACTCCGCGGGCGAGAGGACCACGCCCGCCGGGTGTCCGTTCTGTGTGATGACCAGGGGCCTGTGCGTGACGCCGAGGCGCTCCAGCAGGCGCGATGCCTGGGCCTTGAAGACGCCGATCGGGACGATGTCGCTGGCGATGTGGATGTGCCTCATGTCGTGCTCCGTGTTTGGATTCAGATCTGAATTTAGATTGAATTTGGGATTGTGGGAAGAATGAAAACGAGGTCGGAAGGGGGCAGTGGTCGGATCTCGGGATCTCGGGATCGGTGCTCCGGGGTGTTGTTCCTGTACGGCGATGAGCACCTGTGCCCGTGATTTCGTCTGTCGACGGGCTCATGGGCGTACTGGCTGGGTGGATTGGAGCTGGGTGGGTGCGCGATGGAGTTGGGGGAGGCAGCGTGCTTGTCTTCTTCCGGATATCCCGTCTGGTTTCAGGACGGTGTGTGACCGGATCGCGTCGGACCAGCGGCTTATCCCCGAAGGGGCTGCTCGCTCGTCGCATCGGAGGCGGTCTCCTGCCTGCCTCCGCATGAGGCGGCCGATCTGGAGGAAGACGATCCGAAGCCCATCCGCCCATTCCCCCCGCCCGATCAGCCCGGAAGCCCTACGCCAGAGATCGCCCATGCACCCGTCGACGGGGAACGCTTCGCATCGGCGGCGATATCCGCAGCCCCACCAGAACGCCACCCCGCAGCCTGCCCCCCGAGATCCCCGCCCAGAAAACCCGGGAAAGCCTCCCACGACCGCGACCTGATCGCGGTGCACCACGGACCCTGGAGGGCCACGACGTGATCCTGCGCGTCGACGCTCTGTACCCGACCCCCCCGGCCCTGCCGGGGTCCGTGGTTCCCTTTGCCCTCACACGGTCCATCGAAGCGACCGTGGGCATCGTCGATACCATCGGCGGCGAGCCCGGGCTCCCCAGTGATCGCGTCAGGCAGGCGGTCTGAGGGAGCCAGGGACACCGAGCCGCCTGCCGACGAACCCGTATCGAACAACGACGAACAGAACACCCGCCCGCGGACCGCCGCGGGACGGGTGCGTGCCACTGGAGGCACCGAGAACAATGAACAAGACCCACATCAACGTCGGCACCATCGGCCACGTGGACCACGGCAAGACCACGCTGACCGCGGCCATCTCGCAGCTGCAGGCCCACGCGGTCGGCACCACCGCGGGCATGCGGTTCGACGACATCGACCGCGCGCCCGAGGAGCGCTCCCGGGGCATCACCATCCAGACGGCCCACGTGCCGTACGAGACCGCCACGCGGTTCTACTCGCACGTGGACTGCCCGGGGCATGCCGACTACATCAAGAACATGATCACCGGGGCGGCCCAGATGGACGTGGCCATCCTGCTGGTCGACGCCAGCGAGGGGCCCCGCGGCCAGACCCTGGAGCACGTGCTGCTCGCCGAGCAGGTGGGCGTGAAGCACGTGATCGTGTTCGGCAACAAGGTCGACAAGCTGCTCGCCGAGGCCGGCTCGGCCGAGGACGCGGCCGAGCTGCGCGAGCTCGTGGAGCTCGAGGTGGCCGGTCACCTGGCCAGCCGGGGGTTCGACGACACCCCGTTCGTGTGGGGCTCGGCGCGGAACGCCCTGGCCCGCATCGAGGCGGGGGAGCACGACCACCCGGACGTGGACTGCGTGCGCCAGCTGCTGGACGAGCTCGACGCCATCCCCGCGCCCCCGCGGGACATGGACAGCCCGTTCGCCATGCCCATCGAGGACGTGTTCCACATCAAGGGCCGCGGCACCGTGGTGTCCGGCCGGGTGGACCGCGGCCGCGTGGTCGTGGGCGAGGCCGTGGAGATCGTCGGGCTGGTCAAGCCGGGCGAGGAGCGCGACCCCGTGGTCGTGACCGGGACCCAGCAGTACCGCTGCGACGTGCCCGAGGCGCACGCCGGCATGAACGTCGGCCTGCTGCTGCGGGGCGTGCACCGCTCCGAGGTGCGCCGCGGCCAGCTGGTGGCCGCGCCCGGATCCATCGGCCCGCATGGCCGGGCCACGGCCGAGATCTTCGTGCTCTCGGCCGACGAGGGCGGCCGGCACACGCCGTTCGCCACCGGGTACCGGCCGCAGGTGTTCATCGGCACCACGGACGTCACCTGCACGGTGATCGTGCCTCACGGCGGCCAGGTCCAGCCCGGCGACCACGCCACCGTGCAGCTGGAGCTGACCCGGCCGGCGGCCATGGAGCGGGGCACCCGCCTCGCCCTGCGCGAGGGCGGCCGCACCGTGGGCGCCGGCGTGGTGCTGTCGGTGAGCTGAACGAAGAAACCCCTGTCAGCTTCGCAGGAATGCCAGCTGCAACGTCCCCTGGTCGAGCAGCCGCGTACGCTCCACGAGGGCGTCCGCGGCCTCGATCAGGGGTAGCAGTCCCCCCCGCCTCGTGTAATCGAGGAATCCTCCGAAGTGGTCCGGCCCGGCCAGGAACTCCACCACCCGGTTGCGCACGCCCGCGTTGTTGACCGGCATGGGCACGGCAAAGTCCACGACCAGCACCTGCTGCGCCACCCGCAGCAGCTCGGGCAGCACCGCGCCCCGCACCGCGGTGGGCATCTCGTGCAGCGCCATGCACACGGTGGCCAGGTCGTACGCGCCGTCGGCCACGTCGTGCAGGTCCGAGGCGTCGGCCACCTCGAAGGTCACGTTGTCCAGCCCCCGCTCGGCGAGCAGCTCGGTCGCGCACGCGATCTGGCGAGGCGAGAAGTCCACCCCGTGCACGGACGCACAGCGCGCGGCCAGCTCGAAGCTCAGCCCGCCCGTGCCGCAGGCCACGTCCAGGCAGCGGATTCCCTGGGGCACCTCGGACGCCACGCGGGCGTGCATGCGCGCCAGCAGGCGCTCGCAGACCCATGCGTAGAGTCGACCATCGTAGAACGCACCCGGGGAGCTCTCGGTCATCGGCCCGTCATCCTACGCCCGCTTGCGGTAAAGTACCCCCCGAGGGAATTCCGATCCCCAGTTCAGGAGTGGAATCGTGGCAGACGAGAAAGCAGCCGCCCCCAAGAGCGTGGTCGTCCAGCTCAGCAACGACACCGAGCACGGCTTCTGGGTCGGCGTGGCAGGGGCCGAGCGTGGCAAGCGCGGCATCCTGGTAGCCTCCCATGATCGCTGGAACCGGGGCGACGCGGCCAACGTCACCCTGCACCTCGCGGGCGTGAGCAAGCCCCTCAACCTGGTGTGCAAGGCGGCCTTCTACGTGCCCGACCCGGGCGTGGAGGACGCGTCCTTCGGTGTGGGCCTGGCGTTCACGGCCATGAAGCCCGAGCAGCAGACCGTGCTGAAGAACTACTTCGCCAAGAAGAAGCCCGACCTCTACCAGTGGAACGCCGACGCGGGCTCGCTGGAACGCACCTCGCGGATCAAGAAGGCCCCGGCTGGACCCAAGAAGCTCACCCTGATGGTCGGCCCGGACACCGAACACGGCCTGTGGGTGGGGTTCATGGAGGACATCGCCGAGGGCGGCATCTTCTACTCCACCCAGGACCGCTTCACCATCGGAGACCCCGTGGACCTCGACCTGCACCTGTCCACCCGCCGCGGCTCGCTGGCCTGCAAGTGCGTGGTGCGCTGGGTGCGCGAGGACTCGGGCTTCACCGGCGCGGGCGCGGGCCTGGGCTGGGAGGGCGAGCTGCCGGGCAAGCACCTCAAGGCCCTGCAGGCCCACATCAAGAAGGCCAAGCCCGAGCTGATCTTCTGGGACGAGTGATCGCTCACCCGGGGGGCGCATGCGGCGGCTGACCCGGACCTTCTCCACCCCCCGCGGACCGGCCTGGGCCGCCCTGGTCGGCGTGGTGCTGTGCCTGCCGGCCCTGGGCGCGGGCCTGGTCGGCGACGACTACCTGTGGTGGCTGATCCTGCAGGGCCGCGAGCCGTTCGCCGGCGAGCTGCACCCCCTGCTGCACGTGTACAACTTCATCCCCGGCGGCGTGGACTGGGAGGTGCTGAAGGGCCAGGCCCTGGTCACCTGGTGGCACGACCCGGAGCTCAACATCGCCCTGTGCCGGCCCCTGAGCGTGGCGACGTTCGTGCTCGACCACGCGATCGCGCCGAACAACTTCGTGGTGCAGCACGCCCACTCCCTGCTGTGGTACGGCCTGGCCGTGGCCGCGATCGGGATGCTGTACCGGCGGATCCACGCGGGTGCGGGCATGGTCGCCGGCCTGGCCGTGCTCCTGTTCGCGGTGGAGGACGCGCACGCCATGAGCGCGGCCTGGATCGCCAACCGCCACGTGCTGGTGTCCACCGTGCTGGGCGTGGCCGTGCTGCTCGCCCACGTGCGCTGGCGCACGGGCGGCGGCCTGCCCTGGGCCGCGGCGTCCGTGGTCCTGCTGGCCGTGGCCCTGCTCAGCGGCGAGGCCGCCCTGGGCGCGGCCGCCTACCTGGTGGCGTGGCAGCTGTGCCTGGACCGGGGCGGGTGGGGACGCAGGCTGCTGGGGATCCTGCCGGCCACGATCGTCGTGCTCGTGTGGCGGCTGCTGTACAACCACTTCGGCTTCGGCATCACCGGGTCGGACCTGTACATCGACCCGGGCGCGGAGCCGCTGAAGTTCCTCGGCGCGCTGGTGCTGCGCTGGCCCATGTTGCTGATCGGCCAGTGGCTGCAGGCGCCCATCGACGCGGCCATGTTCTTCTCCCCCCGGGACCAGGCCGTGGCCACGGCCATCGCCTGCCTGCCCCTGGCCGGGCTGGCGTGGATGTTGTGGCCGCTGCTGCGGCAGCGGGCCGAGGCCCGGTTCTGGGCGCTGGGCATGTGCTTCTCCCTCGTGCCCCTGGCCGCGGCCTTCCCCATGGACCGGCTGCTGGCGTTCGCCGGGGTGGGCGCGTTCGGGCTGCTGGCCCTGCAGGCGGGCGAGCTGGGCTGGCTGGGCGACGGGACGCGGCCCCCGGCCGCGCGGCTGCGGCGCTGGGCCGTGGTCGGGCTGCTGCTGCTGCACCTGCCGCTGGCCGCCCTGATGCTGGTCGGCCGCACCGCCGGCCTGCCCGTGTTCGGCATCATGTTCGCCAGCGGCGACGCCACCACCGCGGACGAGCCCGCCACCGAACAGCAGGTCTACATCTACGTCACCGGCCACGAGTTCCCCACGGCCTACACCCCGATCATCCGCGAGGCCGAGGGCCGGCACCGGCCCCTGCGCACGGCCCAGCTGGCGTCGTTCATCGGCGACCAGACCGTGACCCGGCAGGACGCCCACACGCTGGTCATCGAGTGCCAGCACGGCTTCATCTGGCAGTCCGTGGACCGGCTTGAGCGCCGCGTGTCCGTGCCGTTCGCCGTAGGCGAGACCCTCTGGATGCCCGACTTCGACGCCGAGGTGCTGACCCTCACCGAGGACAGCCGACCCAAGGCCGTGGCCTTCCACTTCCGCGAGCCCCTGGACTCCCCCCTGTACCGCCTGTGGTCCTGGGGCCCGGTCGGCGCCGAACCCTTCGAGCTACCGGCCACGGGCGAGTCCGTGGTGATCCCCAGCCAGTCGGCCCTGTCGATGATGCTGGCCCAGTAGCCCCCGTTTCCGTTTCTCCCCACCCGCGTGTCCACACGGGGGGTATGGAGGAGACGATGGGCAATCTCTGGCACTGGGTACTGATCGCGATCCTGAGCTCCATGGCCGGCTGTGACGAGGTCGGCGAGCCGGACACCCCCCCTGAAGCGGACGACGACGACGATTCACACATCACCGGTCCAGCCGACCTGTTCGACCTGGCGGCCATCGAGGCGGAGTCCCTGACCTCGCTCGGCTGGACCGAGAACGGCCGCACCACCGTCGACCACGGCGTGGTCGCCATCGACGGCGACTGGAACGGCGGGTCCTTCCACACCATCGACGCCTGGGGCGAGGAGCGCTCCATCGAGCTGCAGGAGCGCGCCGTGCTGTACCTGCCCCCGGGCTGGCCGGCCGCACCCCGGGCCGCCGGCCTGGTGCTGGCCCGCCACACCAGCTCCCTGGTGGAGTGGGAGCCGGCCGTGGAGATCGCGGCCGGCCTGGGGATCCCGGTGCTGGCCCACGGCGAATACGCCGAGGACTGGGAGACCCTGGGCTACGCCGGCCGCAACGACCTGGTCGACGCCACGTTCACCAACCTGATCACGGCCAACCCCTGCGAGCCCGACGACCTCACCTGGGGCAATTTTGGCTGGGCCCTGGTGCGCACCAACCTCCTCGCCATCACCCTGATGCAGCGCCTGGCCGAGGCCGAGGGCGGCGCGGTCGAGACCGTGGCCCTGCGCGGCGGATCCAAGGAGGGCTTCGCCACCTGGATCGCCGCCGGGGTCGACCCCCGCATCGAGGTGGCCGCGCCCGGCGGCTACCACCTGCAGGATCTCGACACGGGCATGGCCGCGTACGCGTCCGACTGGGGCTGCGAGGGCAGCGGCGCGGGCGGCGCGGACGTGACCGACCTGCTGCTCAGCCGCGAGTGGATGCTGACCACGCCCGCGGGCAACGACGCGTACGCCGCGCTCAGCCCGATGGCGTTCCTCGACCAGCTGCAGCCCCGCTTCCTGCTCGTGGCCGGGGACGTGACCATGGCCGACATGCACGACGGCCACTACTACCCCCTGGGCTCGGAGACCCCGTTCCTCGACGCGCTGATGGCCGACCACTCCGTGCGCTACGACCGCATACCCAACGACGAGCGCGAGTCCACCACGGACCGCAGCGGCCGGCTCGCCGGCCTGATCGCCGAGCGCCTGCTGGCCGAGCCGGGCAGCGAGGACGACGAGTACCCGGCCGTGGTCGACGCCGAACTCGAGGCGGACGGGGATGCGTTCCGCATCACCGCCGATGTGGCCGGCCCGGTGGACACGGTGCGCCTGTGGTGGAACAGCTCCCCGACCCGCGTGTGGAACGACGAGGACCAGACCCCGTGGGTCGAGCTGACCCTGGAGTCCACCGGCGGCGGCACCTACACAAGCGACTGGCTCGACGCCCCCGCGGACGAGGAGGTGGCCTGGTACGTGGAGGCCGAGCGCTTCGCCCCGCTGGGTCCGTACGATCTGGCCCGGCGGGACGCGTCCCCGGTCCGCTTCCACCAGCGCCGCCCCGAGGTCGGCTGCGCCATCGAGGCGCCGGCGTGGTGTGCGGACGATTGATCGAGGCCGGATGTCCCGGATACGCTCCCTCGACCGTCTGCACCCACGGGTGCAGGCCGTCTCGGCCCGGAAGGGGGAGTACCATGACCACCCGAACGACACTCTTGGCCGCCCTGGCGCTCGCCGCCGCCCTGGCGGTCGGCTGTGAACAGCCCGTCGATCCCGAGGCCTGCTCCGCGGCCGCGCAGCTGTTCGACTTCGAGGACGACGAGCAGGGGTTCATGGGGTCCGTGACCGATACCGGGTTCGGCAACCCCTGGGAGTTCGGCGATCCCTACTACACGCCCTGTCACTCCCCGGACCACTGCTGGGCCACGATCCTGTTCGAGGACTACCACGACTGCGAGGCCGGGGGCGTGTTCTCCCCGGAGATCGACCTGTCGCCCTGCGCGGGCTCGGACCAGGCCGTGCAGCTGCGCTTCTGGCACCTGTACCGCCTGGAGGAGGACTACAACGGCACCTGGTACGACGGCGCCGCCGTATACCTGTCCGGCGACGGCGGCTCCTCGTGGCAGACCACAGACCCGTCCACCCCCTACACCGGCACCATCGAGGGCAACTACGACGAGGAGTGCGCGGGCATCCCCGAGATCGACGGCGAGCTCGCCTGGTCGGGCATCATCGAGGGCGACGACTGGACCGAGGTGGTGGTGGACGTGGACGACGCGCTGCGCACCGAGCAGTTCCGCGTGCGCTTCCTGTTCGGCACGGATCGCGGCTCCACGGACGAGGGCTGGTACCTCGACGACGTGGAGGTCGTGGTCGGGGAGTGATCAGTACGGCGCGTCCTCGTCGACCCGGGAACCGGCCGGCCGAACCTTCTTGCGTCGCACATACAACGTGGTCCGTACCTCCTTGCTGAACGCCCCGCTGAACTCACCGGCCTGGATCGTGCCGTCGCGCACGAGCTGTTCGACACGTTCCCGGGAAGGCGCGCCCACCACGTCCAGCACCGGGTCGAGCAGGGGCTCGACCACGTCCATGTTCTTGCGGATGCGGGTGGGATCAGGCTCCAGCAGCAACGTGTAGCGATCGCCCAGCCGCTCCCGCAGCAGGTCCTCGTCGTAGTCCACCTTGGTCTGCCGGGTGATCCGTACCCGGATCGGCCGGTCTCCGATGGCGGTCTGGTAGTTGTCCAGGCCGGACGCGGCCATGGTGTCGGCAATGGCGGTGCGCAGCTCGGCCTTGCGCTCGCCCAGCTGCTCGAGCTGCTCTTCGAGCGCGTCGAGCTCGGCGATCAGGTCCGGGAGGGTGGGGTCGCTCATGGGGGGATCCTACCGCGTCAGAACGGTGGCGTGGCGGTGCAGAGGAGGAGGCGTCCTCGCGGCCACGCCTGGTGCTCGGCGCAGCCGCCGGCCAGCTCGAGCTCGGGCCAGGTGTTCTCGGAGGTGCCCATCTCCACCAGCCAGATGGGGCCGTGCTCGGTGAGCAGGTGTTGCAGCTGCTGCTCGGCCTCGGCGCGCCAGTCCACGGCCAGATCGTCCATGGTGGTCAGGGCGTGCATGTGGTGGTCGCCGTACACCCAGTGGTCGTGGGCCAGCTCGCTGTCCCGCAGGTGGGGCGGCTCGTCGGCCAGGTAGAAGCCCAGCAGGCACTGGGCGTAGCCGCGCACCGTGGCCGTGTGGCGGAGGTCGGAGGCGGCGATGACAGACGCGATGTCCGCGGGTGCGCACGTGGTGCGGGTGGAGGAGAGATCGCGCACGCCGCGGTAGGCGGTCCAGGGGATGGTGACCGTGAGGAGGAAGGTGGTGAGCAGCGCGGTGGCGGCGGCGCGGGTGCGGGTGGTGGGGCGGAAGCGGGTGGCGGCGATGGCCGCGGGGACCGCGAGGAAGGGGGTGGCCAGCCCGGCGTACAGGCCGCGCATGCGCAGCCAGGGGGTGGTGGCGAGCACGAGGAGGAGGAGGAGCCAGCCGACCGCGGCCGTGGGCAGGGCCTTGCGCGGGGAGAGGACCGTGCCGGCGAGGGCGAAGAGGAGGAGCGTGGCCGCGACCGGTGGGCCGGTCAGGGTCCAGGCGTCGCCGGCGATGGCGGCGATGGTGCTGGCGCCCCACATGGCGCCCGGGGCGGCGGCTGCGGTGTCGTGCATCTGCGCGTCGGTGAACAGGCTGAGGGCCAGGTAGACGAGCGGGGGGGAGCCGAGCAGGAGGGCGGCGGCGTAGGGGAGGACGTGGGCGCGGCGGACGTGGAGGAGGACCGGGAGGAGGACGAGCGGGGCGAGGAAGTGGGACCACAGCAGGGCGGCGGTGGCCGCGGTGAGGGCGATGGCGCGGGCTCGCGTGGGGTGGTCGGCGTGGTGGAGGTGGAGGAGGAGGACGAGCGGGGCGAGCAGCATGAACAGGGCGTGGGAGCCGATCTCGTTGCCTTGCATCACGGCTGGCAGGGCGGTGGCGGTGAGGATGGCTGCGATGGCGCCGGCGAGGTTGCCGGCGATGCGGCGGGCGAGCAGGGCGGTGATGGCGATGCCCGCCGTCGAGGCGAGGATGAAGGGGAGGCGGAGGAGCCACTCGGAGTGGCCGAGGTAGAGGGCGAAGTGCAGGACGATGGCCGTGCCCGGGGGGTGGCGGTAGTCCACGGCCTGCATGGTGAGGATCTCCCACAGGGAGGAGACTCCGCGGATGATCCGGTGGGTGGAGGCGTTCTCGCAGAACGGGGAGGCCATGCCGATGGCGCGGAGCCAGGCGCCCCAGGTGAGGGCGGTCACGGTGGTGAGGGCGAAGGCGGCGGTGGGGTGGCGGGGAAGGCGGAGGAGGAGGGGGTGGAGGGCGAGGATGAGGAGGGCGGCGGCGAATGCGATGGCCGCGGGGATGCCCAGGGTGATGCGTGGGGTGTGCCAGGGGGTGCGCGGGGCGACCGGGCCCAGGGGGGCGAGGTCGGCGCACGGTTGATCGTGCTGGGCGGCGATCGTGGCCAGGTGTTCCAGCGCCTCGACCAGGCCGGGGGGTGTGTGCTCGGACGCGGCGTGGGAGGCGTAGTAGATGGCGCAGTGCTCGGTGGTGGTGAACGCGTGGGGCACCGAGCTGCGATGCACGAAGAGGACGTCGTAGCGGCCGTCCGGGCCGTCGAGGGTGATGCGGAGCTCGGTGGGTTGGGGATCGGCGAACGAGGTGAGGGTGTGCTCGCCGGGGAGGGGGGAGCCCTCGGTGAGGGGGGTGAGGAGGGCTTGGGTGGGGGAGGCGTGGGTGAGAGAGGGAGCGAGGAGTGACAGCAGGAGCAGCGGGAGCAGGTGCTTGGCGGCAGGCCACATCCACCCAAGCCTACCGCACCTCGACGCAATACCCTGGTGGCTGCGGTCGTACGATGTCCAGGCGTGGAGGAGCGACCACCGTGAAGGAGCCCCGATTCCAGTCTCCGTACGGCCCTCTCGTGCTCGTCGCAGCCGCGGTCGTGACGCTGTGGAGCCTGTCATCGCTGGCCTGGGCCGGTGATGGCAAGGAGCCGCCCCCTGGCTCGTCCGCCCGCACCGACCCCTCCTTCGCCGAACTGGCCCTCACAACCCTCGCCGGTGACGAGACCACCCGCGAGGCCATGGCCAACCACCCCGCCCTCACCGCCCTGATCCGCCACCAGCAGATGGCCGGCAACCCGTCCCCCGATCCAGCCCAGGTCCTTGACGACATCCTGGCCCACCCCGGCAACACCCAGTCTGCCGCCCGCAACCTGGCCTACTGGTCCGACCGCACCCCCGAGCTCTGGCAGTACGCCACCACCGCTACCACCTACCTCCCCCCCGACACCCCCAACGAAGGCCCCCTCTACCTGCACATCGGCAACCACATCCGCGTGGCCGCACCGCCCCACCACCAGCACAACCAGGCCCACCCCCCCATCGAGCACCACCCCATG